>JBFMBL010000027.1:0-6217 GCA_040755195.1 Bacillota bacterium
AACAGGGAGGTAAACGAATGCGAGGAAGCAAATGGTTACTTATTATTGCAATGCTTCTAGTCGCAGGATTGTTGTTGACTGGTTGCGGTAGTAAGAAGACTGAGCCCCCGGCCCAGCCTCAGGCGGAACAACCGGCAACGGAACCGGCGGCGGAGAAACCGGCGGCAGATAAGCCGGCGGCAGATAAGCCGGCGGCAGATAAGCCGGCGGTAGATAAGCCGGCGGTAGATAAGCCGGCGGTAGATAAGCCGGCGGTAGATAAGCCGGCGGTAGAGGAGCCGGCGGTAGAGGAGCCGGCCAAGGAAGAACCGGCCAAGGAAGAACCGGCACCGGCTGGTCCACCCACACAACCTTCTGATCACAAAACTTTGGGAGATAACTGTGTTGGTTGCCATGCGTCAACGCTACCTGCCGGTCACTCCCAAGAAAATTGCGCTACTTGTCACCCGCCTTCAAGCTAGGTTTTGTTCTCAGCAGAGCAGAGAATTCAATAGTAGTTTGACTTCAGAATCAGGCTGGCTTAAGACCCCTGGGAAGTAGATCCCAGGGTTTTTTTATCAGTCAGCCGGGATTAAAGAGGAAACCATTTGGAAAGTCTAACTCCAGCGACATGTAAACTTTCTTTACCTATCCGCCTTCATCCTACCGTACAACAAATTGCTTGCTTCTTATTTTCAAATTCCATGGAAGCTGATGAACGCAAAGATAAGCATGGCCGAGAAGCATATGAGTTTGACAAGGGTGAAACTTTGATCAGGGTTTTGTGTTCTCGTCTTTTGGCGGGATTCTATTGGCCCCGATTAAGGTATAGACTATAATCAGAAAGAAAACCAGCCACGACGCGGTTTCCGCCCAATAATAGCCGAAATAAATCAGTACCGCCCCCGCCAGCAGGACTCCGGCCATGGCAAACAGGCAGTTGCCGACGAAGTTCCCCAGGCGCTGTGCATCAACCTTTGCCTTTTCTTCCTGGGGCAGCATATTGTACCCCGCAATCAGGTCATAAAGCTTGGCGTATTTAATGAGTATGCCGCACAAAAGAACAGTGCCGGCGCCAAGCAGTTCGGCCAGAATCATGCTGACATCCCTTTCAAAACTAATTCTAATAGCGTTAGAACGTTTCAGTTCAACCGAAACCGACAACATTAGAGACGAAACAGGGTAAGTACGAACTCATTTTTTAAAATCCGACGATTCTTGACTATGAAGCGGTCTATATTCTGAAGCGGCAAATCAGTGAAAAAATTAAATATTTGAACGATGTACTTATTGCTAAACTCCATAAAGTATTTTCCATAAATATTCCGGTCCCCTTGTCTTCGGGGAAATCGGTAAGGGATGAAGGATAAGGGATGAAAAATACTTCGGTTGCTCCTATCTCTGGCGTACAATGCGACTTTGCTCTTACGCCTTCGCTCCTTCCCCCCTCCGCCTTCATCCTTCCGCCTTTAGAATTACGTCCCCTTGTCTTCGGGGCAATGTCTGCAACGGAAAAGCGGCTTTTAAGGCTGCTTCTCTACTTGCGGATGATCCTCTATACCGAGGTGGCGTTTTAACGCGGCTTGTAGAACGTGCGAGAAATTGACCTTTTCGCGTTCGGCCAAGTTGTTGAGCCACCGAGGCAGGGTTAAGGTTTTGTTTATAGACTTGTTGGCCATCTTATCCCGGAATGGCGGCATCCAGACTTCAATCAGTACGGCAATTTGGTTTTTTTCTAAGGTCAAATCGGTGATCCGGGACGGGGGCGGAATCTCGTCTCCGTCTTCTTCCATGCCGAACAGGTGAAGCATTAAGGCTTCTTTGGCGTTCGCAAGGGCCTCCTCTTCGGTTTCGCCGCAAGGCAGACATCCCGGGAGATCCGGAAAATCAATCGATATACCGTCTTCGGCTACATCAAAGATTGCCGGGTAAACATAACGGTCTTTCATAACACAAACCTCCTGTGATCTTTTAAACGGGCGGAGCGGAGGCTACAGCCCCGCCTGTCTGAAGATACTTTTTAGTCGGTGCTTTGGCAAGGTTTTAACTGGGTGTGTTACAGTGACTTTGCCTGGTTTGGTTGGGTGGATCAACTGTATGTGCGACCCTTCTTGATTTTTAATTATCCACCCGTCTTCCTTTAGGATTCTAAGAATTTCCGCCGATGAGTAACTTTTCATCCTCATCTCCCCGCAACCTTATTCTAACACGGGTAAAAGCGCGTGTCAATAAACACGCTTTTTGCAACGGGTTAGGAGGTGCAGGCGCGTTCCCCCCTCTTGGGGGGCGGTTCTGCGCAATGAAAAAGCTTTTCCAACTTATCCTTCCGCCTTCCGCCTTCATCTTTCCGCCTTTAGAACTACGTCCCCTTGTCTTCGGGGTAATCGGTGCAACATGCAAAAACGGGGTAGGGCAAGGGCCACGCAATGAACTTTCAGTCCCCTTGTCTTCGGGGTAATCGGTGCAACACCACACTATAAGGCAGGCGGCGGTCTGGCGGGATCAGGCTTTCAGTCCCCTTGTCTTCGGGGTAATCGGTGCAACCTATTACCGTGCGATAGCCGTTACCTCGTTCTCTACGGCTTTCAGTCCCCTTGTCTTCGGGGTAATCGGTGCAACTGGCTCCCATAGCACTTCGGGTAGCTGTGCCTGCAACACTTTCAGTCCCCTTGTCTTCGGGGTAATCGGTGCAACGGGTGAAGCTCCTCCGGGATGATCAGCGGGCTACTCCTTTCAGTCCCCTTGTCTTCGGGGTAATCGGTGCAACCCCGGGCGATGCCGGCGCGCCGGCGCTCTTCGCCACTTTCAGTCCCCTTGTCTTCGGGGTAATCGGTGCAACGGAGCGTGCAAGCAGTACATGCAGACCCTGGCCCACTTTCAGTCCCCTTGTCTTCGGGGTAATCGGTGCAACGAAGGCCAGCAGCCTGCCGTTCAAAGGGCGTTTGTACTTTCAGTCCCCTTGTCTTCGGGGTAATCGGTGCAACAGGAACAGTTCCAACCGGATCCCGATCCGCCGCCGACTTTCAGTCCCCTTGTCTTCGGGGTAATCGGTGCAACCCGCCGCCCCCTGAACAAGCGCCCCGGACACCCCGCTTTCAGTCCCCTTGTCTTCGGGGTAATCGGTGCAACCTTACGAGAGGCTTTTGGCGCAGTAATATTTAACCTCGTCTTTCAGTCCCCTTGTCTTCGGGGTAATCGGTGCAACGAGGGGATGCTCTTCAATTATCCCTACATGAAAGTGCTTTCAGTCCCCTTGTCTTCGGGGTAATCGGTGCAACTTATGGCGTTCGAGTTCCTTGAGCTGCCGCACCGCAGTCTTTCAGTCCCCTTGTCTTCGGGGTAATCGGTGCAACGGAGATCGTGCAACTGCTCCGCGAGGGGGGGTATCCTTTCAGTCCCCTTGTCTTCGGGGTAATCGGTGCAACACCGCAGACTATCCCGCCTTTTCCGGTCTCGAAAGTTTCTTTCAGTCCCCTTGTCTTCGGGGTAATCGGTGCAACCCCGAGGGCGATCAGGCCGATAACGTACCAGACCCCTTTCAGTCCCCTTGTCTTCGGGGTAATCGGTGCAACTCTGCTTGTTGTTGTCCAGTTGTTCCTGCATCAACGTCCTTTCAGTCCCCTTGTCTTCGGGGTAATCGGTGCAACACCTGTGCGGCAGGCCATTGCCCAGGCCAGGAGCCTGGCTTTCAGTCCCCTTGTCTTCGGGGTAATCGGTGCAACTGATATGGATCAGATCATAACTCCAGGGGCAGGGACCTTTCAGTCCCCTTGTCTTCGGGGTAATCGGTGCAACGGAGACGTACATCCCCGGCGTGGACGAGCTGACCAACGCTTTCAGTCCCCTTGTCTTCGGGGTAATCGGTGCAACCCACCTGGTGGCGATACTCCCAGTGCAGCACGGTCCCTTTCAGTCCCCTTGTCTTCGGGGTAATCGGTGCAACTCCGGAAGGCTTCGACTACCGCAAGCTGCACAAGCACTTTCAGTCCCCTTGTCTTCGGGGTAATCGGTGCAACAAACGGGCGGCGCAAGGAGGTCGATAACATGGCAGCCCTTTCAGTCCCCTTGTCTTCGGGGTAATCGGTGCAACAGGTGATGCTGGTGTGTATTAAGTGCGGCAAATCGCCTTTCAGTCCCCTTGTCTTCGGGGTAATCGGTGCAACTCGCATGTTGGGGTGGTCAACGAAAAACTGCTGCAGATCTTTCAGTCCCCTTGTCTTCGGGGTAATCGGTGCAACGGTCACCGCTTTAGTCACCTCCTGCCGCCTTGAAACTTTCAGTCCCCTTGTCTTCGGGGTAATCGGTGCAACTTCCGTGTCCTGGCCAAACCCAGACGCTACGCTGGAGCTTTCAGTCCCCTTGTCTTCGGGGTAATCGGTGCAACCCCTCGGTGGCACTCCGGATGGCCTGGCCGAAAGAACTTTCAGTCCCCTTGTCTTCGGGGTAATCGGTGCAACCCCCGATGGGTTCGGCTTTCAACAGCAGTTCCTTGTAACTTTCAGTCCCCTTGTCTTCGGGGTAATCGGTGCAACAACGATCATTTAGCCGCGATCCTGCCACTACGCCAATCTTTCAGTCCCCTTGTCTTCGGGGTAATCGGTGCAACTCGTTCTTGGTTGACAGGGTGGCGGAGGTCAGCACGCCTTTCAGTCCCCTTGTCTTCGGGGTAATCGGTGCAACCGTCATGCAGCACCGAGAACTACAGCGCCTCGACGCACTTTCAGTCCCCTTGTCTTCGGGGTAATCGGTGCAACTATAACGCGGGCGGCACGATAGCTTATATCTGGCGGCTTTCAGTCCCCTTGTCTTCGGGGTAATCGGTGCAACCTCACGATCCGGGACCGCTTCCGGTCCTCTTGGCCCTCTTTCAGTCCCCTTGTCTTCGGGGTAATCGGTGCAACGCCATCCTGCTTTTAGTCGGCCACCTTTACGAGCATCCTTTCAGTCCCCTTGTCTTCGGGGTAATCGGTGCAACGTAGTTGGCGGCATCATAATTTTTTTAGGGTTGATCTTTCAGTCCCCTTGTCTTCGGGGTAATCGGTGCAACGTTCCGCATCCGCCCTCCAGTCCAGGAAGTCACGGATGCTTTCAGTCCCCTTGTCTTCGGGGTAATCGGTGCAACTTCGGTGCGCCCGGCTTATGCGCCGCGTGGGCTGCATCCCTTTCAGTCCCCTTGTCTTCGGGGTAATCGGTGCAACGATGCCTTTAGAAAAGCGTGGCTTCGAGTGAAGGAAGCTTTCAGTCCCCTTGTCTTCGGGGTAATCGGTGCAACTGAGCCGGATCCGGTCAACCCGTATAACCGGGGTCTCTTTCAGTCCCCTTGTCTTCGGGGTAATCGGTGCAACATCCGCCTGAAGCATTGCTGTTCAGGCCCAGGAACACGGCTTTCAGTCCCCTTGTCTTCGGGGTAATCGGTGCAACGCCGCACAAACCGCACGACCTGACCGTGAAAGTAGGTGCTTTCAGTCCCCTTGTCTTCGGGGTAATCGGTGCAACATTACCGGCATCGCTGCTGCACTTGGTCCTTTGACCTTCTTTCAGTCCCCTTGTCTTCGGGGTAATCGGTGCAACCATCGGGACTATGCTCTTGCCTGTGTTTTCGAAGCTGGTCTTTCAGTCCCCTTGTCTTCGGGGTAATCGGTGCAACCTTCTGATACTCTTTGCTCATAACTAACACCACCTCCTTTCAGTCCCCTTGTCTTCGGGGTAATCGGTGCAACGACTGAGACGAGAGAACACGCCAACCCACGAGTAAAGCTTTCAGTCCCCTTGTCTTCGGGGTAATCGGTGCAACCTTTTAAAAAGTGGCTTGTCTGGGACTGTCAGCGATCTTTCAGTCCCCTTGTCTTCGGGGTAATCGGTGCAACCCCGGTACAAAAAAGCCGTCTCTCCTGAAGCCGGGGGCTTTCAGTCCCCTTGTCTTCGGGGTAATCGGTGCAACTGCTAACAAGGACAAGGTTAAGCAGATTATCGCCGATGCTTTCAGTCCCCTTGTCTTCGGGGTAATCGGTGCAACAAAAAAGCAATGGCCCTGGCTCTGGGCAGAACGTGAACTTTCAGTCCCCTTGTCTTCGGGGTAATCGGTGCAACTATGCAGGGCTAACCGCCCTGCCTTCTGCTCTCTGTTGGCTTTCAGTCCCCTTGTCTTCGGGGTAATCGGTGCAACCGTGGGGTGACGGGTGGGGCGTGAACGGCTTCTCCCTTTCAGTCCCCTTGTCTTCGGGGTAATCGGTGCAAC
>JBFMBL010000027.1:6317-32670 GCA_040755195.1 Bacillota bacterium
CTTTCAGTCCCCTTGTCTTCGGGGTAATCGGTGCAACCGTGGGGTGACGGGTGGGGCGTGAACGGCTTCTCCCTTTCAGTCCCCTTGTCTTCGGGGTAATCGGTGCAACGGACAAGACGAGCAGCGTAGCGCTCGCGTATAAACCTTTCAGTCCCCTTGTCTTCGGGGTAATCGGTGCAACGGGTCCGGGTTTTCTCACCTTGACTCCGACGATCCAGCTTTCAGTCCCCTTGTCTTCGGGGTAATCGGTGCAACCATGTCCACCTTGTAGCACACCCGCGGAAGGTGTTCGGCCTTTCAGTCCCCTTGTCTTCGGGGTAATCGGTGCAACCCCACCCTGCTAAACCCTTGTTTGTAAAGCGGATTCTTTCAGTCCCCTTGTCTTCGGGGTAATCGGTGCAACAATCTGGAATATCTTTCTCAGTCAGCCAATCAATAACTTTCAGTCCCCTTGTCTTCGGGGTAATCGGTGCAACCTTCGCAGTAAGTGACTGTGGTCTGGTCGTCTTCAAAAACTTTCAGTCCCCTTGTCTTCGGGGTAATCGGTGCAACTAATTGTAAACCTCGGGGTGCTCACAGGTTTACAATCTTTCAGTCCCCTTGTCTTCGGGGTAATCGGTGCAACAGAGCGGACGCACAAATGACGCTGGCGGATTTAAGGACTTTCAGTCCCCTTGTCTTCGGGGTAATCGGTGCAACATCAGGTTACTTTATTTTACGGACCCTCACGTACGCTTTCAGTCCCCTTGTCTTCGGGGTAATCGGTGCAACACAATGTTGAACCGACATAATCCCCTGCAATGTTGATCTTTCAGTCCCCTTGTCTTCGGGGTAATCGGTGCAACTGGCTTGCACCAGCAACGCGCCGGTCTTGCCGTAGAGCCTTTCAGTCCCCTTGTCTTCGGGGTAATCGGTGCAACGACATTGCAGAGTTAATTGGTTGCCTTGTATGTTTCTTTCAGTCCCCTTGTCTTCGGGGTAATCGGTGCAACCACCTTTTTACAAGCCCTGGAATTGGGCAATAAAAGCACTTTCAGTCCCCTTGTCTTCGGGGTAATCGGTGCAACAGCGGTGAATGTTGACACGGCAAACCTCAAAGCCACTTTCAGTCCCCTTGTCTTCGGGGTAATCGGTGCAACCTTATGGAAATTCCTGCCGGGATTCCGGCTCCGGCCTTTCAGTCCCCTTGTCTTCGGGGTAATCGGTGCAACGAGGTTCACCTTTGCCGCGAACAAAAAGACGTAAAGCCCTTTCAGTCCCCTTGTCTTCGGGGTAATCGGTGCAACGCCGACAGTAAGTTAGTTAGCGGCGAAGTTATAATCTTCTTTCAGTCCCCTTGTCTTCGGGGTAATCGGTGCAACAACTCACATAAGACACTATTCTCCCGTCCTCAAGCACCTTTCAGTCCCCTTGTCTTCGGGGTAATCGGTGCAACTGGGTGTTGCGGAAAGGGAAGGCGGCAATGTTTGCCTTTCAGTCCCCTTGTCTTCGGGGTAATCGGTGCAACCTGGCGGGCAGTTGAGTTGCTCCTCCCGCAGGGCTCTTTCAGTCCCCTTGTCTTCGGGGTAATCGGTGCAACGTGGCGGCAGATAAGTTCATTCAAGTGGATTCACAACTTTCAGTCCCCTTGTCTTCGGGGTAATCGGTGCAACGCAAAGTCGAGATCCACAACCACTTCCACGTCACCCTTTCAGTCCCCTTGTCTTCGGGGTAATCGGTGCAACTGCTCGCGCCTCACCCCGGACGCCTCCAGCCGGGCCACTTTCAGTCCCCTTGTCTTCGGGGTAATCGGTGCAACTGGTCCCCGTCTTTGAGAACGGCTGAACCAGGCGGTTTCTTTCAGTCCCCTTGTCTTCGGGGTAATCGGTGCAACCCGTGACCGCTTTATATGTGACAAGGCCGGCAATCAGCCTTTCAGTCCCCTTGTCTTCGGGGTAATCGGTGCAACAGGTCGCTCCAACAGAGCCTTCAGGTCGAACTGCAAACTTTCAGTCCCCTTGTCTTCGGGGTAATCGGTGCAACGGTATATGACCTGTGTTGTTACAGCCACGCGGCTTTGCCTTTCAGTCCCCTTGTCTTCGGGGTAATCGGTGCAACTGCTTGTACCTACAAACGTATACTGCCCAGATGAAACAACTTTCAGTCCCCTTGTCTTCGGGGTAATCGGTGCAACCTAACGACGCGGTAGTACTGGTCAAACGCAAAGCACCTTTCAGTCCCCTTGTCTTCGGGGTAATCGGTGCAACCTTATGTGCGTTGGGGTTTGCTAATATGCTTTAACATCTTTCAGTCCCCTTGTCTTCGGGGTAATCGGTGCAACTCAACTCAATCATTTTTTCAAACCCTTGCGGCTGAAGGCTTTCGACGCTTGGTCAGTGCCTTCCATAAGCCCAATTTTTCGAAAAGGCTCTTTCTGCATAAAAACCCCCTTCTTTTTCGAAAAGCTATAAAATTTAAAAGATCAAGAGCTAGAAGCCGGTATCTGTACAATACAATCCATAAATTCTCTGATTTGACGAAATCCAAGAATTTTAAAACTCAAGAATCATCTTAATATATTTCCACAACTTTTCTTCCATCCCTGCATAACATACAAATTTACCTAGTTAAAACAAAGATAGAAGCGCGGCGTCGATGTTTCGGGGGTACTTTAGCTGTGGTTTATGACTTACCATAAAGTGGTTTTTTGGGGATGAATATCACTTCCGGTAACTCTTTAAAGTGCTCGTCGCTTGTAACGATCTTACAATGGTATTGCACGCCTGTGGCATAAACAACGGCATCAGCCATGGGCAGACCGTGGCGAAGTGAAACACCGGCAGCGCACAACGCCAAAGAAGCATCAAAAGGAACGATCTTCGTCTGATGCATTTGGGCTGCAATAGTAAGCGCTTTTTCCTTCCCTTGTTCCCGCCAAACCTTTTTTGACACTTCATAAACAACAATTGCCGGAGTAACTATCTCGTCCGGCTCGGCAAAATATAACGCATACTCCTCGGCAAGTGACCCGTCGGCAAGAAACTCAAGCCAGCCGCAGGAATCTATCACAATCAAAATCGATCCTCCTCATCCCGTGCCAGGTTCGTATCCATCCCCTTCAGGTAGCCGCGCATTTCAGCTAAAGATAAGTTCGGAATCAATTTGATACTCCCGTTTTCTACCAGAAGGTGCAATCGTTGCCCTTTTTTTATACCCAGAGATTTACGCACCTCAGCCGGGATGACTATTTGGTACTTACTGGACACTACCACGTCTGCCATCCAAGTTACCTCCCCCTTACCGAATAGGTATCGATAATAGAAATGTATCACAAAACCCATGGTACGGTCAACGGCAAAAGGCCTCTTTGAAAGGGATGTATCCTGCTACAGACGATTCCCGGCAATCAGGCGCTCAGGCGTAACTATTCAGCCGCGAGTGTTTCTTTGGCGGAACGCGGCGAGATGCAAGCAGAGCAATTGGGAAGTGAGAAGTGTGAAGTTAGAAGTGGGATTTGAGACGGTGAAATTCGCTTAGTAAGTTTCACTATAGGCTCTCACCTCTAACCTCCCACCTCGCACCTCTCAGGTCGCCGCGCCCAACAACGGGACGCCTGAATAGATACGCTCAGGCGCTTGCCCATCCACTTTGAATCCGCTCGCAAATGGCCTGGTAATTGGTCACCCCTTCACCGTAAATCGCCCGCTTTGCGGCCACTATCACACCGGCGACGACGGCATGAAAGATCGAACCCCGGACCATTGCCACATTGGGTTGTCCTTTTTCTTTATGCACCCGGCGCAGGTAAACATCGCGGCCGGTCGGGCAATATGCGTTCGCCACCTCGTAGAAAGCCAGGATCACATTGCGGTAAACCGGTTCAAGCGGCGGCTGGTGCCAGTTCCAACCCCGCAGTTCCTCCGCGACGCCCCGCTCCCGCGCCCGCGGCAGGTGATAGCGCAACAGGTGCTTCTTTTCCTCGTCCGTAAGGAAATACATTATCCCACATCCCCGCAGTAATTCCGGTACTCGCAGTCAACGCAGCGCCCCCATCGCCGGGGCGCAGCAGGAAAATGCTCCCGCGCGACGAGGTTCCGAACGGCGCCGATGAGCCGTCTGGTATAAAGCCGGGTGTCGGGAGTAAGTTCGATATAATGTGCCCGTTTGTATGGAATGAGGTAGATAACCCCCCCGCGCACCAGCCGGGAGAAATGGTCCTCAAGAAGAAGAGCGTAAGCCGTCAACTGGTACTTGTGGTTGAGCGCCACTCTGCTGGCGTTTTTGAAGTCCACCGGGAAATCGCCCCGTGGCGTCGCTATGTACATGTCGAGCACACCCTCAAGCCCCAGTCGCAAAGACCGCAGGTATGTGTTGAACCGCCGTTCCCCACCCGCAAGACCGTATGCCCGGAGCCGCCGGCGTTCCTCGATCCGCGTCACTGCGAAATGCTCTTCTTTGCCGACATTCATTTTCGTCGTAACTTTTTTCTCCACCGGAGCTACATAGCTGAAAAATATCACCCGCGGGCAGTAAAGGTACTGTTTAATATCGGTTTTGCTACGCAAGTTCTCGCGCCTGTACTTGCCGAAATATTTGAGCACGTTCGCCTGGTTCTTGAGATACCCCGCGCGTGGCGATGGTCATCTAAGAAAGATCATGGAACGGGATTTCTTCCACGACCTTGCCCTGCTCCACGCGGGTTGATTTATCGTCGGAGTTTTGGTATATGCCCCTAACGGTCGCAGGATTTTCCTTTAGAAAAGCATAAATAAAACAGAACCAATACTGCGCAGCGCGCCTCCGGCGGGAGACTAACGCGGCCGGTGACCATGGAGGAGTTATGCAAAACAGCCTGGAGGAAGCATTGAAGCGCCATTTTCGTTTTGACGGCTTTCGTGCAGGGCAGCGGGAAGTCATCGAAAAACTGCTTGCCGGTAATGACGTCCTGGCCGTCATGCCCACCGGCCAGGGCAAATCTCTTTGTTACCAACTGCCGGCGTTGTTGCTGCCCGGCGTCACCATCGTCATCTCCCCGCTGGTAGCTCTGATGAAAGACCAGGTCGACGCCCTGCACGGCATGAATCTACGTCAGGCAACGTTCATAAACAGCCAGTTGTCTTTTTCGGAACAACGCCGGCGAATTGCCGGGATGGCCGAGGGCAAATACAAACTGGTATACGTCGCGCCGGAGCGTTTGAGGAGCCGTGCCTTTCTTGCCCATTTGGCGGGGTTGACGGTTTCCCTTCTTGCCGTTGACGAAGCCCACTGCATTTCCGCCTGGGGACACGACTTCCGTCCCGATTACCTCGGCATCCGGGAGTTCAGGCGTCAACTGTCGGGTAATCCGAGGGTGCTTGCCCTGACCGCCACCGCCACTCCATCCGTCCAGGGTGATATCATAAAACAACTCGACATCCCCGCCGCCGCAAAGGTAGTGACATCCAGCGACCGGCCCAACCTCTGTTATACGGTGAAAACCTTTGCCGGCACGGCAGCCAAACTCGCACAATTGCGCACCCTGCTGGCCGGGAAAAAAGACAGCGGACTTATCTACGTGGCCACCCGTAAGGAAGCGGAAAAGCTGGCCGCCTGGCTGGCCGACAACCTGGCGGTAAGTGCGGTTGCATATCATGCCGGGCTGGAGCCCGAAGTCCGAAACAGCCTTCAGGAGGCTTTCCTTGAAAGCAGGGTACAGGTCATCGTAGGTACTAACGCCTTCGGTATGGGCATCGATAAACCCGACATCCGGTTTGTGATCCATTACAACCTCCCGGGATCTCTGGAAGCCTATTACCAAGAGGTAGGCCGGGCCGGCAGGGACGGCCGACCGGCGGACTGCGTCCTGTTTTTCACGCACCGGGACCAGCAACTGCAAGAGTGGATTATCAATAACGAAACCCTGACCAGGGATGATATTACCGCGTTCTGGCAGGCCCTGAAATCGGCGAAATCGGCGCCCGGAGAAAACAATACCGTCGTTTTAACCGTTTCAACCATAGCGGTAAACGGGTTCACCGAAATAAAACTGCGCCTCCTCATCAGCATGCTGGAGCGGTTGGAAGTACTCAGCCTTGAGGACCGTGACAAAGAACAGTTGCACCTGACAATGGGACCCAGACAACCAAGCCGTGCGATGATGAACGCAGTCCTGCAACAGGTGGGGCAACGCGCCGCGGCCAAAAGAGAGAAGCTGGCGACCATGGTACGATGGATCCACACCAGCCGCTGCCGCCGGACGGAACTGCTGGGCTACTTCGGCGAAGAACCCCGGGGCCGGCCGTCGCGCTGCTGCGATAATTGCATCGACCGGACCGGAAGGGTGGATTCTACGCTGCCGCTTACCGTGTTCAAATGCATCAAAGAACTGCCCCGTCCTCTCGGGGCTAAGAAGCTCGTCGATGTGTTGCGGGGGTCACAGTCCGGTGACATCCTCCAAGGGGGGTACCATAAGACAAGGGCCTACGGAAAACTGTCCGCCTTATCGGCAACAGCGGTTCGCGGCCTGGTAAGCCAGCTCATCGGAGACGGTTATCTGCGCGTGACCCGCGATGAGTACCCCGTTGTGGTTCTGACCGATTTGGGAAGAAAAGCGTTGCAGGACGGGCTGACCATACCGGTACGGGCGGAGTTGGTCGACCCTCCGGAAAAGGAAAGCACGGCCCCGGCAAACGACGGCAAACCGGCGGATGTGGACCAGGACCTGCTCGGGGCGCTCAAAAGGTTTCGTACCGAACTGGCCGGACGGGAATCCCTTCCGCCGTTTATGCTCTTTCACGACCGGGTCCTGAAAGAGATTGCGGCCCGAAAGCCCGTAACGATAGCCGCGCTGGCGGCCATAAACGGCATGGGAGAAAAAAAGCTTGCCAAGTACGGAGAACAACTCATCGATATTATTAAGCCCCATACGGTATCCGACCCTAAATCGCAAGAACCACACGCCCCCGAACCGCCAAATACAGAACCGGCCAGCGCCGGTGAAGACCACCCGGCAACCGGAAAAGACTTAATATTGGACAAAGTCGAAGGGTTGTTCCGGCAGGGTCTGGCCGTGTCCGATATCGCCGCACGCCTGGACCTGGCGTTTTCCGGCGTGGAAGACTATCTGGCCGCCCTGGTGGCTTCGAACAGAATCGCCATTGACGATTTGGTTCCCTGGCCCACACGCAAGCTGATCTACCGGGCGATGGAGAAGGCGGGAATACAGCGGCTTGCGCCGATCAAGCGGTTACTGCCGGAAGATGTGCCGTACAGCGCAATCCGGTATGTCCGGGCCTGTCTGCAAAAAGACCCGCGCTCCGGCAGAAGCGCCGATTAAACATCGGAATCATAAGTTACGCTATCTTCACGAACCCGCAAAGACATCGGGTGAGGTTAACAACAATCCGGGTATAAAAGAATAATGCCGCGTGTTTCTGGTAACCAGAACAGCGCCGCAAACAAGTGCGGAGGATGCGATAATGGCGTCGGGCATTTCCAAACCATGGCTCTTCCGTAACTTTCCCATCAACTGGCCGGCGAGTTTAGCTATCGGACTGTTTAGATCAATTCGCTGCAGGTTTGACAAAATAGTCTCGATATCATCCGCTTGTGCCTGAGAAACCTTTTCCGCAGCAAAAAGCTCTACCTCCGTAACAGCGGAGTACATGCCCCGGAATTCCTCTTCCACCATCACCCTTTTTAAAAACAAGGTATCAGGCGCCTGCCCCCTGAAATGGTTAACGAACACATCAGTGTCTATCAATACCGGCTTAATCTCCCCAGAAATCGCGCGTACTTCCCCGGCGGATTTCCCGCATTATTTCCGCTCCGTCCTTAGTGGACTTTTTCCAAATACCAGAGGTCCGTTCAAGCAAGACGGTAAGCTCTTTCTTATTCCCCTTCTTACGGGTAGGCCGCAAGATAAGGCTTCTCCCGCTTTCCACAACCTCTAAAACATCACCGGGAGCAATATCCAAATAAATAACATAAAGTTATAAGGTTGTAACAGGAGGTCTTTTTGCAGATGGGTATTAAAGGTTCACCTCTAAAGTACCTGGGGCTTTTGGGGTTTATAGGGCTTCTGGGACTCTTCACGAACAACCCCGGCTTCTACGGGTTCTTCGGCGGCTTCGCGTTCTTCGTCTTCGCAAATATCAAGAACGACGAGCGCTTTTCGCTGAACCTCGCCAAGGCGGGGTTGAACGCCTGGGCAGTTACCTTCGTAGGTCTGGCCCTCGTTATCGCGTATACCGGCGTCATGCGGACCGCCGAGACCGCGCTCCTGGGTGTAATGTTGGTTTACCCCGTGTCCATCCTGACCTTCGTGGGCTCTTTCGCCAAATACGACCGCTGAGGTATCGCGTAATGGGTAAACTGCGGACACACATCAAAGTCCATCGGGCCCGGATGAACATGACGCAGAAAGACCTGGCGGACGCCGTGGACGTGCGCCGGGAAACCATTACCTTGAACAAGGGCGCTATATGCCTTCCCTGGAGCTCGCTTACCGGATCGCCCGCGTATTTGGCGTCGCCATTGAGGAACTGTTCGAGTTTGAAGACGCTTAGATGATTACATTTATCCGAAACCCGAACCAAAGGGGTTGGGCCCCTTTGCCAAAAGGTTACATCGATTGACCCTGAGAATTGGGGACTGAAAAGTCGTCAACTTTGCGCCTTCATCCTTCCGCCTTCCGCCTTCCGCCTTCATCCTTTCGCCTTTAAAACCTCGTCCCCTTGTCTTCGGGGAAGTCATGCAATCTACTCTTTCGCCTTCTCCAACGGTTCGGAACACTTATACTGTTTCTAAAGGGAAAAGCTTTAGCTTGCCTCGCCCCTTCTGTTGATTATGCGTTTTCTTTTAACGTATACGCCACCTTGTCAAAAAACGCAGGTTCAAGTGCTCACTTTCAGCATTTCAAAACCGTATTCCTTAAAATGGGGGTCAAATGCGAAAACCTTCTCAATCCCTGTCCGGCGGGCAACAATAAAACTAATGCAATCAACCAGGCTCAGGTTACGGCGGCGTGCAGTCAGTACGGCCTCCACCCCGGCAAGATGGGTATCATTATCCACCCATAAGATGGTTAATCCGGGCCATACGTTGGCATAAAACGCCCGCAACGCTTCGATACCCAGGCGTCTTTGGAGTAGAGCAGACGTTTCGATAACAACGTAATTACTGCAGAGGAGCTGCACCCCTGAATCGACCAGCTTCTTCCATATATCGCTCGCCTGTTCGTGGAACTTATCGTCAGCATCCATTATCGCTAGGAAAGAGGAAGTGTCTAAATAAACCTTTTCTCCCTTCATTTTTCCTCTTTCGTTTCGGCAAAATACCGGTCGTGCTGCTCCGCAAGATCGCCCAGCCCGGACCTGAACTTGCCGGCAATACCCAGCATTTTTTCCTTCAGAACTGAGGCATCATTCTTGCGTACCAAATCGTCTACGGCCCTTCTAATAAGCTCCGCCAAAGAAACGCCTTCCTTTGAGCTCAGGTTTTTCAAAGCTTTAAACTGTTTCTCGTTTAATTGTACCTGTGTTCGGATCATCCAATCACTCCTTAGTAGTAATGCTTACATAATAATTATAGCATTACAGCACCCACCCAACAAGAAGAATATTGACTCAGTCCAGGTAGTAACTCTACCGTATAACAATCGGCAAACGCTTCTTCAATCGCGACCATTCAGCCACAGGTCACCGATTAGGATTCCAGCCAGAAGATAAAACAAAGGGCTGTAGGTCGTGCGAGCAGGCATAGTTATCTCAGAATCAGAATCGCTAATCAAAACCCCCACAAGCCAAACTAAGACTCCTATCCCGGTGAAGATCTTGCAAGAAGCTTAGCCAGTTCTGCCCCGCTTACATCCCGCGGGATTTTCATATGGCAATAACCTCATCTTTTACATAATGGAGACGAATGATTTGAGGCAGATCGTTTTCTTCAAAATGGCAGCGAACAGCATCACGGACTGCAGTTTTGAGGTTTTCGAGGGAATCACTTTCAGTAAAAATGGAATAACCAAGCGCACGCGCCTCATATCCGCCCTCAGCGGATTCTTCGACCAAGAAAATAACCTCCTTACTCAAAAGCCAGACCTCCTCATTCTTTGCACCCCCGCTTTTTGGTTGTCCTCGTTTTTTTTGGTTCCGTTTTTTCCGGTTTGAATAATCATAAATCCTCTGCTTCTTCATCCAAGTTGCGTCAACCGCCGCCAAACAACAAATGCAATTCCAAAGTACCCTATAAAGAAAATTAAACCAAAGATGACGGAATTAAAAACCGGCCGATGATCCATGAAATACCAAAGCAAGCTAGTAACTATACCACCGGATAATCCAGCCAGAAAAGAGCTCTTCAGGTTAACCTTCATCAGTCACATATGTCCCCATTTCTTTTCTGCGCTCTCGTCTCTCGTCTTCTCATTCTTCCATTTAAAACAAAAGTTAATAAGTCAAGTGCCTGGCACCGAGCCCGTTAAATGTTATTCAAAATGTTAATATGTTAAGTGCCTGGCACCCCGGCTTCCTCATCCGCGTGTGTAAACACCCTTGCCTGTAGCTGATACCTACCGATATACTATAAATTAGAGGCGTTAGTCATGGATATCAAATTCATCCGTCAGGCTGTGTCCTTGGAACGATATGAAATATCACAGCACGCGGAGAGAGAACGGCGTAACGACGGTTTAAACCTTGCAGATATTGAAAACGCCGTTCGAACGGGCGAGGTTATAGAGGATTACCCGGACGATCAGCGCGGAGCGAGTTGTCTGGTCTTCGGATGGGCACATGACGGCCGCCCTGTGCATTTGGTGGTCGGTTTCCTCCTTCGCGAGTGGATACGGATCATAACCGTCTACGTTCCGAACCCGGTAAAATGGGAACCTGATTGGAAAACACGGAAGAGGGGGCAAGAGCAGTGAAGCACGAATACGCGAACTGCTCCTTCTGCGGCGGCCCCGTAGAGGAGCAGCTTGTCAACGTAGATTACAGAACAAAGGCAGGCCTAATAATTATCGAGAATGTGCCCGCCGGGGTATGTCACCAATGCGGTGAACAGTATTACACCGCTCGGGTGGCGAAAGTCATGGAGAAGCTGGCAGTTATAGAAGGTCCTGATTTCAAAACGACAACTGTTCCGGTACGCGAATTTTCCGAGAGCGCCGCCGTTTGATTTAGCCTTAGGGTTTTACCGAGAGCACCAGGAGAAACCCTGGTGCTCTTCTTTTTTTTGAAGGCTAAATTTCGAAAGGGGATGGTTATCTTGCATAAAGTGTTTAAGGTCTTGGTTTTCGCGACGTTATTGGTTCTAGTGTTCAATTGCGTAAGTTCACGATAGTATTTCTTGGTCGAGACCCTTTGACTTCCCTTTTCCAAATAAACGGTTTTGCGGGGGCCATAGGCTGCTATGAATGCTTCGATGGATTGGCGGAGTTCGTCAGTGCTACGATGGCTCGCGCCTTTCAATACCTTTCGAGACAGGATCCCAAACCAGATTTCCAGGCTAACGGCTCCAAAACCGCTATAAGTAAGAATTTGGTGATTGGCGGGTTGTCTTCTCATTCTTCCATTCAAGCAAAAGTTAATAAGTCAAGTGCTTGGCACCGAACCCCCGCTTGTGTTTCGGCCACCGCTTCATAATGAACGCGGTATACCAGATTCACCCCGTTGATTACCGCCCCGGGTAATTCAGACAAATGCTTCCATAGCACCCGCAACTCCGGATGCTCGTCAAGAATGGTTTCAATAGCAGCAGCATCCGGTACGATGATCCGGTCTGCTTGCTTCAAAATGTTCCATTCCCCCTTCTTCATCCAAGTTGCGTCAACCGCCGCCAAACAACAAATGCAATTCCAAAGTACCCGATAAAGAAAATTAAACCAAAGATGACGGAATTAAAAACCGGCCGATGATCCATAAAATACCAAAGCAAGCTAGTAACTATACCACCGGATAATCCAGCCAGAAAAGAGCTCTTCAGGTTAACCTTCATCAGTCACATATGTCCCTATTTCTTTTCTGCGCTCTCGTCTCTCGTCTTCTCATTCTTCCATTTAAAACAAAAGTTAATAAGTCAAGTGCCTTAATAAGTCAAGTGCCTGGCACCGAGCCCGCACTTTAAATGTTATTCAAATGTTAATATGTTAAGTGCCTGGCACCCCGGCTTGCCCCATTTTGAATTTTTTGCCGCAGATGACGCACTCACTGCTGAAGATGGACATCGGCAACCTCCTTCCCCGCACCCATTTTACTTCATACTACCTCCCAAGCCGGCAGCACTTCGATGCCGCGAAGCCCCAACTTAAACTATCTGCCGGGTAATATCCCCGCCACTTCTAAGACACGCACCACATCAGCAATAGCTCTTTCCCGATCGCGGAAATAAGTGCTCCCTCTGATGCGGTGAAACTTCCAGCCGGCGCGCTCCAAGACAAGCTGTCGCTGCCAGTCTTCCTCCCATTTTTCAAGGGGATGGGCAATTTCGCCGTCACACTCTACGGCCAAATAATCGTTCATACCGTAAACTACCAGGTCAATTCGGTAATTCCCTGCCCGCACCTGGGGTCGTACCCGGTAGCCTCTGGCAAGAAGATCCCGAAGCACCCGCCTTTCAAACTCCGATTCACACAATTCTTCTAATTTATTGAACTTTTCCTGAACGCGGTGGGGGTTGCAGCAATAGCTGATTAATCTTGCCCTTACATCTTCTGGGTGCAGGTCATTGGGGTCTACGGAATAAAATAGCCACTTCTGATTGCGCGCTCGGCTTGCGGCAACGTTGAAACGCCGTAAATCATTCCTCTTATTAAGGGTTGCAATCATATGTTCACCCTTAGCCTCTACCATGGAAAGGAAGACTACATCCCGCTGGTCGCCTTGGAAATAGTAGGCATCCCCGCAGCTAATCCGCCGAAGCCTCATTTCCCTTGGTCCAAGCTTCTCGGATAGCATCTCTTCAATCAGTCGTGCCTGTTCCTCCCCGAGGAGAGAAATAACCCCCATGGTCATACCGTCATAGCGTTGGTCCTCACAGCACTGGATTACTTGTTGAACCAGATGTTCGGCTTCAGGCTCGTTTACTTTTGTGCCTGGAGGACGGAAGCCGTTCTCCACCCGCACCGCAACCACCGGCCTCCAGTCATCACCAAAATGGGGTTCTTTCTTCCTTAGAGGGAGAATTTCGCCCTGGTACATAAGATCGTTGCTGAACTGAATAATCTCCGGAAGGCAGCGGAAGTGTTCCCGCAACATAATAACCCCGGGGAAAAATACCTGAGCTATGTTATAAAGACTGGAGTCCGGGTCGAAAAGTTCTTTGTGGGGTACCTCCGCCAAATATTGCTCCATTAAAGCGTGAATCCGCTCTCTATCTGCTCCGATGCCATAAGGACTGATCTGTTTATCATCACCTACCACCAGAACTTTCTTGGCCCGGAAAAAGGCCAAAATGCCCTTTAGGTCTACCTGACTGCTTTCGTCTATAATAACGACATCGAAAGGCTCGCCGGTAGGATCAAAGTTTGAAATCAACTGGTAAAGGGGCATAATCCAGACTGGAACAGCACCGCGTGCCCGCTGCATTTCCCTTTGGGCCAGGAGACGATTGCGGGGAGCCCACCTTCCGGTACCTCTACCGATCCTTTCAACATGGGTTTGCCAGGCAATTAGGCTGCTGCGCTCCTCTTCGCTGACCCGCTCAGCAAGGCCCATCAGTGTAGAAAGAGCCACAAGCTCCCCAACGAGCCTTTTTTCTCCTTCACTTAAAGACTCCACTTCGGCCGACAGGGCTGACGGATCATCAGCAATTACCTGTTGCAGAAGGGTTTCGGCTTTGCGCCATTCCCAGGCTTCCGCCGCGTTATCCGGAGGTTGTAGCGGTTGACCCGTTCCACCTGCAGCGGCAATCATCTCGGTCCAACGTGGAGCCACTTTTTGTAAACGCGCTTTCAAAGAAACAAACTCGCTATACCAGCCCTTCACTTCCCGTAAATAGCAGATACGCTTACAGACCTCGTCCCACTTCCCCCACGCTTTGGATTCAAAAGCTTCTCGCAGTTCATACCACAAAGAAGATGCGCCAACGCGGACGACGCCGCTTCTCAAGCATTGGTCAACCTTTTGCCACTTCGTTCGTAAATCCTTAAGTTTGACTGCTTCCTGAACCATTTCGAGCCGTCTAACAACTTTTCGTAAGGATTGGAGGGTTATCTCTGCGGGTAAAGACAATTCGAGCCGTTTCATCCCTTCGGCAACCGGCCGCCACACTTTCTCCCGCCATTCTACGACTTCGCGGATTGTACGGGCAAAATCATCAATTTTGGCTATTAGGTACGGGTCAGCGGAATCAAGTTCCGGAGCTCCAAAGGGAACAACCTGATTCTTCCATCGAGTTACTATTTTTTCTTGGAGCCAGCGCTTCTCGATCTCGTTCAAAATAACCCTTACATCGGTATCCTTTCGAATCTGCGTTCCGTTAACCTTGCACCTTTCTAATAAAGACCTGAACTTTCTTTTAATAAAGAATCCGAGTTTTCCTTTTTCAAAGTGCGATTCAAGTTCGGTAAGCCGATCTTTTAACTCCGCCAACGAGAAATCCTGGGGAATTTCAATGACGTATTCCGCAACAGTTTTAGCCAAGGAGATTAACTGCCCGGCCTTCTCTCCGAGCCAAAGAGTCAGTTCGTCCCAAACCTGCCTTCTCGTTTCGCCAGCTACCGCATCCCGAAATACGGCATTCATCCAAGGGTTATACAGGTATTGTTCGGCTTTTGTTACCGCCTGCCGGGTGTCTTCATAAAGCTGGCTTACACTTGTAAACTGATAGTTTGGATGTACCTGCCAACTGCCGAGCAAAGTACCGCCGTTCTTCAGCTCCGTCTCAGACCTGGTAATTTCCTGGCTTAGACTCCTTAGGTCATTCCCTGATGGTAATGTGTTAGGGTCAGGCAACTCTTGTTCAAGATACGGGCGATCTTCGGCCCGAATGATGCCAGATAATTCATATAACCGGACCAATTCCTTTTGGGAAAGCGGCAGAGTTGCCTCCTGCGGCAAAGGATCAGGAATCCAGCCTAAACGATCTTCCTCTTCTTTCACCCACTTTGCCAAGGCGCTGAGGGAATATTCCTGTCCCAAGAACCGGTAGCGCTTATTTTCCCTCTGGGAAATTTCCTTGAGGCGCCACCTGCGTTCTGCAATCCTTTCCCTGATCGTTCGCAGTTCCTGCCGGAGCTTTTCAATATCAGAGCGCGTTTTTTCTTTGTCTAACGAATCCACATTTTCAGAGATGACACGTACCGCTTCCTTCAACTCATCCAGGGAACCGGAACTATCGGTCAGCACGGGAACACAAAGCGGCCGGACATTTTCCGGAAACATTTTTCGGAGTACGCGTAACGGCCGCTCGGCCTGCGCGGTTATAAGCACACGTTTCCCCTGCGCCAAGAGATGACAGGCCATATTGACAATTGTATGGCTCTTGCCTGTTCCTGGCGGCCCTTGTACGGTAACGCCGATATGCTGCACCAATCTTTCTGCAATCCTTCTCTGCTCATCATTGGCGGGTAGCGGAAAAAACAACTCCTCTGTGTGCACGGGTTTTGTTTCCTTTGGTTCGGATTCACCTTCATCTTTACCAATAATCTCTGTCACGGGACCAGGGGGTATCTGGCCCGCTTTCAAACCCTCAAGAATCTTTTCAATATCTTCGCGGTATCCAATTCTCTTATACCGAAGGAAAAGAACCGGTTCGTGGGAAATCTGGGGCTTTGTTTCAGGTACAAGTTCGCGCCCATCAAAATGAACCCAGCCTTCGGGGTCAATACCGTTAATTAAGCGCTGGTAAAGTTCTAAGCATTTATCCTTGCTCCACGGATTAACCGGATTGAAATTGAGCTCCTCACGTAAACTCCGCACATTGATTAAACTTTCGATCTGCAATCCATCGAAAAAAGTTGTGGTAAACTCGGTCGGCGCACTCCCCAGCAGAGTTGTGGCGGGTAGGACCTTGATAATGCCGGATCTTTCATCAAACTCAACGGTCATTTTGGTCGTTAAAACCGGGTGCCTGATGGATTGATTTTCAAACCGCCAGTAAAGCATTCCATGTCCCCAGACCAACTCCAGCCGTTCGCCTTCCCTCTCCAGCCGTAAGCTAAGCCGGAAGAGCCGGTTATAAAGGTCTTGAATTAGCCGCTTTGGTTTGGCCTCTTCTGCCCAATGTTCCCATTTTCCCATGTATTCCCGCCATAGGCCTAAGCGTTTAGGATCATTCTCAAACGCCTCTTCATTTAAAACTTTTTTGAACTCTGGTTGCTTTCGCGGATCGTGAAAACCTCCGGAAAACCACAACAGAAGCTCAGCAGGTGGCCTGGGCGGATCGGGTATATCCTGTTTATGTACCGTCAACCACGCCCTATCAGAATGCCTACCACGTGAAAGGAAGCACCCTTTCCCTAACGGTAGATCAGCTTGCCAGAATATTATCTCTTCATATTTGGTGACGTCTCTTATGATGCGTTCCGGGCAGTAGGCGTGTTTTAGAAACTCAAGAAAACTGTATAGCTTAGCGTAAAAAGGGCTAATGGTTGCCTCGGCATCAAAACTTTCTGTCCCTACCTGTTCCTGATTTGGCTCAGCCGAATCTTCTAAAAGATCCAAGAACTCTAAGTCTAAGTCGTCTAACATTTCTTCTGAACGCGGCTCAGACAAATTATCTGTCGGGTTAATGTCTTCAACTTCAGGAACAACATCAATTCCCATTATCGTCAAATGCTCATAAATAGCATCAATTTCGTCGGGAGTCAACTCGATTCCTTGGAGGTTTTCTATTATTTCGGCGTAAGTAAGCGCACCCCGTTTTTTGCCTCTTTCTATTAAACTCTTGATAACCTCGTTGGAAGGAATCATCTTATTTTCGGCGCTATTTGCGTTAAAATTAATGGCATTTTCCTCACCAGGTATTTTATTCTCACATCGCTGAGCATAACTTGCTTGGATACGTTCTTGAACAGCGATCTCTTCCAATTCTTTAGTGGTAACACGAGTAGCCAAGGCTGGCGCGTGTTTGGTGATATAGTTCGCTAGCTCCTCCATTGAAGTCTCATGGCTTACTGCTAAAAACTTTCGAACTAACCTTTTCAGGTGAGACAGCTTATGCCTTTGCTTGGGCATGACCTTCGCCTTTCTTAAAAAATCTCTTCGCACGCCATAAACACAAAAGCTACTGGTCTATTCGCCAATCTTCGCCAGTTTTCCTGCCCAGAGGAGGAGAACCTCCGGTGCGCAACTCGGCAACTTCACAGCGGCCACGGGAGATCTTCTGGCGGCTGCTGATGCTTGAGCCGTACAATCATCTGGGAGTGCGGTTCGTCATGAAAACGCGGAGGCCGCTTGCGATTACCTCGCCTGGCGGGCGGAAAGGTGGATGCCTGATAATTATCACCTCGAAAAGAATGCTTACCGCCAGAAAAAACCGAAGACGGTTCAGGGGCCATTGAAAACTTCAGTGATCTACCTTGCCTGTAACCCCAGTTCGCTGCTATAAGGCGCCTCCACTACCTTCACCCACTTTTCCCAGCCCTCACGCACCAGCCCGTTCTGCCGGAGCTTACAGAACTGCCCCCATGAAAGCGGTACAAACAATTGACTGGCTTCCAGGGGCTCACCTGCCACTATTAACGTCTCGTATTCATCTTCTAGGCAGGCCGGCAGCACTTCGATGCTGTCGAAGGCCCGGTAAAACATCTCCTCGAGGCTGTCGTTGCTGTTAAAAGGACGCAGGGTTTTCAAACAGGCGGCTTCGAAGTCTTCGTAAGCTTCCTGATAAGCCGCGTTCCAGCGGGCGGCAACCTCGCCCTGGTAGATTTCATCCAGCCAGCCGGAAATTCCCGCTTCGTCAATCATCCTTTCCGCATTCCTTTTCAAGACTTCCAGAGACCGCTGCACCAAGTCGGCTTCGTAAATCTGCTGACCGTCAGCCGGTTCAGTGAAGACGTTTACCGGTGCCCATTCTTTTAAGCTACGGCGGTTGATGCGACCGAACCGCTGAATCAAGGCCTCCAGCGGTGCCGGATCGGAGTAAATGGTATCCAGATCGATATCTAGACTTACCTCCACCACCTGGGTGGCTACGAGCACTACGGGGCGGCGCCCGGCGGAACGGGAACCGGTTGCCTCCTGAATCAACCGTTCCTTAGTCAAGCGGTCGCGGCCGTTAAACCGTCCGTGCAGCAGCACCACTTCGCCCCGGCCGTTCAACCGTCGCGACAGTTCTCCGTATGCCTGCTGGGCACGCTTTACCGTATTGCAGCAGACCAGCACACTCCGGCCTTCAAGAGCTTCCCTCAAAATCCGCTCAAGCCAGGATTCTTCAAGTACTTCTCCCTCCTGCACCAGTAACCGGTGTCTTTGGAACGCCGTAAAAACCTCCGGTGTAGCCTTAATTATCTTAGCCGAACCCAAGGCCTCTGCAAGCCGGCTCTGCAGCAAACCCGGCAAGGTTGCCGACATCACAAAGAAGCGCGCGCCGAAATTTATCCGGAGGTATTTAACTGTGGACAAAATCGCTGCCAATCTTTTTGCCTCGTAAGCATGCACCTCATCAAAGATGAAGGCGGCCTCGAAAAAGTCAGTCAGCAGCGCCTCATATCCTTTCAAACGGTAAGGAGCTTTGAGCATCTGGTACGGGCTCAAGACCCGGACCGGAAAGAAATGCAAACGTGACAAGTTCGCAGCCCACCGCGCCTGCCGTGTCGCTTCTCGCCGGTCATACTCATCCTCTAAAAAGCGACGGTACAGGGCCAGCATACTGCGGCTGTGTTCCAGACCTACCAGGTCGGGAAAGCTTTTTCGCCTCAGCCGGTCATACATTGCGTTCATGCTCGCCTGGTAAGGTAGGGTATAAAAAAGCCGGGGTAGAGGTTTTTTACTGTAGCTCTGTGAACAGGCCCATAGCAGCGCGGCTTCGGTTTTGCCGCTGCCGGTGGGTGCAATCAGCACAGCCGAGCCTTCCGCCTGCAAGCAGGCGGCCTGGTGGGAGTACAGCTTGTTCTTGGGCAACCTCCACCGGGTTAACAACTCATCCGGTTGATAGGAGGGAAAACGCAAAAAGGATCCGGCATGCGCTGAAGCCGTATGGTCGCTGGCGGTCATATGGCCCCGCAGCGCCAGCGCGCCGATGACCAAGGATTTTTCGCAGCCGAGTTCCCGTTCCCAGCGTCGAAGGCCAAGTAGACGGCGGCGGATGTTAACTGAAGCACTGCGGCGGAAAACGGTTAGTGCCTCATCTAAAGAAACCAACCGTCCTGTTCGGACGCTACCGGCAAGATCCAGCGCTTCGATCCACGCCGGCGAACATTCGGCCGTCCACCGCCAGAGCCCCTCAAGAACTGCGCCTCCGACATCGCCGGTCAGAGAGTCTAATGCCTCCGCGGAAGATTCGTCGGGTCCCAGATACCGGAGCGCTATCTCTGCAGCGTCCTTATGGTGAAAAACTATGCCCGCCGCCGCCCACTGTGCTTCTTCCGGATTCAAAATCTCTCTCAACCAATCTATAAAGGCCAACGAGAGCACTTCGTGCCGGTGCAGCCACCGCGGACCGTCGCGCAAGCATTGTTGAAAGCCGCGCGCCGCCTTGCCGAAATCGTGTAGCCAGCAAGCCCAAAAGAGGCTGTCCCACAAACCGGGAAAGCCAACCATTTCCGGCAGGTTGGGACGCAGAAAGATCAGCTCCGAGAGCCGCTTTAATACCTCCCAGGTGTGCGCAGCCATGCCTTCTCCCGGTTTCCCTTCTTCCGAGGGGCTTTTTGCCCAGACGTCATCCAGCCATACCGGCCACGAAATGTCGGTCATCGTATTCTCCTACAAAGGTGTGAAAAAGTAGTCCGAGATGCGCGCCTTTTTCCTCGGGGGACTCAGGATCAACCCAGTAGAGTTCCTGCTCCTCCCCCTCGTATCTTAGCAATTCTTCAGAATGGACCCGCCGGTGCAACACCACGTAACGGGCAAAAGTCGGGAGGCGCCCGCGGTCATAATCCAAAAAACGCGGCATCAATACCACATACCCCCGGCCTGTTTGCAAGGCCATTTTGTAAGGCGCCAGGGCATGCTCGAAATAGGCGTTTTCGGCAGTAACCAGTCTAACAACACCAACCTGCTTATAAGTAAAGAGGTCCTGGGACCTGCCTAAAACCACGGGATACCGCGGCGATTGAAAGGCAGGCTTCCATTCCGGCCTGTTAATGTAGAGAACCAACTTAGGTTGAAAAAGGACGGCGCGTTTGAAAGGGTTGACTACACCAACCAGCGCCTTGGGCAAATTCGTTCCAGGGAGCTTCCCGCCGCCGGGTGTTAAAATGTGCGTGTGCTCCACGTCATCGAATTTGGCCACGTATGTAAAGTGGTAGGCGAATTCTACGCCTTCCGGAGACACCCACTCCCCCAAAGCGCTGCAGATGTGGCCGTAAATCGTCGCCGGCGGCGGCATCTCAAACGTCGGCTGGACGCCTTGCATAAAGTGGGGGTAGCGGAAGGAAGTGGTAACCCCTTCCGCCACAACCTTGAGCACTTCCATCGGCGTTCTTCCTCCTATTCCATCCAGGAGGCAGCTTTGTCGGGATCCTTTAGCGCTTCGACCAGTGCCTTGAAAGCCTCCCGGGGATGTCTGATCTTCACTCTGCTGCCTTCGGTTGTTCTCGCAAACTCTTCGAGCTTTGCCCGATCTTCGTCTAAGTAGCCGCGTACCCAGCCCACATAGACATCGGAAAGGATTTCGTCCTCGAAAACGCTTAGAGCCTCTTTCAGAGCCTCTATTTTTAGTTCCGGCAGGCCCTTGCCGGTTGCTCCCGCTACATACCCGAAGACGTGGTTGCCGCCTTTCGTTACCGCCATAATCACTAAGGGCGGCGCGACGTCAGTATAGTGCAGTGTTTGCTTGGCACCGCCGTCGAGAACGGCCATTCCTTCAAAGAGGGCAGCCACTCGCCGGATGCGCTGGTCAAGAGGCAGCCGATAGGCTTTTTCCGCTTCAAGGTGGATCAATCCGGCTTTTTCTGCTTTTTCAATCCGCACATCGTCGAGGTTTCGGAAACCAGTCTTTTGTCGGTACCAGAATGTGCCGCTGGCCTTCATATCAAGGGAAAACAAGCCTTTAAGTGTGGCGCGATAAAACTGGTTGCTGTACGGAATTTGATCACCTTCACAGCGAGTCATAGCTTCCCAGTCCTCGACTATATGCGATTGTGGCATAGGCGCTATGGAAACCAACGTACTTACACGAAATGGTGCAGCACGAGTAATAGTTAGTTCTTTGCCATCCTTTACCTGTAAAGAAGTCAACTTCTTATATTCTGGATCTTCTTGACGTTTTTTCTTAGCGCCGGCACTATCACTTGGAGAGCGCATATAACCAAATAAATCATCGTCCCACCACTTAATTGGATCGGCATCGGTATATGCGACCTTATCCTCGCGATATACAGGAGCCGACATCCATCCAACGTTGGCTTGCTCCAGGGTAGTACGAAGCCAATATCTAAACGCTTGAGCCGAAACGTACGGATAAATACCTTCCCTAGTTCGAATAACCTTCACTGCCACCTTATTATCAAATCGATCATCAGAAACTCCACCTGCATTATTGAGCGCCGATGCGGGCGCGTCCAGAAGAAAAAGTCCGGTAATAAAAGCCATCCGAAATTCCTCCTTAAAAAATCATTGAGTTACCGTATCGTCTGAAATATCCGGCAGGGCATCAACGTTTTTACCTAACCAGCCAAGGTTATATAACTGTTCAATCATCCGGATTAATACTAAGTCACGCGCCAAACGCCAATCCGAACGTGCTACCTCATTTCCTTCTTCGAATATCTGAATATAAGGATCAAGCGTAATAAGTGGCGGATTCCCCTGCTTCACGTGTGCCAGGTTGGCCTTAACAAGCGCATTGCGGAAAAGCTCGTATTTCCTCTCGCTGTAAAAAGTTATAAAGAAGCGGCGAGCATTTTCACCACTTACGTAAGCAGCCAGACGGTCACCAAGTTCCCGAATATGCCGGATGCGCTCTTTATCCACATTCATCACCTTCCATAGTAAAAGCTCGGTAAGCTTCCAGGAAACAAGGCTTGCCTCATCCCTGAGCGAGTAAAAACGCCGGGGGTCATCTTCCCGCCGGTTGCGCACCGGTATTCGCAGGAAGTAACGGCGGATAAATACCGGAGCGTTGTCGGGTAGCCCGAACAGGTCTTCGTATAAGAAATTCCGGCGGGGACGGCCGTCTCCGCCTCCGTCCGCGCTCCGCTTCTTTTTTATCGGCAGGGTCAACCGCCAGGCCCGCTCCACGATCGCATTCCATTCGCTATGGTAGGCCGCGCTGACCAGAGCGAAGAGAAAGCCGGTAATCTCGAGCGGTAAATGGTATATCTCCAAAGGCGGATTCCGCTCATCCAACGGGTTGGACTGGCCACTATTCGTCAGGTGGTAGGCAGTGACCGAGGACGGCCGCCGGTCCACAGCCTCTTCTTGGCGCCGCAACTCAATCTTGAGGAGCGTTTCAATCAACAGTGTTTTGGCGGAGGCTTTCGCTTCAGGCATCTTTGTACTGTGCGACAACTGAGCCAGGATCAATGCTTGGCGGTTATCCTCCAAAAACTCCGCCGCAAAGTCGTAAATCAGGTCTGGATTATCCGAGTGCACCGCCAGTAGCTTTCCGCCGCACTTGGCGCAACCGAGAGGGAACGCTTGTAGACAAAGCACTGCCTTACCGGACACCGGCAGCCCCGCATCGCCCCACGGATGAAAATTAATCACGCCCTCGCCCGTAAGCATGGGGATATGCTGCCGGAAAGCACGCCCGGGCGGAAGCTTGTCCGAAAAAGCGGTAGCAGTCGCCGCCTCACCCGTAAAAACACAACGCTCCCGAGGCGACTCCTCGCCACTGCTGCGCAGTATTCTTCTTGCGTACTCCTGCCGTTTCTGCGGCTGTTTATTAAAAGACGGCTGGTTAAACCAGGCGTTGGTTGTAAAGGCAACACCCAAGAATGACTTCAGCGGTTCGCGGACATACTCTCGTTCAATAAAAGAGGCCGCCTTATCCAGATCGGCGTCGGTACATGAACCCGGTTCCGACTTCCCGACAAAAGCCACAACAGTCGCCACGCCCACATCGTACAAAGGATGTCCAGTATACTGCAACATCGGTATCACCTCCTTCTCATTGCGTCATATCGTAAAAAAACTAAAAACTAGTTCTTTAGCTTTAAGACAAGAAATAATATTCCAATAATTGTTAATCCAGCGGCGCTTATTATACCTCCAATTACCAGTAGCCAATTCATTTTGGGCCTCCCCTTTATTAGCTAACTGGTATATTAATACTCAAATTAAGGAATAATATTTCACATTTTTTAGAAAAAGGTCTTAAATTCCTAAAACACCTATATTGCACCCCCCGATTACAAGGGGACTGAAAGTTTATGAGCTATCTGGTGAACATAACATTCCCCGATTACAAGGGGTCTGGTGGGCGTAGCCCACTTTTCTTTTTCTAACCTCTAACCTCCCGCCTCCAACCTCCAAACCGGCGGGCTTAGACCGCCCTACCGCTTTTTCTGCACCGGCTCGATTCCCAGTTCATTCAGCCACTCGCGTATCCAGTCGGACATTTTAGCCAGTTTCCAGTCAAACCACCGCTCGCGCTCTTCCGGATAATCGCCGAGGACGCGTTTAAACCGGCTGAAGGCGCCCCTGCCGTCCAGGGCCACCGCCAACTTCTCCCGCAACCGCAGGTCAGAGACGGTTTCCGTGAACTCCACCATCAGCTCGTAGACCTCAGAGGAGGATACGCGGGGGACGAGTTCGTACCGGTCGCTTCCTTCCTGGATCTCCTGGACAACGGGAATCAGCTCGCGCTCCCATTCGGGAAGTTCAACGATGGCTTCCTTGTCGAAAGATTCCAGTTCGCTCAACTCGGAAGGAATGACGACCAAGTCACCTGTAAGAGTATCTACGTAGTACCCGTTCAGTAGATCCTGTTCATCCATTTATCGCCGCGATTTCCTCGAAATCGACCGTAATTCTCCGCATAAAACCACCTATTTGAATTGAACTTGGGCTGGCTTGTGGGTACGGCCTGCCCTACCGCCGGCCCGCTTAACAGTGCAAACTTCTAATTTTGTTTTTTACACGGCAGCTTGCACAACATCTATATTAAATTCGACCTCATGGTTGCGTTTTCCTGCCGGTGAGGATAAATATGTCTTTTTATGTAGCTAAGTGGAGAACTAACCAATCTACTCCATGGCCGGCAGTTAGTAAAGGTGTATTACGGGCGAATGATTGCAGACGTTTGTGAATACCCGGTAATTGCCGGCTTTTTCGTATGCAAAACACGCCTTGCCCGGGTGTTCATCCCGCCAGACTTCGATGTGCAGCCGCTCGTTTAAATCGTGGGCGGGCCCGAGGACCGCCGCCACGCGGGCGGCGAAGGCTTCTCCGCCGGCGCACCGGGCGCTGATGGTTGCCGCGAGCGGCGCGCGCAGGTAGCCGAGACGCGCGCCCCAGGGCGACAGGACGGCTACGGCGTCGCAATCGTACTTGTTTTCGGGCTCCCGCACGAGATAGACGGGCATTCCCGCCCGGAGTTCGTCCAATTCGGATTCGCAACTTCCGTAGCGCAGGCCCACCACCCGCGTAAAAAAGCGTAGTACCGTCGCGAAATAGTCCGGCGCCGTCATGGCCAACGGGCCCAGGACGGCGCTAAGGATAAGGAGCAAACGCTTGTCCCTTTTGAAAGCGTTGTGATAAATCTCGGCTACCGCGTTTAGAATAATTTCTCCCGGAACGTAAGCGGCAATAATCTCCACGGCAACCGGGTTCCACCCGCTTATTTGCAGCATATCGCCGATTCCCGCCCAGATCGCCCCCGTTCGGAGGTGATTCACCCCCCGGACGAGAGAGATGAATTCATCGCCGCCTCCCGGCCACCGGTCAAGGTAACCCGAGCGAAAAATTTCTTTTAGCAGTTCCACCGTTTTAACCACCTCCTCCGAAAATAAATCTCACCGCCAAGACGCCAAGAACACCATGATTCAAAACAATAAATACCGGATAACAGGCAAATGCCTTTCCGCGCCAATTTTCATTTCGTTGTGCGTCTTGCCCCATGGGGCACTCCCTCGGAAAAGTCCGGAGTGCGCCGCGCAAGATATAAGGTCCGACGTTCAACGCACGGCCGGGTAATGTTAGAAATGAGAAGCCGAGCTTTTTTTACTTTATCAAAGCAGCGGGCACACTGCGGTTCCCACACCTAAAAAATCATTATTTTTCGATCTGCGTAAGGTATGGTTAATTTATGCCTGGGATCAATTCAGAAGGAGGTTCAAACTCGATGGTTTTAAAAGCGGAATGTTAAAATAACTTCGATCAGGGGCGAAATGTTTCAACCGTTAGACGGTTAAAGTGGGTTCTATCAAAGGTGCAGACCGGCCAGCCGCTGGCCGACGCCTTGGCGGCCAGGTAGGCGTCTACAAAGTCTACGTTGAGGGAAACGTAGTCGGATAACGCCTGAATGACGTTGGCGTTTACCCAGATGTCAGTCGCCATTGTTTAACTTCCGCGCGGCTCTTTTTACCGCCGCCCTCTTAGTTTCCGCCTCCTCCTCGTCTATCCCCTGAAAGGGACGACGCGGCGACAGCACCCCGGCCAATTCTGAAAGCTGGCGGCGTTTCCGTACGTGGACAACCGAACAATTATCTGCAAGACGGAACACGAGTTCGTCTCCTGTATGAATCCCAAGTGCGTCTCTAATCTCTTTCGGTATCTGCACCTGCCCCTTTCCGTTAACACGGCCGGTTCCCGTAACCTGACCGGTTTCGGTTGGCATAACGGCCCAATCCTTTCTACTTAACCTATTGCTTACTCGTTATAGGTAATTGATTACGGTATTATCAATGATGAAATCTCCCACGCCTTCCTGTGCTCCTCCGCCACTTGTTCCCGCAGACTTTGCGGTTCGATTATCCGTACCTGGTTGCCGTAATACAGCAGCCAGCTTATAAAGTCGGGGGTTACAGGCAAATGCAGCTTGAAGAGAATGCTTCCGTCGGGCTGCTCTTCCGCCTGCTGGCTTGAGTGCCAGTGTTCTTCCGCCACCCGGCGGCCCGTTTCCGGTTCGAAGCGCAGCACCACGTCCACCGTGTCGCCGGCGCCGCCCCGCATTATACCCCAGGCCGGACCGAGGTAAGCCGCCAGGTCGAAATCTTCCGGGACACGGTAACGCTCGTCCAGCAGCATCGCTTCGCGTACGCGGTCCACCTTGAAGATCCGTACCTCCCGGCGCCGTTCGCAGTAAGCGATTAACTGCCAGCTTCGAACATAGGGCATCAGGTGGTACG
>JBFMBL010000028.1:0-31875 GCA_040755195.1 Bacillota bacterium
ATTGTTTCATCGTGGAGAACTTTAAAATCTTCCCCGACGAACACGAGCACGGTCATGGACACGGGCACGACCCCGGGCCGGATATCGGGGATGCGCACGAGGTCGTTCATGGGCACGGACACTAAGGAAAAGATTGTCGGCTCTTTGCATTAAGCACCGTAATAAAATCTGGGCCGCATTAAACGACCGGGTGATTTAGGTGTTAGAATACGTTACTATGGCAGCGGCGACAAGGCCGCTGTTTTTTTCGGGGTTGCCGCTGTAGGTACAGGGTAATTATTCATCGTGATATTAAGTAACAATTTTTGGGGAAGCCAAGTCGGAAGATGTAAATCATGGAAAATGTGCTAATTACGTAATTATACGGCATTATAGTTATTTCACGGGAGTAATGTTAATACTCGGGTAAAAGTTTAATTATTTTCCGCAGACACCGGAGGAATTTTCCTTTCCCTGGCGAATATAGTTTTGCGTAGAAATGCCGGGGGAAATTATAAGGGAAAAACAACGTCTGTTTTTACACCTACCGGCTGAAGCTTTAGGTTCCAAATTAAGAAGGAGGTCAAGGAATGGAAGTCCTAAAGGTTTCAGCAAAATCCAATCCAAATTCTGTGGCTGGGGCTCTGGCTGGTGTGTTGCGGGAGCGCGGTTCTGCGGAAATTCAGGCCATTGGCGCCGGGGCTATTAATCAAGCTGTGAAGGCGATAGCCATTGCCCGTGGGTTTGTCGCGCCAAGCGGTATGGACCTTATCTGTATACCAGCTTTTACCGACGTTATTATTGACGGTGAAGAAAGAACAGCCATCAAAATCATCGTAGAGCCAAGATAGCGTTCTTACTCCAGCAACCTCCTGCCGGTATGCCGGGAAGGGGGTTTTACTTTTATATGGCAGATGGCAACGATTTGTCGGTTCACTATGATGCGTTAGTGGTTGATGCTCATTGTGACACCTTGTCGGTACTTGTTCAGGAAGGCTCTTCTTTTGCAAAAAGCGATAAAGGGCATATCGATCTAACGAGGCTGCAACAGGGCGGAGTGAACGTACAGGTTTTCGCGGTTTTTGTATCGCCGCTATACACCGGAACGTATCTGCGCAGGGCGCTGGAGCAGATTGACGTTTTTTACGATATTACCGAGGGTTTTGGGGAACATCTGGCAGCCGTTCGGGATTTCGCGGAGCTTCAGGAGACTATAGATTCTGGAAGGATCGCCGGAATTCTTTCCGTGGAAGGGGGACACGTGCTTGAGGGTAGTACCGCGGTCCTCCGGGCACTCTATAAAATGGGAGTGCGCTGCCTTACATTGACCTGGAACGGCCGGAACGAACTTGCCGATGGTGTCGGCGAAAGCGAAACCAGGGGGGGCCTTACCGGCTTTGGACGGACGGTGGTAAGGGAGATGGAAGGGTTGGGCATGTTAATTGATGTTGCCCACTTGGCGCCGGCAGGTTTCTGGGATGTTCTTCGACTGGCCAGGAGTCCCGTTATCGCCTCCCACGCCAACAGCCGCACGCAATGCGATCATCCCCGTAACCTTACGGATGCGCAAGTCCGTGCACTGGCGGCTACCGGGGGTGTAATAGGTATCAACTTCGTTCCCGACTTTGTTGATCCTGAAAACCCGACACTCGACCGCGTAATCGACCATATCGAACATATTGCTGCCGTTGGCGGCGTTGATTGTGTTGCTATAGGATCAGATTTCGACGGGACGCCGTACACGGTTGCCGGACTTGAGGATGCAGCCGCCCTCCCAGCACTGACCTGCGGCCTGCTGGAAAGAGGATGGCCGCGGGATGATATCCGGAAGGTGTTGGGTGGAAACCTTTTTCGAGTGTTCAATGAAATATGGCGGTAACAAATCGATGATCAGATGGTAGAGCATGCCTTACCGAATTAGAAAAAGAGGCCAAAAGTCACATCCAGGAAGTCTGAAGAGCGAAAGCGTTAAGCATGCTGCTTTATCAATACCGGAGAAGGTGGCGTCCGGGACTGATTGCGACTTGCATATCCACACGACAGAGTCGGACGGCACCGATACCCCCGAAGAGGTGGTTTCCCGGGCGGTGTCCCTCGGCCTGGGTGCGGTGGCGATAACCGATCACGATACTGTGAAAGGAATCAGCAGAGCGGTTCGGGCTGCCGCCGGGCGCTTGATGGTGGTACCGGGGGTAGAAATCAGTACCCAGGACGGTGACCGGGAGGTGCACATTCTGGGTTATTTCATCAAGTCGAACAATCGTGCCTTGTTGGAAAAACTTTATGAAATGCACCTGCGGCGGCGCGAACGTATGAGGAAAATCGTGAGGCGTTTGCGCGAAACCGGTGTGCCTATCGAACAGGAGAGGGTTGCGGCTATGGCCGGTTCCGGTGTTGTAGGAAGACCTCACATTGCTCGGGTTTTGGTGGAAATGGGGGTCGTCGCTACGGTCGAAGACGCTTTTCGCCGCTTTTTAGGAAGGGGATGTCCGGCGTATGTTCCGCGGGCGCGGTTTCCTGCGGCCGGAGCCGTACGCCTTATCAGGGAAGCCGGAGGGGTGGCGGTGCTGGCACACCCTGGATTGACCCACGGCGAGGAGATTATTGATAAGTTGTCGGCGTCCGGGCTTGGCGGCATCGAGGTGGAGTACCCTGAGCATACCGCAGAGCAACGGGAATTCTTCCATGGGTTGGCCAGGAGGTACGGCCTTATTGCTACAGGCGGCTCTGATTACCATGGCACCAACGATCGGTTCCCCCTGGGGTCGGCGGTTGTGCCTTATGGTGTTGTTCGGCAGTTGTGGGCATCTTCGCGGCAGGTGAGAAGCGGCAGTGAGAGGTGAGAGACTTTATAGCGCCGTGATTCTTGGTCCGATTTAAACCTCTGAATTTTTGTCGATCTTCTTGTTTAGCGTCTACACTGCGGTTACAGTGCATAATACTATTCCTGGAACCGTTAGAACCAGTGGGGAGGTCTAGCCGTGTTTCAGGATCTGGAAGACATCAGACAGCTCAAGGCGCGGTTGCGCGAAACGGAAGAAAAACTGGCGCAGGTTCGGCTTAGCCGGCGAGTACTTCTGTATCTTCTGGAACAGATGGAGAATGAAAGAAACGTTTTTCTAAAAAAGTTGGAGAAAGAAAACCGGCGGTTACAGCAGGCGAATGCTCGTTATGCGCGCTCGCTTTTAAAAAAGAACCGGCAAATCATCGAACTTGAATCCAAGCTCCAGGAGGATGCCGGTCAAAATTCGTAATGCCCCCGCAACTTATCCACAAAATAATACACACCCTGGGAATTATTTCTAACGGTCCTAAATGCTACCAGGCAACGGAATGATGAAAGCCTTTTTTTTGTTATTTGTCTGTGTTATATTGGTGCATAAGGAGAACGTTGTAAACCCTCGCCCCTGGCTGTTGGGGCATTTGCGGAAAGGAGTTGTTTTATGCGCATTGCAGTTATTGACGGCCAGGGAGGTGGTATTGGGAAACATATAACCGAAAGATTAAGACGCGAGTTGCCCGAGCACGTGGAAATTTTGGCCTTGGGGACGAACGCCTTGGCGACCTCGGCAATGATGAAGGCGGGCGCGAACGAAGGTGCAAGCGGTGAAAACGCTGTGGTTTGGAACGTACAGCGGGTAGACCTGATTGTCGGGACAATAAGCATTTTAATTCCAAACGCAATGCTTGGCGAATTAACCCCACGGATGGCCGAGTGGATTGCGTCGAGTCCGGCAGTAAAGATACTTCTTCCGTTGGTTCGGGGTAAGTTTGAGCTGGTGGGGCTCCGGGCGGAACCTTTACCGCATCTGGTAGATGAATTGGTAAACCGGATTAAAGAAATCTTGTGAGAGAAAGAAAATAAGTAGTTGGTTCTTAAAGGAGTCGCCCGTGCCGCGTTGCGGCACAACGAAATGAAAATCGGTACTGGAAATAGCGATTTACCTGTTTTAACATATTTATTTTCTTGATTCATGGCGTTCTTGGCGGTGATATCTATTTTTCTGAGGAGGATGCTATGGGTTGCCGGATTTACCTTATCCGCCATGGTGAAACGATTTGGAACCACGCGCTCAGGTACCAGGGTCATGCGGATATTGCGCTGAATGAACGTGGGATACTACAGGCGGAGGCGCTGGCAAGGAGGCTTGAGGTCGAGCGGTTTGCGGCTTTTTTTTCCTCGGATCTATGCCGCGCGCTGGATACAGCCCGGATCATTGCCCGGCCCCACGGCGGGGGAGTCAAGACATTGCCTGCGTTAAGGGAAATAGATTTTGGGGAGTGGGAGGGACTTACCCGGGATGAAATAAAAGCCGGGTTCCCGGAGGTTTCACAGCAGTGGTGGACGACACCTTGTTCTACACGTCTTCCGGGGGGAGAAACGCTTTCCGAGGTTACCGAGCGGGCGGTTGGTGCATTGAAACAAATCGCAGCGAGCCATAAGGACGAACAGGTGGTCGTGGTATCACACGGCGGGGTAATTCGGGCTTTGGTGGGTCATTTCATCCGGATGGATCTGAACCAGTACTGGCGGCTCAGACAGGATAACGCCGCCTTGAACGTGTTGGACATCTTCGAGGAAGACAGGGCTCAGCTAATCCTTTTCAACGACTCGGCTCACCTCAAGAACTTCTAACATTTTGAGCATTTTCAAGGTTATCCCCGGTCAAACTATAAATGGTGGATAGATTCAGTCATGGGCGGCGACTAAAAAAAGCCGCTTTAACGCGGCTGTGCCAAGCTTTGCTCGGCAAACAAGATCATGCGGCGGACCATGTTACCTCCGATTTTACCACCCATGCGTCCACCTACCGCTCCGCAGAGACGGGAGGAGACATCGCCCCAGTAGCCTTCCTGGATGTAGCGGTCGAGCCCCAATTCACCGGCAACTTCGTATTTCATACGTTGGAGTATCTCGCCGTAGTTATCGGGCGTGATCGCCGCGTGACCGTAGGTTGGGTAGCCAAGTTCGTTGGCCACCTCGATCTTAAATCTCTCTAAAGAGGTGGCGGCTTGCGGGACCAAAAGACGGTTTTGGTTCGGCAAATAGCAACACCTCCAATACTATTTTCCCCCCGATATCGGCTGGAAACACGGTTGATATTTATGCGTTTTGCCCATACGTTGCTAATTTAAATTGCTAAATTAATTTAATTCTGCTAAACGCTCGCTTGTACCGGCAATCCGATCAAACGTTATTAGGTTTGCCTTCAAGGTGAATTCCTCTCGAGGGAAGGAAAATTCACAGCGGCGCGGAAATAGACTTCAAAGGCGGGCAGGGGGTGTACCGGTGCGCACAATAGACGCGGAAGAGATTATGACTGTTGTCGCCCGGCTTTGTCGGGAGGCAAACACAGTTCTTAACGCCAATTTGATTGAAGCGGTGGAAGAGGCATGGGTTCGGGAAGAAACCTTACGGGGCAAGGATGTGCTCGAAAAGCTGATCACGAACGCGGAGCTGGCCCGGAAGGAAAACATCCCGGTTTGCCAGGATACGGGTGTCGCGGTTGTGTTTCTGGAAGTCGGGCAGGAGGTTTACATCGGCGGCGGACTGGAAGCAGCGGTACACGAAGGGGTGCGTCGCGGGTATACCGAGGGATACTTAAGGAAGTCAATGGTCAGTCACCCGCTGGCCCGTGTAAACACAGGGGATAATACCCCGGCGGTCATTCACGTGAGAATTGTTCCCGGGGATAGACTGAAGATCACTGTTGCGCCGAAGGGTGCCGGAAGCGAAAACATGAGTGCGGTAAAAATGCTTAAACCCGCTGACGGCATTAAAGGGATAAAACGTTTTGTTCTCGAAGTGGTCGAAAATGCCGGTGGAAATGCTTGTCCGCCCCTGGTTGTGGGTATAGGCATAGGAGGGACGATGGAAAAAGCGGCTTTGATCGCTAAGGAGGCGCTTCTTAAGCCGCTCGGAGAAAGAAACGCCGACCCGGTAGCGGCGGCACTCGAAGAAGATTTGTTAAGGGAGATTAACCAGCTTGGGATTGGTCCGCTTGGACTCGGTGGCCGGATAACGGCACTTGCGGTACACGTGGCGGTATATCCCTGCCACATCGCCAGTCTACCGGTGGCGGTGAACCTTAATTGCCATGCGGCCCGACACAAGTCGGTGGAGTTGTAAGGCTGCTCGGGTCAAGGTAAGTTGAAGCGTGTTCCGTCCGAGGGGTGCTTTTTTTACCGGCCCCCCCAGTTTTGTGTCGGTTGGTTGTTCAATAGCTTTGCTTCAACGAAATCCCCTAGTTGCTGGGAAATTATCGTTTCCATGTCAAGGAATTGTACCCTGGTGGCCCAAATGAGATTCCTTGCTATCTCCCTCGATTCTAAAACCTCACCTGTGACCTTTATCTTTCTAGAAAAAGGGAACCTCAGGGTCATTTCTAAATGGGTGCTGGCATCGTACTGTCTGCCGGTGGTTAGAAGCATGCCTCCCTGGCTGATATTCTTCGTCTGGCTCAGGTAATAGTGGTCGTCAGTGTCCTTTACGCGGTGGCTTACAATAAAGCCGATGTTCAACCGGGGATACCTTCTCCTTTCTGGACCCTGGTACATCGCAACCACCTTTCTTTCAGGGAATTTTTACTTGGTTACTTTAATTTTATCGTTAACAGGAAAGCATTTCTTTACATTATAAAACATTATTTCTACATCATTCTACATAAATATTTTTATTAAAATTAAAAGACAATACTAGACACGGCCAACGGAGACTTGTGGGAATTGATTGGAATTTCTGGCTGCCGTATAATTAATCTTGTATAGCCGTTATAATCGGGCAGAAGCGGTGTCCTGAAGGGGGCGTAATAATGGAGGCTGTAAGGATAACGACACCTCTTACCGATGAGGTGGTAATGACCTTGCGTGCGGGACAGACGGTGCTTTTAAATGGTCGATTGCTTACCGCCCGGGATGCCGCCCATAAAAGAATGGTTGAAGCCCTGGCCCGGGGCGAAGAACTTCCGGTGGACCTGGAGGGCCAGATAATTTACTACGTCGGTCCGAGTCCGGCGCCGCCAGGCCGGGTAGTTGGCGCTGCCGGGCCGACCACCGCGGGGCGGATGGACCCTTACACCCCTGAACTGTTAAAGCGGGGACTGAAAGGAACAGCCGGCAAGGGGCATCGTTCTCCGGAGGTGGTCGCGGCTCTGGCCGAATACAAGGGTATTTACTTGGTTACTTACGGGGGGGCGGGCGCCCTGTTGAGCCAGTCAATTAAGTCGGTTCGCATACTTGCGTACGCCGACCTCGGCCCGGAGGCCATTCACGAATTTATTGTCGTCGATTTTGTAGCGGTGGTGGCCAACGATGTATACGGGGGCGACATCTTTCGAGAAGTGGGAAGTGGGAAGTGAGACGTGGGAGGGAAAAAATGGGGGACCGGTCAGGCAGGTAATGGGGGTTTTGCTTGACACCGAAACAGCCAGGAAAATATAATAAGAGACACGGTGCTGCTTTCCACAACATCAGACGGGGGCAGCCGAATTTTTTACGGTGAGTTGCGTTGGAGCAAAATCCTTTTCCGGAAGAAACTTTACTGCTCCGCACCTTTGAACTTGCTGTACATGCTCTCGGGCGGACGAGCCCCAATCCTTTAGTGGGCGCGGTGGTAGTTAATGCCGGTCGTATTGTTGGTGAAGGTTATCACCACAAGGCCGGGTTGCCCCATGCCGAGATTGAGGCTCTAAATGCCGCCGGGGAAGCCGCGCGGGGCGCTACGCTTTATATAAACCTTGAACCCTGTTGCCATACCGGTCGTACGGGGCCTTGCACGGAGGCCATCATTAAGGCCGGAATTAAAAAGGTTGTGGCGGCGATGGCCGACCCCAATCCGGTGGTGGCGGGTAAGGGTTTTGCCCGCCTTAAGGAAGCAGGGATAGAGGTAACCACGGGGATACTGGAAAAGGAAGCACGTAAGTTAAACGAATTCTTTATTAAATATATAACTACCAACCGGCCGTTTGTAACTGTTAAGACCGCGATGAGCCTCGACGGGAAGATTGCCACCGTCACCGGCGATTCCAAGTGGATCACCGGAGAGCTTGCGCGGGAGTACGTACACAGGTTGCGTGACAGTTCAGATGCCGTTCTGGTGGGCATCAGTACGGTGTTAAAAGACGACCCCTCGCTTACCACCCGTCTGGCTGGCGGGGGACGTGATGCTGCCCGCATAATACTCGACAGCATGGCGCGCACACCGCTTGATTCGCGGGTACTCAATCAGCAGTCGGAAGCGCCTACCATCATAGCCGTAACCGAAATGGCGCCATCCGAGCGCGTTGCGGCCCTCAGGCAGGCGGGGGCGGAAGTAATGACCTGCGGATTCGGGCCCAGGGTGGCGCTGGATTTTCTTCTTATGGAACTGGCGCGTCGAGAAATTGTAAGCGTTCTGGTTGAAGGCGGAGGAACGGTGAACGCGGGATTCTGGCAGGCGGGGCTGGTGGACAAGGTGGTATGGTTCATTGCGCCGATTGTCATTGGTGGACGTGAAGCGCCGGGTCCGGTTGGTGGAAGCGGTATTCGAAGCATGTCCAAAGCCGTCCGGTTGACGGATATAAGTATAAAGGAATTTGGCGCAGATCTGTGTATAGAGGGCTATCCGGTTTTCGGAGGTGAAGGCGGGGATTGTTTACCGGTATAATTGAAGAAACAGGCCAAATCCGGGCCATAACCCGCCATGCCGTTTCCGCCCAGTTGATGGTTTCGGCGCAGAAAGTAATGGAGGACATCCGGGTCGGCGACAGTGTGGCGGTAAACGGTGTTTGCCTGACGGCCACCGAACTGGTGGACGGGGGTTTTTGCACCGATGTGATGGCGGAAACGCTTTCAAAAACCAACCTCGGAACACTCAAGGTAGGCGATAAGGTAAACCTGGAACGGGCGCTACGGCTCGGGGACAGGCTCGGAGGCCACCTTGTTGCCGGGCATATTGACGGTGTAGGGCGAATCCTCCGCCGGGAGCGTCAGGAAATTGCCTGGATCTTTACTGTACAGGCATCCCAGGAAGTGACCCGCTACCTGATTAAAAAGGGCTCGGTGGCGGTTGACGGGATAAGCCTGACGGTGGTTGACGCCTGGCAGGACGGGTTTACCGTTTCGGTGATCCCGCATACCGCGGCTGTAACCACCCTCGGGTTTAAGAGGCCGGGTGACACGGTGAATCTTGAACCGGATTTGATCGGTAAGTACGTTGAAAAATTTGTTCAGTCCGCGTCGATAAAAAGCGGTATAGACAGTTCTTTCCTGGCGGAACATGGTTTTATTTAGCCGGAGGTTGTAAAAAGATGTTTAATACGATCGAAGAAGCAATCGCAGACATTCGTAAAGGTAAGATGATTGTCGTTGTGGACGACGAAGACAGGGAAAACGAAGGCGATTTGGTGATGGCCGCCGAGAAGGCGACTCCCGAAGCGGTGAATTTTATGGCCACTCACGGGCGGGGGCTCATTTGCGTACCGCTTACTTCAAAGCGGGCGGATGAACTCGACTTTACGCCTATGGTGACAAATAACACTGATCCGCACGGTACGGCCTTTACCGTTTCGGTAGATGCGCGGGGGGTTACCACGGGCATTTCGGCATACGAGAGGGCCTTCACGATCTCTAAGATAGTCGATCTCACGGCTAGCCCGGAGGATTTCCGCAGGCCTGGACATGTTTTTCCTTTACGGGCAAGGGAAGGCGGGGTTTTGCGCCGTGCGGGGCATACGGAGGCCATTACCGATCTCGCACGTCTTGCCGGGCTCTACGAAGCAGGGGTACTGTGTGAAATAATGAAGGACGACGGGACGATGGCCCGGGTGCCGGAGCTTTTGGAGTTTGTAGAAAAGCACGGACTTAAGATCATCACTATCGCCGACCTCATCCGCTACCGCCGCCGGAAGGAGAAACTGGTCCGGCAGGTAGGTTCCGCGCGCCTGCCATCGAAATACGGTGAGTTTACCGCGGTGGCCTACGAAAGCATACTCGACGGCAAGGGACACATAGCCCTGATTATGGGGGACCCGCAGTCCGTGGAAGCACCGCTTGTGCGGGTACACTCGGAATGCCTGACCGGTGACGTTTTCGGCTCGCTGCGGTGCGACTGCGGCGAACAGATCGCGCGAGCGCTCCGGATGATTGCCGCCGAAGGGGCGGGTGTGCTTTTGTACATGCGACAGGAGGGTCGGGGAATCGGTCTTTTGAACAAAATCCGGGCATACGAACTCCAGGACCGCGGGCAGGATACGGTTGAAGCGAACGAAACACTGGGGTTCCCGCCGGACCTCAGGGACTACGGCATCGGAGCACAGATTCTGGTTGATCTGGGACTCCACAAGATCCGGCTTTTAACCAACAACCCCCGGAAGATCAAAGGCATCCAGGGTTACGGACTGGAAATCATAGAGCGGGTACCGATTGAAATACCGCCTCGCGGGGAAAACGGGTTCTACCTGGCAACAAAAAAGGCTAAACTCGGGCACTTGCTCACCCTGGTTAATCCCGAGGACCGTGGTTCGGAGAGCGGGCGGTAGACCGCCGGAGAGATTTTTTTCAAGAAACACGGGCATAGTGCTAAAGGCGCGCTGCCAAGAAATAAGACCTGTAGATAAGAGGGGCTCGGAGACAGATAAACAAACGTAGAAGGCGGGGAACTGTTGATGCCAAAGAATTACGAGGGACATCTGGTCGGCGAAGGGCTGCGGTTTGGAATTGTGGTAGGGCGGTTTAACGAATTCATCACCCAGAAACTCCTTGGTGGAGCGATGGACGGCCTGTTGAGACACGGGGTCGCCGACGAAAACGTGGCGGTGGCCTGGGTTCCGGGAGCTTTTGAGGTGCCGCTCGCAGCGCGAAAGCTTGCGGCAAGCGGACAGTACGACGCGGTAATATGCCTGGGGGCGGTTATAAGGGGAGCAACGCCGCATTTCGATTACGTCGCCGGCGAGGTGGCAAAAGGGGTCGCCCGCGTTACCCTGGAAACAGGCGTCCCGGTTATCTTCGGGGTGGTTACTGCGGACACCCTCGAGCAGGCCATTGAACGTGCGGGCAGCAAAGCAGGGAATAAAGGATTTAACGCCGCTGTAAGCGCGATTGAGATGGCAAATCTCTTCCGGCAGTTATAAAGTTCGAAGTTCGAAGTTCGAAGTTAAAAGTTAAAAGTTAAAGCTTAAACTGTGGGCCTTTGGGGTCCGTTCAAAGGTTCAAAGTAAAGAAGCCACCTTTGATGGTGACTTTTAATTTCTGTATACAGGTTAACTTGGTAGCCATACTTGTTGACTATAAATACGGCCAATAGCAGAATAGATTTAAGCCGAACAACCGCATGGACAACGACGAGGAATATCGCGCTCTTCCTTTTGTCATAGGTATCCAATTACCCTGCCGATGTGGTGAGCGTAAATGAATAGATTTAGTGATAAAGAAGATTTAGCTTGTGTTCCTGAGCCTATCAAGGATAGCTCCTTCAACCCGGATTGTGTACTTCCCTATGGTCTCACAGTAGAGCACATCAGGCAGGCCATGAATGACTTTCTGGACTTTCTGGGTTTCATCAACCAGCAGCTTCACACAAGGGAAATTCCGCGTCTTGAGAGTTTCTTAATGCCAGCCAATTTTAGCAGCATTGTAGGCGAGTTCATGAACATCAGTATTCCAAGATATTGCCCCACTTTATTGAAGAATCAGTATCATAATGGTCATCCCGATCTAATCCCAACAGGGATGTATCCAAATAACGCAGTGCAATATGCGACTGAGGGTGTCGAAGTCAAGGGATCACGCCATTCATCTGGCTGGCAAGGGCATAACCCGGAATCAGTCTGGCTTATGGTGTTCTATTTCGACAGTAATACGGTTAACGATAAGCGCAGAGGTATTGGCCCTAGACCGTTTAGTTTCAAAGGGGTATATGCCGCCAAACTTGATAAGGAGGATTGGACCTTTTCAGGGCGCTCTGCTAACAGCAGGAGGACTATTACTGCAAGCGTTAACCAAAGCGGTGTAGAGAAAATGAAATCCAACTGGGTATACAGGGATTAGACGAGTGATAAACTCAATTGGGACTCCTTGGTGATTATTCGAGATAACTTAGGAATAGCTTGTTTACTCATTACATAGTAGTCTTCATGGCGTTCAAGCCCGACAGCATAATAACCAATGGCCTCGGCAGCCGCAATGGTTGAGCCGGAGCCCATGAATGGATCAGCTATGATGCCCTTGCCAAGTGGTAATGAGGCATAAACAATTTGCCGAAGAAAGGATTGCGGTTTTAGGCTTGGATGATTTGCAATTCCCCGTTCTACTTGCGGGGTGCGTTCACTGTCAATAACATCTTCAAACGGGTTACCATCCGGTTTGCGGCGCAATCCTCCCGTTTGGAATTCTTTTAAACAATCACTGACCTTCAATCCACTTGGAATAGGTTTGCGGAAGATACCCCAAGGCTCATAGCAGCCTCTGGGCATCGTACAGACATCGGGAAATTCGTCTTCGGCATTCTTGGGTCTATCACCGCCTCGCAGTGTTCTTACGAGTCTGATAACTTGGCCGCGAAATTCAAAACCTTGATCTATTATGGCTGAAAAGACAATCTGTGAGAGTAAGGCGTTCGAAGCAAGAAATACATGTCCGCCAGGGTGTAAGATTCGCAAAACTAACTTGGCCCACTTGGAAAAATACTTTTGTATCTGAGTCCTCTCCGCTTCGTTTAGAGCAGTGAATCGTGGTACTGGAGAGCGTGTATGCCCGTCGAAGGAAGGTGGAATGCGCCAGATACCACCATTACCGTTTGTTAGTTTTTCCAACTGATCGGGTTCATATTCTTTCACCCCGTATGGTGGATCAGTTACTATGGCATGTATACTGGCCTCCGGAATACGACCCATCCACTCAAAGCAATCGGTATGGATAATAAGAGATTTACGGAAAAAGTGGTGTTCGTAGTCCAACACATATGGCGAGAGAACTTGTCTTGTACTCGCGTGGTCTGTTGGGCTTTCGTGATTTGAAGCGGTCATATTCGACATCGGATTTCACTCCTCTTCGGGTAGTGCTTCGCCCAGACTATAAACAGGAGTTAACTCGCGCACCATATTTACCATTTTGCGCTGCTCATTATGATTCATAAGCAATTGTTCGAAATCAGCCAGGCTTAGAATAATTGCTTGGGGTGATTCACGACGTTTAATAATATAGCGCGTGTTATTCTGAATGACATCATTCAAAATCCGACCGAAGTTGTTCTGAGCTTCTGTAGACGCTATAGTTTTAGTCTTCATGCCCAATTCATCCAAATTGACTAGTTTAGCTAATATGATACTACATAATCACCGAGTTGTCAAACGTAATATTGCCTACCAAGTAAGGTAACTTCGGCTTTTTCGCAAAAAAAGTGTAAACTGTTGCGGTTTATTGAAAACGAGGGTTAGAGGTATAAATTTCTTGTATGGCATTAAAGCCACCCGCAAAGGTGGCTTTAGGATTTTGTTTGCCGGAAAACGGCCCGCGGCCTTAATCCTGCCTACTCGAAACCGTTTCTTGTCCCTTAATCTTTTAACGTAGAACGTAGAACGTAGAACCTTAAGTTGCACGCTGGACCTTTCCGCTTCTCAGACACTGGGTACAAACCCTGATCCGCTTCGGGCTGCCGTTGATGATTGCCTTAACGCGCTGAAGGTTGGGGGTCCAGGTACGCTTTGAGCGGATGTGCGAGTGGCTTAACTGGATGCCGAAGGTTATGGTTTTCCCACAGATCTCGCATCTCTTAGACAACGTCTATCCACCTCCTTTAGCATCACTTAATACAGTCCTGATAAAAATCTTACTTAGAGAAAATACCGGCAGTGATTATAGCAATACGTCCGTATTCTATCACAGGTTTTGGTTACTTTTCAAGCCTGATCCCCAACGGTTTTCACTGCGGTCGCTGGAGGTCAGGTTAAGGTTGTGCCACTTGCCGCAACGGGAAGCCCAGCGGCTGACCAGTTCTCCTCCGATATAAACCTCGTTTACTTCACAGTTATTCGGGCAGTCACCGCAAACAAAAGTGCGCGGGGCGCAGTTAAACGATGCGATATGCGCGGCGCCCCGGAAGTTTGAAGGGTTCCGCCGCCGCTCGTAATTGCGCTTGGCCAAAAGCGCGGCGCCAAGTGCGCCCATTACCTTGAAATGGCTTGGAACGGTTATTTCCATTCCAAGGCGATTTTCGAAAGCGGCACGCATTCCAATGTTGGCTGCTACGCCACCCTGGAAGAGAACCACGGGCTCTATGTTCCTCCCCCTCGCAACGTTTGCGAGGTAATTGCCGGCGAGAGCCATGCAAAGCCCGGCGATGAGGTCTTCTTTCTTGTACCCTAATTGTTGTTTGTGAATCAAGTCGGACTCGGCGAAAACCCCACACCTGCCGGCGATCTTGATCGGGTTGGCGGACCGCAGGGCGTATTCCCCGAACTCTTCGATGGGGATGCCGAGGCGCACAGCCTGGTGGTCCAGGAAGGAACCGGTTCCCGCGGCGCAAACCGTGTTCATATTAAACCCTATGGGTACGCCGTTCTGGAAGAAGATGATCTTAGAATCCTGTCCGCCGATATCAATAACCGTGGATACCTTCGGTTCAACCCAGCGGGCGGCGATGGCATGGGCGGTGATTTCGTTCTTGATGATATCGGCGCCCGTCATAATACCGGCCAAACGGCGGCCGCTGCCGGTTGTGCCGACGCCCGACACCTTTACCTCGCCTACGGTTTCGCAAAGTTGTTGAAAAGCACGCTGGATGGCGTGAATGGGTCCTCCTTCGGTCCGCAGGTAAATGTCGAACAGGATTTGGTGTTCGTGGTCAATCAACACAACTTTTGTGGTTACACTGCCGACGTCTATTCCCAGAAATTTAGGCATATCGTAAAGACCTCCCTTCGAAAACGACCGGCGGCTGCGGCAGGCGGCGCCAACTTGCATCACGGCCGTCGCGATTTATCCAATGCCGCTCCGTCATTCGGCCGTCTGGGCTTACCCTGTAAGTTTCCGTTCTTTGAGGATATCGAGGAAGGCTTCCACCCTCGTTTCGTATCCCGCTTCGCCCGTCTGGTCGGTCAGGATAAAGGTGAGAACCGGGATGTCAAATTTTTGACTGAGCCGTACCAGGATGTTCTGAGCAACTATTTCAGGCATGCAGGTAAAGGGCATGAGGTGGATGATGCCGTCCATTCCTTCTGTCCTTGCCAGAGCCGTCAGCCCGACGCTCACGTGCCCGTGGCCGCCCACCTCCGTACCGAGGTATGGTTTGGCGGCGGATTTTATCTCTTCTCTTCGCTTGAGCGCTTCGCGCGTGGGAAAAAGGTGCTGGTGGAACCAGTGGGTAACCGAGATTTCCCGGTCCACCCAGACTCGCGGGTCGGCGGAGCGGCCGAGCATACGTTCCAGATGGAGGTTTACGTAGCTTTCAAGCACAACCCAGATCTCTCCGACAACCCGAATTCGGACCGGACGCGTGTCTTCCATCTCAATGCTGTTGACTTCAGTCAAGAATTTCTTGAGCAGTTGATGGACCGTTTGACTATCAGGGGCACGTTCCACTGTGCGAACAAAGCGATTAAAGAGCTTGTCTACCGTGCCCTGCTTTTGTTCGAAGGCCCTGATCCGGTGACATTCATGCTCGGCCCGGTCGATCGCGGCGATGCGGTGGTAGCCGGCGTAAAGCGCCTTTATAACGCGCAGCCAGGAGGCATTGCCTGTGGCTTCCTTGATGGCGCCGCGAAATTTACTCCAACGGGCGGAAAGGGGCAACGGCGAGTCGATGATGATCATTTCAAAGTCGTAACCGAGGTTGCGCAGGAGTTGTTCCTGGATTTGCGCGTACCAGCCTAACCGGCACTTCCCCTTGCCGCCCACCATCATTAGGTGTGTTGCCCCGTGGTCCAAAAGATAGCGCATCTGTCCCAGAGTGATTATGAACGGCAGGCATACGAACTCCGGTGAAAGGTTTTTGCCGAGTTCGAGGATTTCCTTGGAGGCGTGCGGCGTAGGGATGGATTCAATACCGCACTCATTAAGGGCGCATCGTACGGCAAGATCCAGGTGTCCCATGGAAGGAAGCCCGATAACCATCTTTTCGGGCAGTGGTCCCGGCAGGACCGCTTTTGTGTGGGTGGTTTCATCTGTCTTTTCCCGGGCGGCTTCCTCCGGGGCGACATCCATAAAGGCCTCTATGCGGGTAACTATACCCGCTTCGCCTGTATGTTCGTCCAGGGTTATCAGAAGAAACGGAATGCCTTGCCGCCTGGCCTCTTCTTCCACGTACGACTCGATGACGGACTCCGGCCCGCATTCAAAAGAGCCCACGAGGATCAAGCGGTCGACCGTGCGGTTTCGCAGGTAGTGAAGCGCTGCTCCAAGCACCTGCGCTTCAAAGCTCCATAAACGTTCCCCCTCGGCGATGGTATCCATTTCCCCGCGGGCGATTTCCGGCGATACCATCTCGGCGGTTAGGACGGAACCGTATTCCCTGACCCTTTGAATGATGTCCAGGCTGATCGAATCATAAAGTATATAGGGATGTCCAACCACACCGATCACCGGCAGGTTCTCACCCGCTGCGTTGTTTTCGGTGAGCGTGTCGCTGAAGAGTTTGCCTTCGTTAAAGAGATGATAAGCGTCTTTGATCGCCAGACGTTTCTCCGCCATCAGGCGGTCAAACCGGTTTTGCACCTCCGACGCCTTGGCCAACGCCCGGCGTGCCAGGCGCTGCGAATTCACGCCCAAATCACGCGCCAGGCTTATAAAGGAGGACTGCCAGGAGGTCTCATTCTGATGAAGGTCGATTTGCGGGATAAGTATTTGGGCTCCGTTAGACAAGGCGTTTTTAACCATGTAAGGAATGCCGATGAATTTCGGGCAGCAGAAATTATTAGGTTCGACGCTGACCAGGCACGGTATCAGAATGCGGTCGATATTCCTGTCTAATAGTTCTTGTACATGGGCAAAAAGAAGCTTAACCGCCACACAAGGCTCATCTGTGGGGCACAGTTCCATCTTTCCCAAGGTTGATGTGGTGGTGGGAGGTGAGACCACCAGTTTGGCCCCCAGGGATTCGACAAACGTTCTGAAAAACGGGTACAAGTAATAATAAGCCATTGCCCGTGGAAAGCCGACTGTAACCATAGCTCCTCCTGACTGGGGTAAGGCTCTTAATAGGCTTTACTTATTAATTATTTCTTATGAAACCGGTTTGATACCCTGCCGCTTGTTCAGGCCGAGTTTAATTAAATAAAGTTTAACAAAAGTTAGTTCTATGGTCAATTCAAGGAGTAAGGCTAAAAAGACCGGCTATCAGAAAAAAACGTCTTTCCCCCGGCGCCACAGGGGCTAAACAGGTTATTGCCAAGGTCCTTCACAGACGAAGTAGGATTTTAGCGCATGCGTGTCAAATTCCCTTGAAGTGTTTTAAGGAAAACTAAGAAACCCGCTTAACTTAATAACACTGCCGATTAACTTCTAAAAACCGGATCGTGGAAACGACCTGCGTTTTTCGAGTAGGCCAGTCCGATGTTGATATCTTACGAATATTTATCGTACAGGTTTTAATTTTAGTACCATATGAGGTCAGACGGAATTTACGAAAACAAATGGAGGTCAAGGTGTCGAACATCTGGGAAAAGCGCGTTCAGTATCTGAAAGGAGTCGGCCCGCAGAGGGCACGTCTTCTTTCACGTTTGGGAATAAGCACCGTTGGTGATCTGCTTTATCACGTTCCCAGGCGGTATGAAGACCGGACGCTGATTCAGCCCGTGAAGGCTTACAAGGACGGCGAAGTGGCTGCGGCGGAGGGTGAGCTTGTAACCATCGAAGAGAAGCGGGCGCGGTCGGGAATTACTGTGCTCCGGGCAGCCCTTCGCGGGCGGTGGGGGCTTTTCTACGCCGTATGGTTCAACCAGCCTTACCTTAAACGTTTGCTGAAAGTCGGCACCCGGATGACTGTCACGGGAAAAGTACGCCACGGCCCTTACGTCTCGGAGATTCAAGTCGGCGAATACGAGATCGGCGAAGGGGAAGAGGGGCTTAGCACCGGGCGGATAGTACCTATTTATGCCCTTACGGAAAAGCTAAGCCAGCGGAGCCTGCGTTCGATTATCTTTCAGGCCCTGGAGAATGAGACCGCGACTCTACCCGAGATATTACCGGCGGCGACCGTTAAGAGTTGTGGTATGCGTGACAGGGCCCGGTCGCTTTCATCGGTTCATTTCCCGGAAAGTATCGCCGAGGCTGAAGAAGGACGGCGCCGGCTGGTTTTTGAGGAGCTTTTTTTGCTTGAAACGGCGCTGCTGCTACGCCGGGAGAAGGTCGTGGCGGTGGAAAAACAGCACCGTTACGGACCGGACGGCCTTAAGGTCGCGTCTTTAATAGAGTCGTTGCCCTTTACGCTTACGCCGGAACAAGAGCGGGCCTGGCGAGAAGTTTCCCTTGACCTGGAGGGGACGCGCCCGATGCACCGGCTTCTCCAGGGGGATGTGGGGGCGGGTAAGACCGTTGTGGCTGCCCTGGCGCTGGCGAAGGCCACGGAAAACGGTCTCCAGGGCGCGTTGATGGCGCCGACCGAAATCCTTGCCGAGCAGCATTTTATAAACCTCAAGGCCTTTCTTGAGCCTATCGGTATAATGGTGGAGCTTTTAACCGGAAGTTTAAGGAAAGAAGAACGGGCGCAAAGGCTTAAAGCGGTGGCTGCCGGGGAGGCAAACGTTTTGGTCGGCACTCATGCCCTGATACAGGAAGAAGTCGAGTTCGGTCGGCTCGGCCTTGCGGTGGTGGATGAGCAGCACCGGTTCGGAGTGCGCCAGCGGGGACTCCTGCGTGCAAAGGGGGATTGCCCCGATGTCCTGGTTATGACCGCTACTCCCATACCACGTACCCTTGCCCTGACCCTTTACGGTGACCTGGAACTTACCGTGATAAGCGCTTTACCGCCGGGAAGGAGACCGGTCAAGACCGTATGGCTCAAACCCGCCGAAATCGCACGGGTTCACCGCTTGGTCCTCTCGGAGGTGCAGAAAGGCCGGCAGGCCTACTTCGTTTGCCCGCTCATTGAGGAATCAGAACAGCTTGCGGCACAGGCGGCGTTAAAGCTTGCAGATGAGTTAAAAGCGGTCTTCCCCGCTTTTAACATCGGGCTTTTGCACGGGCGCCTTAAACTGGAGGAAAAAGAAAGGATTATGGCCGCGTTCCGGCAGAACGAGATCCACGTTCTTGTCAGCACCACGGTTATAGAGGTGGGGGTAGACATACCGAACGCGACGGTAATGGCGATTTTTGACGCCGACCGCTTTGGCCTGGCACAGCTACACCAGCTCCGGGGCCGTGTCGGGCGCGGTGACCACCCCGCCTACTGCATCCTGCTTGCCGACCGGACGACGCCGGAGGCAGCAGCGCGGCTCAAGGCCTTATCTACCATGGGGGACGGGTTCGCGCTGGCGGAGGAGGACTTGCGCCTCCGGGGACCGGGCGAGTTTTTTGGAACGCGCCAGTCCGGGCTTCCGGAACTCAAGGTCGCCGACCTCCTGCGCGATGCCCGACTCCTGGAGCTGGCCCGCTCCGAAGCCCGGCGCTTTATTGCCGAGGACCCTGGATTCAATTCGCAAACCGGCCGTAACATAAAGAAGGAGATCGGCTTCAGATTTGAAATGTTGAAAGACACCGTTGGTTAAGGAAACACAAGCCGCCTTCCCCATTTTTTCTTTTTTTATTCTATATTTTTTCAAATAAATAGACTATCTCCCTCAGTCAATCCTCTTTTCTCAGTTTTACAAACCTTATCCCACTAACAAAAAAATTACCGGGTATGAGGTGATTCGCACATACGAAAAATAATCATAGATAAATCAAAGGAGGTGAGCTTTAATGGCACAAGGTCAACGTACTAACCGGGTGCTTGTTCCCGAGGCCCGGGCGGCCCTCGACCAGATGAAATGGGAGATCGCTCGTGAAGTCGGTATTAACCTGCCGCCCGGAAGTTACCTCGGTGACATTCCCTCGCGGATGAACGGTGCTATGGGAGGCCATATGGTACGCCATATGATCAGGACTTACGAACAAAACCTGGCCCAGAATACCGCGGGTGGCGCCGGTGCTGTTACGAATAAGCTGTAAGTATTCCGGTAAGGTTTAAAGCAGGCGGGCCGGTCCGATTGAAAGGTGCTGGTCCGCCTGTGTATTGAGAGGTTGGAGGTGGGAGGTTGGAGGTCGGATTTTTGTTGGAATTGGCCCTGGGCCAATTCCTTCATGTCCCACTTCGCACTTCCCACTTCGCACTTCTCAATTCAGGTACAGACTGAAATCTTCAGGGGGGATCCCGGGTTGTAACGCCGTCGTCACTCCGCCGGCGATGATCTTGGCCGTGTTCTGAATCAGGCTGTCGATCTCCCGGGGCGTAACCATTAGTCGCCCCCCGAACGGCTTTAAAAGGTCATCTACTACGGTCTTTACGATTTCCGGGTGCAGGAGCTTGTAAACACGCTGCATGTTCGGGTTTTTGTTGAGTTCCTGCCAGAGCCTGTCCATCGCGTCATTGGCGATAAAGGCGGCATGAACCACGGTTGGAACACCGATCGCAATGACCGGGATTCCCATGCTTTCCTGGTTGATTCCGATTCTGTCGTTGCCGACACCGGAGCCGGGACTGATGCCTGTGTCGGCAATCTGGATGCTTGTGGCTATCCGCTCCACGCTCCTGGCGGCAAGGGCATCCACCGTAATAATCACGTTAGGTCTTGTTTTTTCCACCACGCCTTGAATGATTTCCGCGGTTTCGATGCCTGTTACACCTAAGACACCGGGTGCAATGGCGCTTACCTCGCGCGTGTTGCCGTGAAGTTCCGCCGGCGCGTACCGGTGGAGGTGCCTGGTGACGAGTGTGTAATCGATAGCCCGGGGTCCGAGTGCGTCGGGGGTTGCGTGCCAGTTACCAAGTCCTACAACCAGAACGCTTGCCCCCTCCGGCAGGTGCATGTTTTGTATCAACAGTTCAAGCTTTTTGGAGAGAAGCTCGACGATTTGCTCATGGGCTCTACGGTCATTATCGCGCAGGGCGGGGGCATCTATGGTGATGTAAGTGCCCCGCGGTTTCTCCATGACCCCTTCCGCCTCTTCGGTTTCGACACGGACCGTGGTGACGGTGGCAAATGGAAAGTTTTCTTTTTCTACGGATACCCCGGGGATTTCTGTGCCTCTCTGAGCACGTACAAGATCGTGCGCTTCAACTGCCAGGTCTAACACTCGTTTGCCTCCTTGCTTATATTTTCTTTCAAAAAGGTACGGTTATTCTAAAAATTTCTGTTTTTATTTATAGTTGTGCTATAATAATTTAAAAATTAACGCTGTGTTTTCAATAAACCCGCTTTACCATTTCACTATGTGGCTCGGTTTGAAGGAGACAACAGGATGCGGGTTATCGGCGGTTTGGCTAAACGGCGCACACTTAAAGCCCCACCGGGAAGGAGTATCCGTCCCACTGCGGAAAGGGTTAAGGAAGCGCTTTTTAATATTCTAGCCGCGAAAATACCCGATGCGGTTTTTCTTGATCTGTTTGCCGGAACCGGCGGTATCGGAATCGAGGCCCTCAGCCGGGGAGCGGCGCGGGTTGTTTTCGTAGACCGGAGCTCCCGGGCGCTGAACCTGATTCGTGAAAACTTGCGGAGGACGGGTTTTAGTGAACGGGCTATGGTCATCCCTCAAGACGCCCTTACGGCTTTAAGCCTTCTCCGGCGATGCGGCGAGTCTTTCGATGTAATCTATATAGATCCTCCTTACGGTAAGGGACACGAATCGAAGGCATTACCTTCGATTGCAAGTAAAGGTCTTCTTAACCCTGGAGGGTTGGTCATTACCGAGACCGACTACCGGGGGACACCTCCGGAGGAAGTGGAAAACCTCAAGCTTTTCCGCAGCGAGCGTTACGGTGATACCGTCCTTTCTTTTTACTGTGTTGAAGAGAAAGATGCCGAATAAACCGATATGAAGCAAGTTAACACCTCGCACTTCCCGATTCTCAGGTCTCCCGAGGAGGAAAGCGTTTGCGAACAGCCATATACCCTGGCAGCTTCGACCCGGTGACCCATGGACATCTCGACATTATTGTCCGGGGTCAGGCGCTTTTTGACCGGCTGATCGTCGCGGTAGCTGAAAACCCGCGAAAGAAACCGTTATTCTCCGTTGAGGAACGGGTACAGATGTTGCGGGAACTACTTGGGGACTTTCCGAAGGTTAAGGTTGATTCCTATGACGGACTTACGGTCGACCACGCCAAAAAAAACGGGGCATGCGCCATAATCCGCGGGTTGAGGGCCATATCGGATTTTGAAAACGAATTCGTTATGGCGCTGACGAACAAAAAGCTTGCGCACGAGATCGAGACCCTTTTTCTAATGACAGAGGCCCAGTACTCCTTTATCAGCTCCAGTGCTGTAAAGGAGGTGGCCCATTATGGTGGTTGTCTTAAAGGAATGGTGCCGCCATCCGTAGAATCTAAATTAAGGGAAGTATTTCGTCGGGCTGATTCCCGATGAGGAGGGATATGGTGGAACTCTTAACGGTGATTAATGAACTTGAAGAGCTTATTGAATCCAGCAACCGGATCCCGCTGACCAAAAAGGTTGTAATTGATGAAGAAAAGATTCTCGACATCCTCGACCGGATCCGCACCATCCTGCCGGACGAGATCCGTAAGGCCAAATGGGTCGTTCAGGAACGAGAAAAAGTGCTGGCGGAGTCGCGTAAGGAAGCGGAGCGTATCCTGGAAGAAACCAGGGCTGAGGTTGAAAAAAAGGCCGAAGAAAGTGAAATTGCACGCCAGGCTAAGGAAATGGCCGAGTCCATCTTGGGGAAGGCGGAACAGGTATCACGGGAGATTAAGCTCGGCGCAAAGGAATACGCAGACGACATCCTGGGCAAGCTTGAAGAACGGCTTGAGCGCATTTCCAGGGAGATCCAGCAGGGGCGGGCGGAACTGAAAGGTATGAAGTAGACGATAACCGCGGCGCACTCTTACTAAAGCCCTTTCCCCTCGTGATATGAGTAAGTTCCGGTTTGTAAGGGGCTTGGTGGGAAAACTTTCGCATAAACCGCTTGCAGCAAGCGTCCCAGGATGGAAAAGGTCCCGGGGACCTTTGCCGCGGACAGGAAGCTCAAAGCCTGCATGACGATGGAGAGGCTTAAAACTGTCAGGCAGGTAAGGTTTATAAAAAACACTACAGAGGGCCGCCTAAGGAAAGCCAGGCGGCCCCGGTGTTTTTAAGATAACCGCCAGGGGTTAGTTGACGGGGGCAGGGCTCATTTAACCCAACCAGGGGTTACTTTGATCCGCAGCCGCAAAATTAATATTGACGAGGTTCGAGACAACTTCAACGTCGTTTTATCACAGCGGCGGCGAGAAAATTTGGCGGGTGTGGTACCATTTGAAAGGGTAACCGGGCCGGGTTTTTTATTGTCTTTAATCACGGCATCCTTGAGGGGTTGACACTCTGCGTAATGGTTTGCTAAACTTATTTGGACCAACGAGTACAAAGATTATACCTCTTGGTCAATATCATACCGTATGTTAACAAACACAGGTATTCTTGGGAGGGTATATTGGTCACCGGTAAGTTAAAAAAGGTCGCTTTGTACCTTTTGCTGCCTCGCCCGGGAGCTATAATCGGCGGCTCCGTTTACTTTTGGGGTGGCGTTGCCTACGCGGTAGTGCTGAACCGCCACTTTTCAATAGCTGATATAGCCGTTGCCTGGTTTTGCATCGAGTATTTAATCAATCAGGCTAAATACTGGCTAAACGACTATAAAGACGTTGCCAGCGACCGGCTCCATCCGAGAAAAAAAGAGCGGGCTTCGGCCGGCGGGTATTTGCCTGTAAAGTGGTTGCCCGTCTTATGTGCTTTACGCATGGTCGCAGGGACGGCTTTTTTGCTCTGGTGCTGGCCCCAGGCGCTGCCCTTCGCTTTACTTTTGCCGGTAATCCAGCTTTTGTACGACAGCGTTAAAAGGATCCCGCTGCTTAACGCCGGGATGGCAGCCTGCGGTTCCGTGGTTAAGTTTGCAGCCGGCTATGCCGCCGTAGGGGGAGTCTGGCCGCTGTTCTTCCCCTGCCTGCTCGTATACTGCCAGCGCCTGGCGATTTACGTCGCCGCCTATAGCGCAGAAGGGCGCTACCTTTTGCGCCACGGAATAACGCCGGGTAAAGAATATACGTTATTCTACGCGCGGTATCCTTACCTCGAACGAATGGCTTTGGCGTCTTTTCTCGGGTTGCTCGTTTTTGCGATTGAGCAATCCGTTCCCGGCGGCATCATCGTTACCGGTGTCATTATAGCCCTTTGCGGCGCGCTTTACTACCGGATTAACGGGCCGGGAGACAGGATTTACTGGGAGGGCTGGCGGCTTCTGTGGCGCATGCCGGTCCTTATATGCAGGCGGTTGGGTAGGCAGTTGAGGTTAAGGTACCGGCAAAAATCTCTCGCCCTAAGGAATGCCTTATGTACCAGAGATGGCTGATCCTCGCCGCCGTCGTCACCGGGTTGGCGCTGGACCTTCTCGACATCACCGTGGTGAATGTGGCCGTCCCGCACCTGATGGCCGAGTTCGGCACCGATATCGACAGCATCCAGTGGGTGGCCACCGCCTACCTGATCGCGACGGGTGTCATCATACCCCTTTCGGCTTTCCTATCCGACACGTACGGGACAAAACGCTTTTTTCTCATCAGCATGGGCCTGTTTACGGCCGGTTCGCTCCTCTGCGGGCTGGCGTGGAGTTTCAATACCCTGATCCTCTTCCGGGTGATTCAGGGGCTCGGCGGCGGGATGATCATGCCGCTGGGAATCAGCATCGTTTACAAGACGTTTCCGCCTTCCCAGCGGGATATGGCGATGGGAATCATGGGACTGCCGCTTCTGGTCGCTCCGGCGATTGGTCCGATCCTCGGCGGATACTTAGTCGAATACGCAAACTGGCGCCTTATTTTTTACATCAACCTCCCGGTATGCTTACTGGCCATCTTCTTGACCGTCCTTGTTATGACGGAGTTTGAAACCTGCCCGCGGAAGGCGGACTATACCGGCTTTCTGCTGGTGGCGCCGGCAGTGAGCGGGCTCCTTCTGGCCCTGAGCAGGGCGCCGTCCGACGGCTGGGATGCCCCGTACGTCGTCCTGTTGTTACTCTTCGCGGGCTTTTCTCTCCTCCTGTTCCTTTTGTGGGAAATCAGCCGCGCGGAACCGCTGGTGGAAGTGAGGCTGTTTTACCGGCCGGTCTATGCCGCCGGCGCCCTGGCCATAACCCTTTCGGTTATGGCCATTATGGGGAGTCTTTTTCTGTTGCCCGTGTTTCTCCAGGATATAAAGGGTTACGGACCGCTAACGGCGGGAGTGATTCTGTTACCGGAGGCGCTGGCGGCGGCGGTGGCCCTTCCGGTTGCCGGTTTCCTGGTAGGCCGGGTGGGGCCGGGACCGCTCGCGCTGACCGGAACAACGATGATTATCTGGGCCACGCTCGGCCTTACGCGACTTGGTCTGGAGACGCCGGTTTCTTTTTTGACCCCGAACCTCGCGTTGCTGGGCTTTGGTATGGGGTTGGGAATTATGCCGGTGATGACCGCGGCGCTCAATGTTGTTCCGCCGGAACTGAACAACCAGGCGACCTGTCTTCTCAATATGCTGCGCCAAATTGGCAGTTCCTTCGGTATCGCCATTATGGCGACGGTAGCCCAGGCGCACCAGGAGACGCATTACGTACGTCTGGCGGAAAGGCTGGCTTACGACTACCCGATGCTTCCCGAACTTACGGCGCGGCTGCGGTGGGCGCTTACCGGAGCCTGTGACCCTTCCGGTATGTGGGCCGTTGTCGCCGCGCAGCTCCGCCTGCAAGCCGCCGTGTACGCCCTCGCCGACGCATTTAACCCGGCGGTAATCTTTGGCATTCTTGCGGTTTTGGGCGTTATCGTGTTATGCTTTTGTCGAAAGATGAGGACAGATATACCCGGACAACAGGAGGTCTCTTTGGATGGTACGCACTCTAAGCAAACGTTTACCCATTTTTGAAGCTGCCGTGGCTGTCTTTTCCGAGAAGGGATTTGCCAGGGCGACGATGGAAGAGGTCGCCAAGCGTGCCGGGATCGCGAAGGGCACCCTTTATTATAACTACCGGAGCAAAAAAGCGCTTTTTCTTTCGCTCATCGAAGAAGGCATTGAGCGACTGGAAAACGCCGTGAAGCGGGAGACAGCGCGCAAGGAAGATACTTTCGGGCGGTTGGAAGCGCTGATCGGCGCGCAACTGAGTTTCTTCGAGGAATACCGGGACTACTGCAAGCTCCTTTTGAGCGAGGTCTGGGGGCTGGGCACCAAGTGGGAGGAGCAGGTGGAGCGGCTCCGTTCAGGGTACATCCGTATCATCAGGGACCTGATCAAAAAAGGACAGGCTGAGGGTGTAATCCGCAAGAACTTAGAGGTTGATACGGCGGCCATGGCGGTATTCGGCGCCGTAGCGGTGGCGGCGCTAAATGCTTTTGTTTTTGAAACACAATATCGCTACGATGGTATCTTACAAACGCTCAAAAATTTATTACTTACCGGGATTCAGGAGCCGGCCGGTACAGTCGTAGCCTCTAAAAAATAAGTCTTATGCAAACAAGATGCTCAAAGAAACTGCCCAATTCCCTTCCTTCTCCTGCCTAAGACCCTCTTTTTTTGACTGTTTTTACCGTTGGTTTTTTGGACGCCTGAGGGGTTGACACCTCAGAAAACGGTTTGCTATACTCCTTTTAGACCGGCAAGTACAAAGATTAAACCTGCCGGTTTAGCATAAAAACGATTTTGGAGAGGGAGGTTTTTGTCATGCGCATCTCAGTATTTCGCAACACAAAAAGGTTTTTGGCCGGGCAAATGCTAAAAGCAGCGTCCTCCTACATTGGGAAGGACCCGGCGGCGAATTTGCCCAAACTTCTGCATTTGGCTAAATTGGCCGCCCTGCAGCAGAAGCACAGACGCCAGATTGAAGAGCTTCGTAGCATCTTGCAAAGTAACCCGGTTATCTACGCCTATGCCGCGAACCTGTTGCGGCATACCCACCCCAATATAAAAAAGCACTTGCTTTACAACTGGTTTGTGAGCAATATCCTCTTCGGTGTGCCCGAACAACAGGCAATGACCAGGAAGCTCGGCGTGAATGTTCCCAACGCGATTCTGGTGGATCCGACCAGCGCCTGCAATCTCCGGTGCGAGGGGTGCTGGGCGGGCAAATACGCGCATAACGACTCGATCAGCCCGGAGAGGCTGGACCGGCTCTTCAGCGAGGCCGAGGCACTGGGGATCCGCTGGATCGTTTTCTCCGGCGGGGAACCGCTGCTATACCCGAAACTGTTTGAACTGCTGGCCAAGCATCCGGCTCTTGCCTTTATGGCCTATACGAACGGGACGCTGATCGATGAAAAGATGGCCGATAGAATCGTAGCGGTGGGGAATTTTACGCCCGCCGTCAGCCTGGAAGGCTGGCGGGAGCGCACCGATGCCCGCCGCGGCAGCGGCGTCTTCGACAAGGTAATGCGGGCGATGGATCTCCTGCGGGAGCGCGGGGCCGTCTTCGGCGTTTCTTTAACCGCCACGCGGTACAATGTGGAAGAGATAACGAGCGATGCCTTCATCGACTTCCTGGTCGAAAAAGGGGTTACCTACGGGTGGATCTTCCATTACATCCCCGTCGGGCGCAACCCGAACCTGGACATGATGATCACCCCCGAACAGCGCGCCTATATGGCCGGGCGCATCCCTTACATCCGCAGCCACAGGCCGGTTATGCTGGCCGATTTCTGGAATGACGGGGCGCTCACGGACGGGTGCATCGCCGGCGGAAGGCGCTACTTCCATATCAATGCCGCCGGAGAGGTGGAACCGTGCGCCTTCGCCCACTTTGCGGCTGATAACATCAATGATAAGAGTTTGCTTGAGGTGCTGCGTTCACCTTTCTTTGCCGGCTTTCAGAAACGCCAGCCGTTCAACGCCAACCACCTCCGCCCGTGCCCGATTATCGACAACCCGGAGGCGTTACGGGAAATCATCCGCGAATGCGGCGCCAGGCCGACCCACGCCGGGGCGGAGGCCGTCCTGGAGGGTACCGCGGCAGCCTACCTGGACCGCCGGGCGGCGGAATGGGGCGCAATCGCCGACGGTCTCTGGGAAGCGCGCACGGTCCGGCAAAAAACCGGCGCTGCAGGAGCGTAAGGGTGGTTTTACGGGCAAGGCTCAACTCACGGAGCGGCCCGCCGGTTAGGGCGGGCGCTCCTTTATTTTTTATACACCGGCCTCCGGGGAACGAGTGCCGCGGCTGTGCTGCTTATAAAGACCGGGGGCGCCAGATTGAAAAAATAAGGGCTGATCTTTACGGTGGACGGCATCCCCGGCCGGGGGTTTGAAGGAAGGGATCAGATCGGTGCAAGCCCTGGGGTTGCCTCGGTTAGGAGGGACTGCTTTGCAGATCGCGGTGGATGCGATGGGTGGTGATTACGCTCCGGCGGAGGTTATCGCGGGAGCAAGGCTCGCGGTTGCGGAGTACGGCGTTCGGATATTACTGGTGGGGGACGAGGCCCGGATCCGGGAAGAATTGAAGGGCAAGGTTGACGACGCGGTAACCGTGGTTCCCGCCAGCGAAGTAATCGGGATGGAAGAACAGCCGGTTCACGCCGTCCGGCGAAAGCGGGATTCTTCCATCGTCCGCGCGGTGCAACTGGTCAAGGAAGGGCGGGCCGAGGCGATGGTCTCCGCCGGCAACACCGGGGCGGTGATGGCCGCGGCCCTTTTGGGATTGGGGCGGATCGAGGGTGTTGACCGGCCTGCGCTGATGACCCTGACGCCGAATCCTCGTGGTTATACGGTGCTGCTTGACGTTGGCGCGAATGTGGATGTTCGGGCGGAAAATCTGGTCCAGTTTACGATCATGGGTGCGGCCTACGCCGAGACCGTTTTGAAAATCAAGGCTCCCCGCGTTGGGATCCTGAGCATCGGCGAAGAAGAGACCAAAGGCAACGAACTAACGCTGAACGCTTTATCGCTGATGAAAAAGGAGATGCCGAACTTCATCGGCAACGTGGAGGGGCGGGACGTCTTTAACGGGCGGGCCGATGTGGTGGTCTGTGACGGTTTTGTGGGGAACGTTTTGCTGAAAGCCGTTGAAGGGCTGGCGCAGGCACTGGAGGAGATGATCCGGCAGGAGGCGGCGCGGAGTTTCCCTGCCAAGGTGGCGCTGGGCACAGGTTTGTTTTTCTTGAAGGGGCTCCGGCAGCGCCTGGACTATGCGGAATACGGGGGAGCTCCCCTTCTGGGCGTGAACGACGTGGTTATTGTGGCACACGGCAGTTCGAAGGCGCGGGCGATCAAAAACGCCATCCGGGTGTCGATCGAATCGGTAAAGAACGGGCTGGTAGAAACGATCCGTGCGGGAATTGCCAGGCGCAAACCCAAGGGAAGGGAAATGGTTAATGAATGAAGCACAGTTCGTGCCGGGGATAACCGGTTTGGGGATTTATCTCCCGGAACGGGTGTTGGCAAATTCCGAACTGGAGCGGCTGGTTGGCACCAGTAGTGCCTGGATTATAGAGCGAACCGGGATCAGGGAAAGGCGCCTGGCCGGCCCCGGAAGAGAGTACGTCCGATCTGGCCGTGCGGGCGGCCAGGAAGGCCCTCGACGTGATGATCGAGAGGCTTAAAACTGTCAGGCAGGTTTAGGTGTATAAAAGGAAGTAGGACCGTCCGAGAAAAAAGCCGGGCGGCTCTTGTGTTCTTGTAGGGCAGGGTGCAGGGTGAGGAGCCTATTTTCTCAATCGCAATAGGCGGATCTCCCGGTCATGCTCTTCGAGACGCATCTCCTGGTTCTGTTCCCTGCGCATAAGGAATCCGATGTTATCTTCCACTCGGGTCATTGCATCACGTAAGCTTTCAAAGTAATCAAGGTGAACCTGGCGGGCGTCGAAGAGCGCCCTGATTTTATCGATAACTTCGTTTTCTATACGGACTTCCATTTTAGTGACCTGGTTTTGGAGGTCTTGTTGGCCTTGGCGCAGTTCGTCCTGGCCTTTTTGCAGGGCTTCCTGGCCTTTCTCCAAGCGTTCTAATCGCTGGCCCTGGGCTTCCTGGCCTTCGCGCAGGCTTTTAAGTTCTTCAAGAATCTGCTCTAAAACCTTCTCCACGGTCAAGCCTCCCTGGGTGGTGTTGGATTAATTTTATCACACCGGGAGCAACTTAGGAAGAGTGTCCGGGGAGCGCCTGCACCGTGTAGCGAAACGCAACTGTGTGAGCTACCGGAGGCAAAGTTATGATATGATCAAAGTAATAGAAACGTCAGGGTCAGCGTGATCTCTGATGTCGGGGTTAATCACCGAAATACGTTAATAAGTTCGGTGCCTGGCACCCCTAGTGCAATCCCACTCCTCAATAATAATAATTAGGTTGCTGGATCGCCACCCCTTATTATGGAAAGTGCCTATTCTGCTTCCTTCCATTATAACCTTAACCTCCGACCCCCTTCTCAGTAGTCATCCGCCGGTTTCTTTGTATGTGATTCTAACTGAAAAGTTACGGGGCTTTGAACCGGGGATGTACAAAATCACGGGTTTCCTGCCTGAAATTACGGTTTGGCAGACTGACATTGCGCCTTAAGACGACAGGATTCGAAGCGGGTCTCTTGTGGAAGGTTATTCCGTTATCCCCGGTCCGCTTTTAACGCAGTTCGAAAAATCTAAATCTTGGGAAGCAATTTGGAGACGGCGGCGCGGATTTTCGAGCCCGGCTACACCACCAAAGGCGAAGGCCACAGCGGCCTGGGGCTGCACATAGCGAAGACGCTGACGGAAAGTCTTGGGGGCACGGTCGAGGCCCTGCCGGAGAAAGACGGGACACGGTTCGCGGTGACGCTGCCCAGCCTGTAGGGCAAAGGATTGCCCCGCCGGGGCGGATACTTTTTCGCTAGGCCGGCAAGCAGCAGCGCCAGTGTTATTAGCAGCGCGATCGCTACAGGATGGCGCTTTCGCACCCCAAAATCCCTCTTTTATAGAAGCTTCTTGAATTCTTCAACAGTCAATCCGGCGTCCTTTATAATTCCCGCCATCGTAAAAGCGTTGACCGGGTCTGCTCTCGGAATGGTAATAATGCGTTCACCGTTGGTCATCGTGATGTGCTTGCCTTGTCGTGTAATCCAGAAGCCCGCTTTCTGAAAAGCGGCGACAGCTCGCTGGTGGTTTATCCCCGGGAGTTTTGGCATGCCCTATCCTACATCCACATAACGGGATTCCTTATTTTTACTTAAATCTTCAACAGTCTCTAAGTACGCTTGTATAGCATCTTTGATATTCTCTAAAGCTTCCTCTTCTGTCTGCCCTTGCGACCAACAGCCAGGCAAACCGGGGCACCAGACAGCATAACCCTCCTCGGTTTTTTCGATATTGACTTTGTATTTCATATATCCAGACTCCTTTAACGACTTTTCTATATTTTATCACAGTCAACGGCGCAGTGTCACCGCTTGCCGCTTAGCGATTTAGCCTATTTTCTTCTGCTGCTACGATTGGCAATAGCGGTGACGCCGCCAACCGGCACAGCAGACTCAGTCCGCCGGCGGCTAAACCAGCGCGAACATAAACAAACGGGCTAACTCTTGGAGGGTACAACAATGAACCCACTAGCCCGGAGGCGTAACAGGAAGTCCTTGTTATTTCCAAGATATAAGTTAATATGTTAAGTGCCTGGCACCACCGCTCCCATTAGCCGTGAACGTCTTTTGACTGCCGTCTGCGTTATATGGGCTCTCGCCGCCGGTATATCCGGTTTGGGTGATTTTGATTTCAAGGTCGGGAAGTTTGGGTGGCCCTGCCGTTATTGTTCCGGCAGGAAGATTAAATGT
>JBFMBL010000029.1:0-3617 GCA_040755195.1 Bacillota bacterium
AAGCAAACACCGTTTTCCGACCGTTCTATCGGTAAGGCGATTAACGATATTGACGTGCCGCTTGTTTCCGGTCTGATGTCGGCAAGCAAAACCATCTATGATATGCTCCTTTCCGGCAACAGCTATGAAGAGGAGTTGTTTGACGGCGGCCGCCAGTCTTTCGACTTAAAGTTTATCGATTGGGAGTACCCGGAAAATAATATATGGCATGTGACGGATGAATTCTCGGTAGAGCGGCCAAACGGAAAATATGCGCGGCCGGATATTGTGCTGCTCATCAACGGTATCCCCCTTGTGGTGATCGAGTGCAAAAAATCGAGTATCAATGTAGAAAAAGGCATTGCCCAGAACATACGCAACTGGCAACCCGAATATATCCCCCATCTCTTCAAATTTACCCAAATCGTTATGGCTATGACCCTAAACGTCGTTAAATACGGTACTTGCGGCACGCTTTCCGAGTACTTCAGTATCTGGCGGGAAAAAGACTATAAATGGCAGCAGGAGAAATGCAGGAATGTCAGTCCGGACGGAAAAGTCGTTGAACAGGACAGGGCTATCGTTTCCATGCTCTCCAGGGAGAGGCTGTTGGAACTGATTCGTTATTTCATCTTATACGACAACAATGTGAAGAAAATTGCCCGCTACCAGCAGTTTTTCGGCATTCAAACAGCCATGAAACGCATAAAGGGCCAGGATGACAAGAACACCAAAAGCGGTGTGATTTGGCACACGCAGGGCAGCGGCAAATCTCTTACCATGGTGATGTTGGTTAAAAAAATCATAGCCGATCCGGATATCAAAGCTCCCCGTTTTGTTCTTGTGAACGACCGGATCAATCTGGATAAACAGCTTAGGGATAACTTCGCCAAAACACAGCTTAATCCGGCACGCGCCAAGACAGGCAAAGGCTTGATAGATCTGTTGAATGACAAAGGCGAAACCATCATTACCACCCTTGTCCATAAATTTGATGCGGCGGCAAAAAGCAGGGTTAAGATTAAAGACGACAATATTTTCTTGCTGGTGGACGAAAGTCATCGCACCCATTCAGGGCAACTTCATAATTTAATGGTTGATGTACTGCCCAATGCGATAAAAATAGGATTTACCGGCACCCCTCTGCTTAAGAAAGACAAGTTCAATACTTATGCGCGGTTTGGACCACTTATTGACAGTTACCCTATTGACAGGGCAGTGGAAGATGGTGTCATCGTACCCCTCGTCTATGAGGGTAGAATCATTCCGCAGGATGTAACCAGTGAGAAGATTGATGATTATTTAAAATATATTATTGCACCGCTGAACCATGAGCAGCAGGAAGACATGAAGCGCAAATGGAGCCGGTTTCTGCCCCTTGCGCAGACCCGTCAACGTATAGACATGGTGGCTTTTGACATTCACGAGCACTTTTTAAGTTATGCAAAGCCAAAGGGGTTTAAGGCTATGGTCGCGGCCTCATCCCGTCCGGCGGCTATAGACCTGCATAAATCCATAAGGAAACTTGGCGGTGTAAAAACGGCGGTGGTGATATCGCCCGAAAACGTTAAAGAAGGAGATGAGCTTACCAGAGAAAACAAAGAGAAAATCAAGGCATTTTTCAAAGAAGAGGTGGAGCCCCTCTTTGGCTATAACTATGAAGAATATGAAGACTGGGCAAAAAACAGCTTTATTGGCGGTGAAGATGTGGATATGCTTATCGTCAAAGATATGCTCCTAACAGGCTTTGATGCGCCGATTGCCGCTGTGCTGTACATAGATAAACCTATGAAGGAACACTCATTATTGCAGGCCATTGCCCGTGTCAATCGCGTGTATCCCGGTAAAGATTTTGGGCTGATCGTGGATTATTGGGGTATTTTCAGCAAGCTGAATACTGCTGTGGATATGTATTCGGACGAAAAATCCGGTATGGATGGATATGATCGCGCCGACATAGAAAATGCTATTCTTGGCGCGGGCGATCAAAAGCTCAAATTGGAAAAGGCGCATCAGGAATTGTGGGCGATATTTGAGGGAAAAGATTTTGACCGAAATAGTTCCGAAGGCTGGCAAAGCGTATTAGAAGATGGTAACTCAAGAAAGATATTTTATGAAAGGCTTTCAATATTTTCACGCTTGTTGGATTTAGCTATGGGAAGCTATGCATTATATAATGCCGTTGGATATGACCGGATTCAGAAATACAAGCAAGATTTACTTTATTTCCAAAAACTTCGTGGAGCAGTTTTGCTCCGTTACAATGAAAAAGTGGATTTTAACAAATACGAAGACGGCATTCGAAACCTGCTGAATAATTTTGTGCTTTCTGAACCAAGCCAGATTATTGTTGAGCCTGTTTCTATACACGATGCTGAAGGCATGAAGGAGCAGCTTGAAAAACTGGACAGCAAAGCTGCAAAGGGAGATGCCATTCGAACTCGCATAGTCGGAGAGTTGGAAACATGCCGTTATGATGATCCTTTATTATATAAAAAATTTTCCGAGCAGGTCAGAGAAACCCTTGCTGAATACAAGGCATCAAGAAACGATGATTCTTATCTCTTTGCAATGGAAAAGATGGCGGATGATTTCAAAAGAGGTTATACCGGCCATCATTACCCTGCCTGTATAGACAATGATAGCGATGCGAAAGCCTTTTATGGATCGATTCGGGATATCATTACCGGGGAAATAAAGGATGTGTCCCCGGAAATAGATGAAGCTTTGGGGCAATTAGCCGTTGACGTTAAAAAGGCCATATCCAGCCGGGCAAAGGTCGATTGGCGTTTTAACGTAGCAGTACATAGAGACATGGAGCAAGCGCTTGACGATCTTATTTGGGATTTTATCGAAGAACATGAGATTCAACTACCTGTTGAGAAAATCGATCTAATGCTGGAAGGACTTATGAAAACAGCGGTAAGCAGGTATTAGGCTATGAACATAAAAAAACTATATTTAGCAAGAACATTAAATGATATTGAAGTAATCGTTGAGCGCAAAAGCGTAAAAAAAATACGGCTTAAGGTCTTTCCTAACGGCATGGTAAAGCTGTCTGCACCGCTTGGAGTATCGGATGAATGGATCAATGATTACCTTAAAAATAAAATTAAATGGATTGAAAAGTCTTTGAATTACTTCAAAGATACGGAAGCCGATGAGTTCGAAACAAGAATTCACAGCGGGGTTTCCACCCGCATTTTAGGCCGGCAGATTAGAATTATTATCAATGACGCGAGAATTTACAAAATAGAACAAAAGGAAGACTGTGTTTATATACAGTCTCCCGCCACCGGGGATAAACAGGCATTACAAAAGCAGTTTGAGCGCTGGTGGCAAAAACAGAGCAAGTCGTATTTTGGGACGGTTATCGACAGGTTTTATCCTGTTATCGCCAAGCACGGGATTGGTAAACCGGTATTTCAAGTCAGGAAAATGAAAACCCTTTGGGGCAGCTGCTCCAGAAAGCACGGCAAAATCAATTTGAATTACTATTTATATAAAGCTCCGCCGCCCTGTATTGATTATGTTGTTTTACACGAGCTGACGCACTTTCTTTATCCCAAACATAATAAAGACTTTTATGAGTTTCTGACCGTGCACATGCCGGATTGGAAAGAACGTAAAAGAATTCT
>JBFMBL010000029.1:3717-30840 GCA_040755195.1 Bacillota bacterium
CGCCGCCCTGTATTGATTATGTTGTTTTACACGAGCTGACGCACTTTCTTTATCCCAAACATAATAAAGACTTTTATGAGTTTCTGACCGTGCACATGCCGGATTGGAAAGAACGTAAAAGAATTCTCGATTACGAGATTGTAAAAGGACTGAAGTACTGATTAATTATCGGAACGGTTATGTCACCTAAAATTGTTTAAGGTAATCCCGGGGCGTGCAGACTAAGACGCCACTGATCGACCTGCCCCGATAAAGGCCAAAGTGCCGCAGGTCCCCTGTTATGAGGTGCGTGGCTTTAGCCTGGATAGCGGCGAGAAGAACAGGACGGTCTTTCTCCGGCAACGGTACAGGAGAGGGCATTTCAGAAACTGTTGAGGGTATCACTATGACTTTCTTCAGCAGTTCAGCCAATCGAAGGCGATGTTCCGGGTGGTCAAGGTTGCGCACGGCTTCTTCTGCCGTATAGCTCGATGTAAGAAGGACGGCCTTCCCGTCATGGGCCAGCTCCCATAGCATTAATAAACCGGGGCTCCCGTAAGCTGCTGAAAACAGCACATTGGCGTCGAGGAAGAGCCGGTGCCTGCCGGTGTCACTCCGGGCGTTCATGTGGGATTTTTTCCGGATCAAGTCCGAGTTCGCGCACTTTTCCCACCGCCCAGGCATAGTCCTCTTTTGTAAAGGCATTGTTCAGAAGGAACTCGGCCTTACGCTCCCGGGTGTATATTTCTAAAGGAAGAACCGCCGCCGGCCGAAGCAGGATGCCCTCTTCACGCGGTTCAGCCACAAGAAAAGAGCCTTCGTCAAGGTTATAAGCGCGGCGTAACGAAGCGGGAATAACCACCGCTCCGCGTTTACCTATACGGATGGTTTCGGTGCTCTCCATTAAAATCACCTCTGAATATCAGAATATCAGGAATACCTTCTTTTTGTCAACAGGTCTTAACCTCTAGCCCTGATCAGTTAAATTCCTGGAACTCTATACTACGGTCAGCAAGGCGATTTCGAGAAGAATAAGGGAATAAAACTGCTTTTTCAAGACCTGACCCCACTGAAATGCTGAAGACCTGACCCCACTGAAATGCTGCTCTTACAAGAGCGTGAACCCCATTTTGAAGAACGGGCTTGACCAGGTACCGCTGAAAACCGAGACTGCTAAGCCCGGACCCTCTCACAAGAATATCCGGGGACCGGAATATTACAACTAAACAAGGAGTGTGAATCCTGTGCTGCAACCAACCATGGACAAACTAAACCACCTGAAGCTTTTCGGCATGATCCGGGCACTGGAAGACCAGTTGCACCAGCCCGAGATCACCGGTCTCTCGTTCGAAGAACGCCTTGGTCTGCTTGTGGATCGGGAAGTTGACCTCCGGGCAGAAAACTCATCCGCCGATTGCAAGAAGCTAAATTCAAACAGCAGGCGTGTGTAGAGGACGTAGATTTCCGCCATCCCCGGGGTCTGGACCGGTCCGTTTTCTTCTCCTTGGCCGACTGCCAGTGGATCAATGCCCATCATAATCTAATCATCACCGGGCCGACCGGGGTCGGGAAAACCTTCATCGCCTGCGCTTTGGGCAACAAAGCCTGCCGGATGAGATACACGGTGCGTTACTGGCGCACCACCCGGCTTTTACAAACCATCGCTACCGCGCGTGCCGACGGGAGCTATGCTTCCCTGATCCGCAAGCTGCAAAAAACCGACCTTTTGCTTCTGGACGATTGGGGGCTGACCCCTTTCCAGGTAGAAGAGGTACGGGACTTGTTCGAAATCGTCGAGGACCGCAACCAGATACGCTCCACGCTCATCACGAGCCAGAAGCCGGTGAGCCAGTGGCATGACCTGTTGGCCGATCCAACTCTCGCCGACGCCATCGCTGGTGCACAATGCTTACAAAATGGACCTGAAGGGAGATTCCATGCGCAAACTTATGAACACAACTGATTGATTACGCTTGCTTGTTGATACCGATCGCAATACTCGGCAAGACGCTTCTGGGACATGCCTATGTAGGTCAAGGATTATGGATATGCCGCGACCGTGGACTTGTGGACAGGCGGTCCAGCACAACGAGTAAGATACGACATTACCACCGCAGTTGTCCTTCGGTGTACAATGTGTGGAGAGCCACGCCTGCCCACAGGGTCCACCGTCACTTGGACAACGCTAAACGCGTTGCCCACATATCCACAATCCCGGCGAAGACGAAACACTCAGTCCTCCTAATAACGAATTTAAAGATTTGGGACTGATGTCTTTCCGTCATGCTAAACCGGGGTTAGTGTGTTAACCTACCGGGAGGTGATGGTCTTGTAACAGGTAATTTCAACTTGCACGTTGTTGTACGAGGTATCGTATGGTAAATTGAAAAATACCAGCGTCGCTTCGCTCCGACCCCCGGTCGAAAACTCCGGAACAGGTGGCCGGATTCCCACCGGAACAAGTGGCTGGTTCCTACCGGAACAGGTGGCCGATTTCAGCGGAATACGCAGGAACGAGAATTTACGCCATCTTCCGATAGGATCGTGAGAAGGGAGTGGGGCTTGCCGCCGTTCTGGATGGCGTGGTACAAAGCCAGACAGGAGTCTTTTCCGCTGCTCCATGAACAGAAGAAGGGAAGACCAGTGATTGATTCCTTTGTGTCAATGTCATTGTGTTTTCTCCGGCAACGTTGCCGTTTATGCGCGGCTGTAAGCCGTCGCGTGTAACGGATTGTTGTGCCTCCTATTCTTCGAGTTTCGGCCACTGGTTGTAACCTATGGCTGGGTCGTTTGATCTGAGTTTCCGGATGAACTCAACCTCTTTATGACTCACCTCCGAGTCGGATGCCGACTCGGATTCCCACAGGATCTCCTTACGGATCGTGAAGTCACGTCTTCGTTCCCGAGTGAAACCCTTTGCGATCAGTTCTCTGCCGGCGTTGCCGAAGTAGTTGATGCTGTCGGTCAGATCCTTGCCGACATAAATCTTCCTATTTGGGTACGTGACCTTGTATATGACCTTCATCCTACCTTCGTTCTTCTGAGCCCAACATTTCCTTTTAAGTTTATTCTGCTATTGGCCGTATTGTATAGTCGATAATTACAGGTGTCAAGGAATTATATTCCAATAAGCCTTGCATTATCTTTTAATAGTTAATTTTTGTTAGTTATGTAGATCAAATTAGATCAAATATAAATCATGACTTTGTTATGCTAAACGAGTTCGAGACTTTTCTTCAGCAAAAAGGTTCGATTAAGCCAGTAGATCCCCTGGATAGGCTGTAATAGTTTAAAAACTGCCGCTCAAGCTCAATCCGACACTCCAAAGACACATGACAGGGGACAGTCCCCTGTCATGTGCATGCAATCGTGTGTAATCCCGGGGGGGGTAAAACAGGAAATAACAGGTCTTCAGGGGGTCAGGTGTTAAAAAACAGTTTTATTCACCCACTCTTCTCGAAATCGCCTTGCTGACCGTAGTGTAGTGAATTCCCAAATGATCCGCAATTTCTTTAAGTATATTACCCTTATTTTACGTGGGCATCGTAGACGTTTCTGTCCTCCGGGATTTTGTATCTATTCCTTGGAAAAGCTGATCGAGACTTGGCCTCCCTAACGCTGTGATCGAGGTTCATTTTGATCTTTTCTTTGTCAGCCAATAGGTATTTAAACTTCTCGATAAAACCCTCCTTAACCAGCAACACCTGCCCCTGAAGCTCGTTCCAGAGTGAAGCCGTACATACCTTCCAGAGATTATCTTATATTTCAAGACCTGACCCTAATTTTCATTCTTGCTGCTGGAAATGTTGTGCACTGGTAAGGGAAGGAAATGCCAAGGCGATGGTTCGAGATGGCAAACCCGAGTGGGCCGTAATTCCATATGATAACTATTTAAAACTGGTTGAAGAAGCAGAAATGCTGCAAGATATCCGCGACTTCGACCAGGTAAACGCTGCCGTTGAGCGCGGGGAAGAGGATCTTATCCCCAGTGAAGTAACCTACGCCGTTTTTGACGGTGCAAACCCCATAAGGGTATGGCGCGAGTACCTCGGGCTTACTCAACAGCAATTGGCAGAAACCGCCGGGATAAGTACGCCTTACCTGTCTCAGATCGAGTCCGGCAAACGTAGGGGTAAGACCGAAGTGCTGATAGCGATTGCGAAGGCTTTAAACGTTACCTTGGATGACATTGCGGGGAAATAAGCCAAATGGTGTGTCAGGGGAACGGTTCCGGACGGTTCCGTGACATACTTTTGTTTTAGTGGTACAGTTTCCTCAAACCGCCAGAAACCACCGAAGGAGGAAATACGTACCGGGATTATTTATGGAGCGATGATAGACGTTGCCGCTGCTTCTTTTGAATTTAGATAAAAATGGAGCATGTTAGCAGGAACTGACTCCAGGCGTGCCGAATGGAGGAAATGTCCAACGTTTTGGGCGAATGACGGTTGGGGGGAACGCCGGTTGAGCGCGCCTGGGTTGTTCAAAAGATGGTATTTCTTCTTTATTACGTTTATTTTTTTGTTTCCTTTAGCGGCATGGGCCGCACCGACCCCTGGCGGCTCTCCTGCAAAAGACAGCCCGGTTAAAATTAAGGTGGAAGTGGGCTGGCAGGGACAAGGCGTTGCAGGCATTACCGGTCCGGCTGTTGTGCATCTCGAAAACCGCAGTTCAAAGGCGATCTCTGGGGTGGCGGAGGTGGTTGAATACTACAAATTTACCCCCGAATCCTTCCCGGACTCGCAAGTTCCCTTTAAACAGACCAGGTATATTCCAACCGGCGCTTATGGACAGCAGGTCACTTTACCGCCAAAGGCTACGAAGAAGGTTGTCTTGTGGTTTCCTCTACCCGGCGCTCAGGGGAAAGCCATGTTCAGCTTTCGGAGCGGGACGAAGGTTATGGCCGGCACGGAAGTCAAGGTATCGGGCCAAAACATCAAGCCCTTCCCTGCCGGCGGCGCGGTAGGGGTAATCGGCGATGTGCCGCCCGCCCTGAAACAAGCCGGGCTTACTGTGCATGCCCCGGAGTTTCAAAATCCTCCGGTTATTTCGCTGACTTCCGAACTTCTACCAGTTAACGGGGAAGAGTTAGAAGCCTTCGGTGTGATTTTGGTAACCCACAAAGGAGCGGCCGGATTGACAGCGCACCAGGGCCGGATTTTACTGGACTGGGTCGAACAGGGCGGACACCTGGTGGTGGCGGGCGGACCGGGGGTCGAAAAAACTCTTTCGGCTTTTCCCGAAGATGTCATATGGGCGGTAAGCCAGCCAGGTGCATCCCATAATTTACAAAAGGCTGCGCGCTGGCTGGGAGTGGATGCTTCAAAACGAGTAACCGGAAGCGCGCCCGTCGTTCTTGTCGAGGGCCGGGGGCGCTGGTGGGGACCAAAAGAACAGCCCTTGGGGTCGCAGACCGGATTGGGCAAGGGGGAAATAACGGTACTGACCTTTGATCCAACCCAGGAACCCTGGTTTTCCGGCGATTTGGGTAAGGCTTTGTGGCAAGCGTTCCTTAAACCGTTGTACAATGAATTCGGTCTGGTGGTTTTTAATTCGTTTCAGAAGTTAAGCAGCCTGGTATCACAAGTAGACAAACTGCCGGCAGAAGCGTTTCCCGGGCGAACGGCGATAGCGTCATACATGCTTGTCTTTTTACTGGCTGCGGGGCCGGTCACCTACTGGTTTTTCCGCCGGCTGGGGTATCCGGGATACGTCTGGATTGCGGTGCCGCTGCTCTCTCTAATGTTCACAGGCGCGGTTTACCTTTACATGGTCCGGACGGGAAGAAACGTCATCGCCAACGTCCTGCAGGTAGTGGACACCACTTCCTCCCGGTCAAAAGGCTACACCGCGGCCGGTTTCTTTGCGCCCACCTTTCCTGTTTTCGACGTCGCCCTCGGCGACCAGGGGCACCAGGTGAAAGTAGAAAACATCTTCCCGGCGTATGATCAGCCTGATCCCGGGGAGATACCCTTCTCTATAACCCGCGATAGTGATATTAAGCTGCACTTTGGCAAAACGTCCCGCTGGGGAATGCGCCCGGTAACATTTCGCATGGATGTGCCTAAAGAGGCTTCGGGCCTCACAGCCAAGTTGCGGCTGGACGGATCTGGACTGAAGGGCACGGTGAGCAACCGGACTGGGAAGAGGCTGGACCATGTTACCCTGGTGCTTGGAAAAACCTATAAGAACCTGGGGTCCATGAAACCGGGCGGGGAAGCAGAAGTGGTTCTGCCCGTTCCGCCGCTACCAAGTTACAACGCTTCAGGAATATCGCTCCCGTTTCTGCAGGAAGGGTGGGGGATATTCCTCTACCCTGACGGGAGCATACCCGATATGAAGAACTATCCCAATATCAAACCGCCGCGTAAACTGGCGATATCGGAGCAGCGGCGGGCAAACATGCTGGCGAACTGGTTCCAGTCGTCCCGCGGGCCCCTTCAGGAAGAGACCGGATGGCCCTTGACCTTGCTCGCCTGGAGCTCTGAACCGGTAAAAGAAATTACAGTAAAAGGCCCTAAGAACAAAGTTCATTACCTGAGTATGTTTGTCGCCCGACCGGAAATCGACTGGCCTGCAGGAAGCTTTGAAATACCCTTTGGCTTAATTCCGCCCGATTTGTCGGGCATGTTTAACCAGAGTTCTTTCGGCTTTAATGGTCTTACCGGTATCGGTAATGGACAGATGACTTTCTTTTTCCGGCCGAACCTGCCTGCGGGCGCCCGGATTCAGGAGATACAGGTGCACCTGCCGTTCTTTCCGGCCAACAAGACCACAGGAATGTCTCCTGAGCCGCAAAAACGCTCCCTGCCGCCTCAACCCGTGGCTCCGGGAGCGCTGGAGATCTATCATCCGGGACGTGACTGCTGGGAGGGCCTGTCGGGCGCGAAGACCTTCACCCTTCCCGGTGAATATGCCTTGCCCGGCGGCGAGGTGCAGTTGCGGGTAAAAGGGATGGGCAGTCCGCCGGCCGAAACAGCATTCTATTTCCTTTCCCCTGTGGTGGCTTACAAAGGGGTGATCGAATGATCAAAACCCGGGGATTGAAAAAGAGTTTTGGCAAGGTCCCTGCTTTAAGAGGCTTGGACATAAACGTGCAGGAAGGGTCGATCTACGGTTTCGTGGGCCAGAACGGTGCGGGAAAAACCACCACCCTGCGTATCCTTGCCGGTCTGCTCCTTCATGACGAGGGGGAGGTTGAGGTCGCCGGTTACAACGTTGTTCAAAACCCCCGGGCTGTCAGGGAAAGTGTGGGCTATATGCCGGACTTTTTCGGGGTTTACGACGACCTGCGGGTTGGGGAATACCTCTTGTTTTATGCCGCCGCTTACGGGATCCGTGGAATAACGGCATGCAATTTGCGTGACGAGTTGCTTGAACTGGTAGGACTGAGCGACAAGCGCGACTCCTTCGTAGATGCGCTGTCACGCGGCATGCAGCAGCGCCTTTGCCTGGCGCGATCTCTGGTTCACAACCCGCAGGTATTGCTGCTCGACGAGCCTGCCAGCGGGCTCGATCCCCTGGCGCGCATCGAGATGCGGAATATCCTCAGGGAACTGGGCACTCGCGGAAAAACCATCGTTATCAGCAGCCACATCCTGCCGGAACTGGCCGACCTCTGCACCCACGTGGGGATGATTACGGACGGCAGGCTGGTCTACGAGGGGCTTTTGGCGCAGATGGCGGCCGGAACAGAATCGCAGCACATTATTTTGCGTTGTTGCAGCGGGGCGGTTCAGGCGAAAGTAGTGGTGGAAAACTGGCCTGGGGCGGAACTGGTGCGGGAATCAGGCGAAGAAATGGAAATCCGTCTGTCCGGAAGCGCAGGAGAAGCGGCAGCCTTGCTGAAGGAGGTCATTATGGCGGGAGCGGCGGTTAATCACTTCGCAAAAGCGGAGAAAACCCTGGAAGACGCTTATGTCCAGATGGCTAAAGAGGTGAACTGAATGGGGTTCTGGGGAAGTTCCGGCAGGGGACTGGCTAACGGCCTTTTGCCCTTGCTCGGGAAAGAAATGAGGGGCCGAAGCCGGAATTGGCGTTTCCCTCTGGCCTTGTCTTTATACCTGGCGTTTTTAAGCGGGGTGATTATGTTTTTTTTAAGTCTGATTTACCGGATGGGTATGGTCTCATCGCAAACCGGATTTCTTTTTTACGGCATTATCGTTTTCGGGTTGGTACTGCTGCTGGCCTTTATTACCGCAACGGTGTCGGCGACCGCCATCAGCGGCGAACGGGACCGGCGCACCTACGATTTGCTCCTTGCGACTACAGCCTCCCCCACGGGAATCGTCCTGGGAAAATGGCTGGCCTCGGTGATTTATCTGCTGTTTCTGGTGGTAGCGGCGTTGCCTTTGCTGGCTGTGGTTTACCTTTACGGGGGTATTCCCCTCGTTGCCCTGGGTACGGCGATGGCATTATGCATCCTTACCGGGCTCGGGTACGGCGCGCTGGGGCTGGCCTATTCCGCCGTCTTAAAACGTAGCCAGGCCGCAATCATCTTTTCACTGGTTACGGTTTTCGGACTTATATTCGTCACTTTGGTAGCAGGCGGGATAGGTGCCGCAAGCCATGGGCAGCCGGGACCGGTACCGCAGGTCGTTCCTGTACAGGCAGAACACCCCGGATGGTATATATACCTTAGCCCCTTGAGCGCGATTCCGGCGGCCGTTCCCGGCGGGTTGAGGCCGGTTCCCATTATGGGCGAGTTGGTAAGTACGCTCAACCGACTGGTAAGCGCCGGTTTAACACAGGGCGGGTTATGGGTTGGAATGGATACGACCATGGTTGTCGCAGAAGGTTTCACCGGCTGGCCTTCCTGGACCAAGTTCGCCTTGTTCCAGGGTGTATTGACCGTAGTCTGCCTTTTGATCGCCACTTTAGCCGTTAACCCTTTACCGCCCTGGCGGGCGCGGAAAATCCGCCGGCGAAAGGCGGAGCCGTATTGTTAAGAGGATTATAGCGGCGCTGATAGTGCAACCGGCTGTTTACCCCATACGGCTTCTATCGAAAATACGTTCTGCGTTAATGACTCGTTGGGTCACAACTTCGGGGTCCGTTCTTATCTGCGTTCTACGTTTAGGAAACATGAGGCAAGGCGTAAAGAGCAGGTTCTTTTTCAGATTTCGTGGTGCCGCCTGAGGCGGCATGGGACACTCCCTTAAAACCCGAAAAGCCGTAGTGATAGTGATGCGGTTTTTCGGGTTTTATTTTTTTTTAAAGGGCCTTCCAGAATGCCCTACAGTGAGCCTATTTACTTTACTTCCGAATTTTGGTTCAGAGGAATTCCCGGCGTTATCTTAAAGAAATACTTGTTCACTTATTGACGTATTAAACTGACAGGAATACAATAAGTCTAAAGTTAATAAAAACCTTAATGTTTTCGTAAAGGGAAGGATGGATATGGAAAGGATCACGGGTATTAATGACATCCGGCCGAAACTCAGTTTTTTTCTTGATTCGGTGGCCCAGGGCGAACCGCCGGTTGTAATTACCGTCAATAGCGAGCCGAAGGCGGTTCTTATCGGCTGTGAAGAATACCGCGCTCTTCGCCGGGCAGAAGAGGAAAATAAGAGGATGGTGCTGAAGCTGGCCCTCGCAAACCTCCGCGCACGTTCGGCAACTGCAGGGGTTACTGAAGAGGATGTAAAAAGGGAAATAGATGGGTTCCGGGCGGGAAAATGATGATCGTCGTACTGGATACCAACGTTGTGATTTCAGGTATTCTCATACCCGACAGCCCGCCTGGAAAGGTAGTCGATTTGTGGGCCGACGGCGTACTTACGATTGCCGTAAGCCCGGCGCTTATCGAGGAGTATCTTGGGGTGTTGCTTCATCCAAAGTTTCGGGGTGTTGGTACTGTCGAGGAAAGGCAAAAGATATTGGAATCCTTCCTTTCGCTTGCAAATACTGTTACCGTACTGCCGAAGTCTTTACTTAACGTGGTTGCCGAAGATCCCCCGGACAACCGTGTTTTAGAATGCGCTGCCGCAGGCGGTGCGGCGTGCATTGTTTCCGGCGACCGCCACCTACTCGCTCTTGAAAGATTTGCTGCAGCCCTCATTCTTAAGCCGGCGGTTTTTTTAGAGAAATATTTCAGTTCGTAAAACATGACTTATGCAAAAAAAGGCGAAATAGGTTTAAACCGGCCAGAAAATAATTGTAAGTCACGAGTCACGAATATTAGTCCTAAGTCCTTAGTCGAAAGTCCTGGGAATCGGGAGTCATGAGTTGAGACTAATGGAGCATGTGGTTTTGGTGCGGGATGTGCGTTTTCGACGAAGCCGCAAAAAACAAAACCCACCGGAAATCCAATCCGGTGGGGTTTTTGTCATGGTGGGCGCGGCAGGTTTTGAACCTGCGACCTCTTGAATGTGAGTCAAGCACTCTCCCCCTGAGCTACGCGCCCGTGCATTTAATTTTACTATAAACGGTCAGGGAAAGCAAATGGGAATGTGAAGATCGGTTCAAAGCGGCGATCCTCGAAATTTGAAGTAATCAGCGAGTAAATGACAGGTCATTTACGGAAAAAGTTATTTATAGTATATTCTATTTGAAGGCGAGGAGCGGATAAGGGGTTTTTGTCATGCGCTACCTGAAGGCGTTAGCGAAGAATGCGGGCGGCAGAATAATGATCCTGCAACTGTTCCTGCTGGCCGCTGTCACGGCCATCTGGCCGCAGTTCTGGAAGGCGGGGTTGATCCTTGCGGGTGCCAACGGTTTGACCTGTTTTTTCCTTCACCGGAACGAACTGCGGAGCCGGAGTGTTTTCCGGATGGACAGCCATGTGATCGACCCCACCCTTAAGATTGCCAACGCGGTGCTCCCGTACATGAGACGCGGGTTAAACGAGGAAACGGCGCGTAAAACGGCGGAAATCATCCAGCGCATCGGGGACGTGCCCGCGGTGGCCGTTACCGACCGGGAACGGATCCTGGTCTTTCTCGGCCCGGGCTGCGAGCGGCATCCCGCCGGCGGCGGCATTGTAACGCGCGCCACCAAACGGGTGATTAAGACCGGTGAGCATAAGGTGGTGGAGAAAAAGGCCGATTTCGAGTGTCCGGTGAAGGACTGCCAGTGCCCCCTCGGGGCGGCGGTGATCGTCCCCCTGAAATGCAAGGGAGAGGTTATGGGAACGGTTAAGCTTTACCGGACGGAGGAAGGGCCGCTTCCGCCCGCGATGGTTAACCTGGCGCTCGGTGTCGCGCAGCTTCTAGGGGTGCAGATGGAACTGGCGGAGCTGCACCTCCAGGCGCAGTTGGTTACGAGCGCTCAGTTGGACGCCTTGCGTGCGCAAATCAACCCGCATTTCCTTTTCAACACGCTTAACACCATCATTATGTTCAGCCGCACCAACCCGGAGACGGCCCGGCGGTTGCTGATACGCCTCGCTTCTTTCTTCAGGCACGCGCTCAAGTCGACCGGTCACTTTTCCACGCTAAGGGAGGAACTGGACTGCGTCAATACCTATCTTGTGCTTGAGAAAGCGCGCTTTAATGAGAAGTTACGAGTTATCCGGAATATAGATAAGAGCCTGCTTGATTACCAGGTGCCGGTGCTGACGCTGCAACCGCTGGTGGAAAACGCGGTTAAGCACGGGATTATGCCGAAGGTCGGTATGGGGGTTGTGCGCGTTATCGTGCGCCGGGAAGGCGACGAGATGGCGGTGGAGATTTCGGACGACGGGATGGGTGTGCCGCCGGAGATCATGCCCGAGATCTTCACACCGGGGTTCGGTTCGGGAAGCGGCGTCGGGCTGTCGAACGTTAACGAGCGACTGAAAGGTCTTTTCGGCGACGATTACGGTCTCAAGCTGGTAAGCGAGCATGGCAAGGGAACGGTTGTGCAGTTCCGGATACCTCTTTTAGGGCAGGTTGTTGAAGCGAAAGGAGCAAGCGCCGTTGAAGCTTAAGGCCTTAATAGTCGATGACGAGTATCCCGCAAGGCAGGAGTTACGGTATGTGCTTTCTAAAATCGACAACGTCGAGGTTGTGGGTGAGGCCACGAACGCCCAGGAAGCCCTGACGCTGATCAAGGCTCTCGACTACTCTATTTTGTTTCTGGATATCGCCATGCCGGGAATGAACGGTCTGGAGCTCGGCGCCGCCATCCAGGAACTGCCCCAGCCGCCCCACGTTATTTACGTGACCGCATACGATGAGTATGCCGTTAAGGCGTTTGACGTGAACGCCGTTGACTATATTTTGAAACCGATAGACGAAAAACGGCTGCGAAAGGCGATCAATAAGGTTCTTCGTCTGACCCGGGAGGGCGGCGAGGGAGGCCCGGGACGCGAAGCCGGGGCGGGGCCGACCATCCGAATCGACCGCCTGCCCGCCGAAAAGGGCGGGAAAACCGTTCTGATCAACGAGGGCGACATAATATACGTTTTCACGGAAGGGGACGCCGTTTTTCTTAAGACCTTTGCGGATAGGTTCCTGGCTCATTTCACTTTAAAGGAGCTCGAGGCGCGGCTTAACCCGAATGTCTTTTTCCGCACGCACCGGTGTTTTATTGTCAACCTGCACAAGGTCAAAGAGATCATCCCGTTCTTTAACGGGACATACTCCCTGGTGGTGGAAGACAAAGAACGCAGTGAAGTACCGCTCTCCAGAGCCCAGGCAAAAAAATTGAGGCGGATTCTTGGTTTTTAGTAAAACGCGGCACTGGTGGGAATTCTTTATATAGAAAGCGTTAAACGGTATTGCATACCCCGAAATACCCGGGAAGGCCGGCCCGTTATTGTAATTGACGGGAAAAGGGCCGGTAGTTTTTAGAGTCTGACCTTGCCTGAGTCTGGGCGCCGCCGTTAGGAAGCCTTTAGAGATAAACGCGGCTGCGAAGGACCGTATTACCACGGGGGGTCGTTTTTTTGTTGGTAGGGATCGGTACGGACATTGTTGAGGTAGACCGTATTCGCAGGGCTTTTAGCCGCTGGGGGCGGCGTTTTGAAAGACGTGTTTATACGCCGGCGGAGCGGGCTTACTGCGGGAGAAAGATAAATGCTTTTGACTGCTGGGCGGGCCGGTTTGCCGCGAAGGAAGCCGTCCTGAAAGCGCTCGGTACCGGGCGCGACGGAGCGGGTTTCGCGGATGTGGAGGTCTTGAGCGACAACCTGGGACGTCCTTTGGTTGTCTTGAAGGGGCGGGCGCTGGTTATGGCGCAAACCCGGGGGGTCTCACGCGTGCTTGTGAGTATCGCTCATGACGCCGGTTCGGCCGTTGCCTTCGCGGTCATGGAGGGGGAGGGTTGAGCTTTTGCGTCTTGTGAATGCCCAGGAAATGAAGGACATCGACAGGCGGGCGATAGAGGATTACGGCATACCCGGTATTCTGCTCATGGAAAACGCCGGCCGGAACGTTGCCGAGGCGGTCAGGCAGGGGTTGGGGGAGGTCGCCGGAAAGAGGGTCGTGGTTCTTTGCGGGAAGGGAAACAACGGGGGAGACGGCCTGGTGGCCGCCCGGCACCTTCTGCAGCAGGGCGCCGGGGTTAAGGTGTTTCTCACCTGTGAACCCGAGGATTTCAACGGCGACGCGCGCGTCAACCTGAACATCTGGCACCGGCTTGGACAACAGGTTTTTCAGCTTTTGAGTTCAAACGGCCCGCAGCTTTTAAAGCTGGCGCTGATGCAGGCGGAAGTGGTGGTGGACGCGCTTTACGGTACCGGTTTTCGCGGCAAGACTTCGGAGCGCATGGGAAAGGTTATAGATGCAGTCAATGCGGCGGGAAGGTACGTCGTGTCCGTCGACCTGCCTTCGGGGCTGGAGGCCGACACCGGGCGGGTTAACGGTCACTGCATCCGGGCGAATACCACCGTTACATTCGGTCTTCCCAAGGTGGGGCTGGTTTTGGAACCCGGGGCGGAGTATGTCGGGAGACTTACGGTTGCCGACATTTCGCTCCCGGCGGCGCTGACCGGCGGGTCCGGCCCGGGACGCTATTTTTTGACCCGTGAGTTGGTGTCTTCCTGGATTCCGCCGAGGCCGGTGAACGGGCATAAAGGGAACTTCGGCCGGGTTGTCGTGGTTGGGGGTTCGCGCGGGATGCTCGGCGCGGCCTGCATGGCCGCTTTTGCCGCGCTGCGGAGCGGCGCCGGGCTCGTAACACTCGGGGTGCCCCGCAGCCTTCAGGATGCTGCGGTGTCCAAGTTGACCGAGGTGATGACACGGGGACTGCCGGAGACGCCCGAAGGGACCCTGGGTCCGAAAGCGGCCTCGATAATACTGGACCTTCTTCAGGAAGGTGCGGTTTGCGCGTTAGGACCCGGGGCTTCGCAAAACCCGGGGACGATCGCGATGGTCAGGGAACTGGTTAAGACGGCGAATGTCCCGGTGGTTCTTGATGCGGATGGTCTCAACGCTTTTGCCGGGGAAACGGGGCTTTTGGCCGAACGTACCGCCCCCCTGATTGTAACCCCGCATCCCGGAGAGATGGCGCGTTTAATGGACACGGATGTTCCCACGGTGGAAGCCGACCGGCTGGGGGTGGCCCAGGCGGCGGCGGAAGGGTGGGGCGCCGTGGTGGTTTTGAAAGGCGCCCGGACGGTTGTCGCAAGCCCCGAAGGGTATACCGGGGTTAACAGCACCGGTAACCCGGGTATGGCCACAGGCGGAACGGGGGATGTTTTAACGGGGGTTATCGCCGCCTTGCTCGCGCAGGGAATCGATCTCTTCCAGGCGGCTGCGGCCGGGGTTTACCTGCACGGCAGAGCCGGCGATATCGCGGCCGGCGAGAAGGGCCAGATGGGTCTGGTAGCCGGCGATTTAATCGCCGCCTTGCCGGCTGCGTGCCGGGAAGTGGAAGAGCACAGGAGCGTTTTGCGGCGCTTTCCCAGATAATGCATACTTAAGCTGCAGGGAGGCGGATGATGGGATACCCGGTTTGGGCGGAGATTGATATCGGCGCGCTGGTACACAACATGCGGGAGGTTCGCGGGCTGGTCGGTCGGGCCGGCGTCATGGCGGTTGTGAAGGCCAATGCATACGGACACGGCATGGTACCGGCAGCCCGGGTGCTGGTCGACAGCGGGGCCGACTGGCTTGCCGTGGCCCGTGGGACGGAGGCGATGGAACTCCGGCGCGGCGGGGTGGGTGCGCCGATCCTTGTTCTCGGTTATGTTCACCCTGACGAGTGCCGGGGGCTTCTGGATGAAGGCGTCCGCTTTACCGCTTACGACGCGGGGTTGATCGCCGATCTGGCCGGAGTTGCACAGCAGGAGGACAAGACCTTACGTCTTCACGTCAAGGTGGACACCGGAATGGGGCGCCTGGGTTTCCCGTGCGACGATTCGGGGGTGGAGGCGGTGCTCGCGGCCGCGCGTCTTCCAAAAGTGGAGGTTGAGGGGCTGTTCAGCCATTTCGCCTGCGCCGATGAGTCCGAAAAAAGTACCACTCTCGAGCAGTTGGAACGTTTTCTCGGCTTTGCGCGTAAGATCGAGCAGGCGGGTATGACGGTGCGGTACAAGCACGCCGCGAACAGCGCGGGTGTGATCCGCTTTCCGGAATCGCATCTCGACATGGTGCGGCCGGGGATAATGCTTTACGGCCATTTCCCGTCGGTGGAAACCTGTTGCGGAGCGGACCTCAGGCCTGCAATGACCTTGAAAGCCCGGGTGGCCCAGGTGAAAAAGGTCTCGAAGGGTTTTCCCGTAAGTTACGGCTGGACATACAGGGCCCGCGGACAGGAGGTTTTGGCCACGGTGGCCGCAGGGTACGGCGACGGTTTCAGCAGGCTTTTATCCGGCAGAGGGGATGTCCTGCTGGGCGGGGTAAAAGTGCCGGTTGCGGGGCGTGTCTGCATGGACCAGATAGTCGTTGAAGCAACTACGGTGAAGGATGTGGCGCCGGGGGACGAGGTGGTGCTGTTCGGCCGCCAGGGAGACGCCTTTCTCCCGGTGGAGGAGTTGGCGGATAAAATCGGAACCATAAACTACGAGGTTTTATGCGCCGTCAGCTCGCGGGTGCCGCGGATATACTTGGAACAGTCCTAAGTCCCCAGTCGAAAGTCCCGAGAAATATCATAACGGGCAATCGATTTAATCAACCCGTTATTTAATGATAACACAGAAAAAAGGAGCGGTTATTTGGAGCTGAAAAGGGACGGGCTTAACCGGTACCGCCTGCCGCGCCGCGGTAAAATGCGTGTAGACGCGGTCGTGTATGCCAATGATCACCTGCTTCCGTTTCTACGGGGAGATAAGTCCTTGGAGCAACTGGCCAACGCCGCCTGTCTTCCCGGGGTGGTGGAGCCCGTGATCGGGATGCCCGACATCCATCAGGGTTTTGGGTTGCCGATAGGCGGGGTAATGGCCGTGACGGAGGACGGGGTTATATCCGCTGGAGCGGTCGGGATGGACATAAACTGCGGCGTCCGCCTCATCCGCACGGACCTTCACTCGCGTGATTTTGATGCGCCGCTTATGCGGCGGTTGATAACGTCCATAGAGGAGTACGTTCCGACGGGAGTGGGGAAGAAAGGGAAACATAAAACCATAACGCCGAAGCTGTTTGAAGCGGTGGCTCATGACGGGGTGAAGGCGGTGATTGCCGCCGGTTTTGGCGTTAAGGATCACCTCGAGTGTATCGAGGAAGCGGGATGTCTTCCCGGCGCCGACATTGAGGCCGCCTCAAAGGAGGCGCGCAGCCGCGGGGCGGTTCAACTCGGCACGCTGGGCGGCGGCAACCATTTCATTGAGGTGCAGGAGGTTGCGGAGATACACGACCGGGAACTGGCGCAGCGGTTCGGTCTTTTCGCGGGGCAACTGACGATAATGGTTCATACCGGCAGCAGGGGGTTCGGGCATCAGATTTGCACTGATTTCACCCGGCGGCTGGCGGCGGCGGCGCCGAAGCACGGCATTGAACTTCCGGACAGGGGTCTGGCCTGCGCTCCGGTTGATTCCTCAGATGGTCGTAATTACTACAAGGCTATGGCCTGCGCGGTGAACTATGCCTTTGCCAATCGGCAGATCATTATGAACGATATCAAACAGGCGTTCAGCCATGTGCTCGGCTTATCCGCGGATGAGATGGGCATGAAGTTGGTTTACGACGTGGCTCACAACATCGCCAAATGGGAGGAGCATCACGGCCGCAGGGTGTTGGTGCACCGGAAAGGGGCGACGCGGGCGCTTTGTCCGGGACATCAAGACAACCCGCCGGTTTACAAGGATGCCGGGCATCCGGCGTTGATACCCGGGAGTATGGGGACCTCGTCGTATGTTCTTGTCGGGACGGGCAAGGCGTCCGACACGTTTTTTTCGGTAAACCACGGCGCCGGGAGAGTGCTTTCCCGGACTGCAGCGGGAAAAAGGATAACACGGGAAGAGTTTGAACGGGTGATGGGTAAGGTTCTTTATAACGCCAGGAATTATAGAGAGCTTTTGGATGAGGCGCCTCCGGCATACAAGGACATTGAACAGGTGGTCGCCACACTGGTTGATGTGGGGATCACACGGAAGGTGGCGCGGATGCGGCCCCTGGCGGTGGTAAAAGGCAAGGATTAAGTTACGGGTTGCGGGTTACGAGTTAAGTCCGGAGTCGAAAGTCGAAAGTCCTCAGTCTGGGAACGGGAAGCGGGAAACGGCGTTGCGGGTTGTGAAGGGAAAGAACGTTTCTTTGGCGACATAGACTCGGCATTGGAATGGCTATCTACTTTGCAGAATGAGTAACACGAGAATAGAAGATGTAATGTACTTTCAACAGCAGAACTTAGAACTGACCCTAAAGGTCTGTCAGTATCAGCATTAACGTAGAACGTAGAACGGACCTCAAAGGTCTATCAGCATTAGCTTACACGTTGCACGTTGAACTGTTAAAGGGGGTTGAAGGTTGTTCCCGCCACCGGTGAAGAAAATGCTGCAGCTTCTGGCTGATTCCGGTCACCAGGCTTACGTGGTGGGCGGCGCGGTGCGCAATATTCTCCTCGGCTATACCCCGAAGGAGTATGATCTGGCAACAGACGCCTGCCCGAAGGTGCTGCAGCGCCTGGCCGAGGAAAACAATATTCGCGCTTTTCCCAAAGGTGCGGCTTTCGGGGTGGTTTCGCTCCTGGTTGACGGAATGGAGATAGAAGTCGCTACGTTTCGCTCGGAGGTCTACGGAGAGGACGCTCATCGACCTGAAAAGGTGAATTTTTTGTGGGCTTTGGAAGATGACCTGGCACGGCGCGACTTCACCATAAATGCGATGGCTCTTGACCGGGAGGGGAAGATTTACGACCCTTTTGGCGGGAGGGTGGATTTGCATCGGGGGATACTGCGTGCGGTGGGCAAACCGGACGAACGGTTTGCGGAAGACGCCCTCAGGGCGTTCCGCGCTTGCCGCTTTGTGGCCGAATATGGGTTTGTCATAGAACCTGAAACCCTTGCGGCCATATCCCGAACACGCGACCGAACGGCGGGGCTTTCGGTTGAAAGGGTCCGGGATGAGATTGAACGGATGCTGTTAAGCCCGCATCCGGCTGCCGGTTTTGAGCACCTGCGGGAAACCGGGCTGCTTGAAACCAATTGCCGGGTGCGTACCTCATCAAGGGAAGAGACGGTGCCGGTGCTGCCGGAGTTGTCCCGGCTTTACGGAGTGCCCCAGAATCCCAGGTACCACAGCTTCGATGTCTGGCAGCACACAATGGAGGTTCTGCAAGGAGTGCCGCCCGAACTGGTATTGCGCTGGGCGGCGCTTTTGCATGATATCGCCAAGGGTATGGACGGGGTACGCGGGCTTAATCGCCGGGGGGAATGGTCTGACTACCGTCACGAACAGGTGGGTGCGACGATAGCCGAAGAAGTGCTGAGGCGTTTCCGTGTCCCACCGGTGGATTCCCGCCGCATAGTGTGGCTGGTGCGCCGCCATATGGTTTTTCCCAAGGTAGAGGAACCGGGGGTGATAAGATGGCTGCGGCTTTTGGCGGGTGACTTTAGAAACCGGGAAGATTTGGCGGAAGCTGTCGCGCGGCTTATAACTCTTCACGAAGCTGATTTAAAGGGGGGGAAGGTGGATCCTGAACAGAGATTGGTCGAAAATGAGCGACTGAAAACGATGACCGAGGATCTCCTTGACCGCGTGCCTTTCTACCCTGCGGACTTGGCCGTAGGTGGGAATGTGGTTGTCCAATACCTCGGTGAAGGGCCGCAGGTTAAAGCCGTCCTCGACGACCTGGTGCTTGCGATCCAGGCAAAAGAATTGGTCAATGAAAAAGAAGAAGTGGAGGAAGCGCTGAAAAAAAAGTTGAAATTGGAAGAAAAATTATTTATCCACAAGGAAACTCGCCGGAAGCGACGAAAGCAGAAGTAAAATTTGTTATTTCAGGTGATGCTGTTGGTTCTGTCGTTTCCCGGTTTGCTATTGAAAGGGGTATTCTCTTATCGAGGTCTGAGAACGGTAATATTGATTGTTGGTCTTGCTGTGGCCCTGGCCGGCCTTTTTAATTTCCCCCGGTTGGCGGCTGCCGCTACAAGTAGCAAGTATGTGGTAAAAGAAGGAGACTGTCTCTGGCTTATCGCACAACGAAATCATATCTCCGTCGCGGCACTCAAACAAGCCAATGGTCTGAAATCGGAATTCCTGACCCCCGGCCAGGCCCTTTACATCCCGATTAAGGGACAAACAGTCTCAACCTCACCTTCCTCAACCCCTGGAACTTACTATAAAGTAAAACAAGGCGATTGCCTCTGGCTTATCGCCCAACGAAACCATGTTTCAGTCGACCAGATTAAGAAAGCGAACGGACTTGCGACTGAATCGCTCAAGCCGGGCCAGGTTTTATGCATACCCGGCGGGAAAGGCACAAACGGCCTTAACCGGGCCGTAAATCCGGCGGTCAAGACGGCAGGAACTGTTCCGTCCCGTTCCGGCGACACTGCGCGCGACCTTATGAATTTTGCGCAATCGTTTCTCGGTACCCCGTACCGGTGGGCGGGGGAGAGCCCGAGCGGTTTTGACTGTTCCGGTTTTACCAGATATGTCTTCGGGAAGTTCGGCGTTTCCCTGCCTCACTCCGCGGCAGCTCAGTTCTCGTGCGGGACGCCGGTGCAGCGCAGCGAGCTGGCTCCCGGAGATCTGCTTCTTTTCCATACCTTGAGTCCCGGAATAGATCATGCCGCGATATACTGCGGCGGCGGCAGATTCATACACGCCAGTTCACGGGGCGGCTGCGTCAAGATGGATTCACTCAACGAGAATTACTGGGATACACACCTCGTCGGAGCACGTAGGGTATTGTAAACAATAGCACGCAAAGTGAAAATCTTAAGCAAGGTTCGTGGCGAAGAGGGGGAACCTTGCTTTTTCTTTTTTTGGAGTTATTTCAACGCTGTTAGAGGAGGATTATGGTTATAAAAGTCGAAATTAATAATATTGATGCCGAAAGAAAGGGTTAATACATGACCTTTCCATTACTACGCCTCGGGATTAAGGAAAAACTTGTGGCGATTGTAACCCTTATCATGCTTGCAGCCCTTTTTGTCCTCGGTTTCATGACCTATTCCGAAAGCAGAAAAGTGGTGGATGGCGAGCTTGGGGCGCGGCTGCAGGCGGAGGTGGCGTGGTGGATTCACCGGAGTGTGGTACATGAGATTGAAAAAACAAGAAGTTTAACGGTTACGGTGGCAAACTTGCCGGAGGCACGGGCTATACTTTCGGCCTCTAACGAAAAAGACCGGCAAAGCGCCGCTGGCCGGTTTTTAAGGAGACAAAGCGTACTAAAATCCTATCTTCCTAATACGGGAATAACGTTTGTGGGACGGGACGGGAAAGAACCGGCCCGGTTTCACCGGACGGATACAGGCGGATTCTCGGCTTCTAATAGACAGGATAAGGATGAGCGTGTTTATAATTTGCCGGCCGCCGGTGTATCAAGTGCAACCGATATTAACACTGTTGGCGGAGAAAAGGGGAAAGAGGCATTTTTGACTGTAACAGCTCCGGTGACCTTCCGGGGGGCAACACGCGGTTTCGTTGTGGTGGATGCTGATTTGGGCGTAATGCTTAGCGACGCACCCGACGCAGTCAGGGGCGCGACGGTCTATCTTGTAGATGACAAGGGAGCGGTATTTTATCAGTTATGGCCGGAAGGCAAACCCCACCCTGACAACACTTCGCGTGTAACCCACCTGTCGGAAGCGGAGCCGAAACTAAACTCCCTCCTCAAATTGAAGGACGAGTACAATCTCATCGAAGGCCATCACTTACACGGCTTTGTCCGGGTTTACTTTGACCGTCCTTACAGCGAGCGGTACTTCAGTGTTGTGTATAACGTGCCGCGAGAGGTTGTTCTAGGCGGCGTCAGACGGGTATCAACCGTTTTCCTTTTTACAGGATTGACGGTTTTTCTTGTTTCCCTGTTGCTGGTGAGCGTTCTTGCCGGCGAGGTGGCACGACCGGTGTTGCGGCTGGCGAACGTTGCCGACCGAGTTTCCCGGGGAGACCTGTCCCAAGATGCCGGCCCGACGTCGCGCCAGGACGAAATCGGTGGACTATATCGTAGTTTCAATGCTATGATAGCCGCCCTCAGAGAAAGCAAGAGCCGTGAAGAAGAGAAAAAGGCACGCCTTCTTGAAGCGGCAGGGGAGGCGGCTGTTGACGTAACAAGCAACCTTTCTGTTACGGATATTTTGGAGAAGTTGGTAAATTCGGTCGTAAACGTTGTTAACGCCGACTGTGCCTGCCTCCATCTCAAGTCTGCGCATGACGGAACGAACTTTTTCGCTGCCGGAGAGGGAAGTGCGGAATGCATTGCGCGGGGGAAAGCAGGGGATAAAGGCCTTGTATCCATTATCTTGAAAAAAGGTCGAGCGGTTCGTCTCAGGGGAGCGGAAATCGCCGAGGGGACTTGCAAGCCGTTGCGTCCGGACATCGCCTACTTTTTCGGGGTGCCGGTTCTTTCCGGCGGTTCCATCATCGGGGCTTTGTGCGTTGCCGGCAGCGAGAAGGATGTCACGGAAGCCGATGAAGCGGCGATCAAACTACTCGCGGTTCACGCCGGGGTTGCGATCGCCAACGCCCGGCTGCACGAAGAGGCGGTCGCTCTTACCAGGGACCTTGAACGGCGCGTGGAGGAGCGGACGGCGAAATTAAAGGAGATGAACCTCGAGCTGGAACGGGCGAACCGGTTAAAGAGCGAGTTTCTAACCACTATGAGTCATGAACTGCGGACGCCGCTTAACACAATCATCGGGTTTTCAGACGTTCTCTTAAGCGACCTTGTTCCCGGGGTCCCCGAAAATACCAAGGAGTATCTAAAAGACATCATGGAAAGCGGTGAGCTTCTTCTCTCTCTAATTAACGACGTTCTGGATATGGCCAAAATCGAAGCCGGCAGAGACGAACTATACCTGGAAGAGATCGAGGTACAAGATTTTCTCAGGGGCGTGCTGGTGCTTTTCAGGGAAAAAGCAGCCGGTCATAAAATTACGGTGGAACTGAATGCCACAGGTGTTGGTGAGTGGGTGCTTGATAGCCGTAAATTCAAGCAGATACTATTCAATTTACTGGCGAATGCCTTCAAATTCACACCGGATGGTGGTAAAGTAGGCATTAAGGCAAGGGTCGAAGGGAACATGCTTGCGGTAACGGTATGGGATACCGGGATCGGTATCCGGCCCGAGGATATGCCCAGGTTATTCAAACCCTTCGAACAGTTGGACAGTTCTCTGGCGCGACGTTATTCCGGTACCGGCCTGGGGTTGACGATGGTGAAAAAACTGGTCGAACTGCACGGCGGGACGGTCAGCGTTAAAAGCGAACCGGGTCAGGGCAGCAGCTTTACCGTTTATTTTCCGTCGTTATCGTTGGAATAGGAAAGCCAAAACCCGTACCAAGCACTGAGCTGGTGAAAGAGAATGTCCGGAACCATCCTTATTATCGATGACGATGAAAAAGCAAGAAAGCTTTGCCGCGTTATTTTAGAGCGGTCTGGATATGTCGTTCTGGAAGCCCCGGGGGCTCTGGAGGGAATCAGGATGGCGGAAAAAGAAAAGGTGGACCTGATCTTTCTGGATATTCAGCTTCCAGAGGTTGACGGACGCGCGGCTGCCCGGTTGCTTAAGGCATACGCGCCCACCAAAAACATCCCGATTATTGCGGTAACCGCACTGGCAATGCCCGGTGACCGGGAAGAGGTGCTTGCCACCGGCGCGGAGGGTTACCTTCCGAAGCCGGTTAGAGTAAGGGAACTTCGACAAATGGTGCAGTATTTCCTGGAGGAAGGGAAGCAAAGTGAAGCATAAACAGCCCATGGTGCTTTTGGTTGACGATGAAGAGCGGGCACTCAAGCTCTACGAGGCATTGCTTGCCCCGCAGGGTGTCACTACCATTCGAGCCAAGGACGGTCCGGAGGCGTTGAAGTGCTTCAGGCGGTTAAGGCCGGATATTGTCGTGCTGGATGTGATGATGCCCGAAATGGATGGTTTCGAGGTGTGCAGGCGAATCAGAGAGATGCCGGACGGAGGCAACGTTCCTGTGTTGATGGTCTCCGCTCTCGGGGACCGGGAGTCAAGGGTTAAAGGACTTGAGATCGGGGCGAGTGACTTTCTCGATAAGCCGGTAGACAAGGCGGAATTTATTACACGGCTGAACAACCTGATTAAGGTTAAGGAATATCAGGATTTTCTTCAGGATCAAAGCATAATGCTCGAAAAGCTGGTTCGGGAACGAACTGCGGAGCTTTTTCGCACCCATGAGGAATTGAAGCGCAGCTATCACGATATTCTCTATCGCCTGGCGGTAGTAGCCGAATACCGCGACGGCGACACCGCCCGCCACATCAGCCGCATGGGACGGTATACGAAGGTAATTGCGGAAGCCCTAGGTCTGCCGCCCAAGCAAACGGAGACCTTGACACTCGCAAGCCCCATGCACGACATCGGCAAGGTAGGCATCCCCGACAGCATCCTCCTGAAACCGGGCCGGCTTTCGGCTGAAGAATTCGAAATTGTAAAGACGCATACAATTATCGGGGCACGCATTCTAGGCGGCAGTCATTCCGACATTATCCGCTGCGCCGAGGAAATCGCTCTTTCGCACCATGAACGCTTTGAAGGAGACGGTTATCCGCGGGGATTAAAAGGGGAAGAGATTCCACTTTCCGGAAGGATTGTAATGCTGGTGGATATTTATGACGCTCTCCGCAGCCCCAGGCCGTATAAACCGGCTTTTGACCGGGAAACAACACGAAGGATTATGCTTGAAGGGGACGGCCGGACGAATCCAAGGCATTTTGATCCTGCGGTCCTTAACGCTTTTAAGAAAACCGAACCTGTGCTGCATGAAATTTTTGAAAGCTTCCGCAGCAAAGATCCAGGGGAGTTGCATGAAATCTTCAGCTATCTACCGAATTATCCCTATGATACGGAGAAAGCTTAAACCTATGGAAATGATACGGACAGGACTTGTATACGACCCCGTCTATCTGCAGCATGACACCGGCCGGCACGTTGAGCAACCGGGAAGACTTTCAAGGACGATGGCGGTCCTTGAGGAAAAAGGAATCCTGGGCGGGATCGAAACGCTTGCCCCCCGCGCTGCTTCCGTAGACGAAGTGGCAATGGTCCATAGCCTGGATTATATCCGGAAAGTAGAGGCGTTTTGTAAAGCGGGAGGCGGCCATCTCGACCCGGACACGGTGGCTTCGCCGCGCAGTTTCGATGTCGCGCTCCTGGCGGTGGGTGGGGCGCTCGAGGCGGTGGATGCAGTAATGGAAGGCAGGTTGGACCGGGTTTTAGCCCTGGTTCGGCCGCCCGGACATCATGCTCTCCCAAACCGGGCAATGGGTTTTTGCCTCTTTAATAATGTAGCCGTAGCCGCCCGATATGCCAAGCAGAAATATAAGATCAAACGCGTCCTCATAATAGACTGGGATTACCACCACGGAAACGGTACGGAGGCTGCCTTTTATGCCGAACCGGGGGTGCTCTATTTTTCCACTCACAGCGCCGCCGGTTATCCGGGCACCGGGTGGGTTGAGCGAAAAGGTGAGGGCTCCGGGGAAGGATTCAACATAAATGTTCCGCTCCCGGACATTGCGGGAGACGAGGATCTTAAGTATGTCTTTCAAGAGGTACTGGTACCGGTGGCGGCGGAATATGCGCCCGAATTGATCCTTGTATCCGCCGGGCAGGACGGGTACCGCGATGACCCCATCGCCGGGATGAACCTCACGGCCGCAGGGTACGGTGCCCTGGCAGCCATGGTCAGGGAGATCGCCGACCGGTCCGCAGAAGGGCGGATCGCCGGCGTTCTCGAAGGGGGCTACGATCTTGAGGGTCTTGGTGAATGCGTGAGTGCGATTCTCACGGCATGGATGCAGAAGGAGGAATATTTAAAAGAGCCGGCAGGGGAGGTCAATCTCCAGGTGGTTGCGGTGGTAACCTCGGTCAAAGAAACTCACCAAGAATACTGGCGGTGTTTTCAGGATGGAAGGCCGGATTTGAATGGCCACGAAGACTTAAGCAGTTAACGTTAAGAACCTGAAAATGTAGAAATTTTATGCTTTGTTTATAATTGGGCACTTTACAGGAACAGGTTCATATATTAAAATATTATCTACATTCTAACATTAAAGGCTATGAAGGGGTAAAGTAGGTCCGGAAAGCTTTCTCAGAGAGCCGGGGACGGTGGGAGCCCGGTAAGGCGTTGTGGATCGAAGTTCACCCCTGAGCTGCCGGGTGAAGCCCAGCACTCAGAAAAGGAATAGTTCTTAGCGACGGAAGTTTTCTTTTAGGCTGACAGAACTTTTACCGTTCTGAGGCGACAGTAGTAGCTGAGTGCCGGGTGTGTAGTCTAGGCCGGGACTCCTGCCGTTACAAAGGAGGGGATATCGGAAGCTTCTTCCCGTATCCTTCACGAAGAGAGGGCTTTTTTAGCCAAATAGGGTGGTACCGCGGGATTTAATCCCGTCCCTATGATTAGGGGCGGGATTATTTTTTTTGTGGATAATTCATTGAAGGAGGTATTAAAGGGATGATCGTGGTTATGCAGCTAGGGGCCACCCCGGTGGAAATCAAGGAAGTAGAGGAACGCTTGAAGGAAATGGGTTTCCAAACCCACCCGATTTACGGTGTGGAACGGACGGTGATAGGGGCGATAGGAGATAAACGTGACGGGTATCACGAGGTGATATTAACCTTCCCGGGAGTAGAGCGGATTGTACCTATTTTAAAGCCGTATAAGCTTGTGGCGCGGGAGGTTAGACCCGAAACGAGCAAGATCAAGGTCGGGAACGTCGTGGTAGGCGGCCCGGAGGTTGTGGTGATGGCCGGACCTTGTGCGGTGGAGAGTGAGATTCAACTTCTTACCGCTGCAAGGCTGGTGAAGGATAACGGGGGCGACATTCTCCGCGGCGGGGCTTTCAAACCAAGGACTTCACCATACTCATTCCAAGGACTGGAAAAGGAAGGACTTAAACTTCTTGCAGGTGCGCGGGAAGTTACAGGACTGCCTTTCGTTACAGAGGTAATCGATACCCGCGATGTGGAGCTGGTGGCATGTTACGCCGATATCTTACAGGTAGGGGCAAGGAACATGCAGAACTTCCGACTGCTCAAAGAGGTTGGTGAAACCAAGCGGCCGGTCCTGCTGAAACGGGGATTGGCGGCCACGGTGGAAGAATGGTTGATGGCGGCGGAATATATTGCTGCAGCCGGAAACTCAAAGGTGATACTTTGTGAACGCGGGATTCGCACGTATGACACCGCTTTGAGAAACACACTCGATGTGAGCGCCGTTCCTCTGGTAAAGGAACTGTCACATCTTCCGATTATTGTTGACCCGAGTCACGCGACGGGTAATTACCGGATGGTGCCGCCGCTTGCGCGTGCGGCGATCGCCGCCGGGGCGGACGGGTTGATGATCGAGGTGCATCCGGACCCGGCGCGGGCGCTTTGCGACGGACCGCAGTCACTTACTCCCGAACGGTTTGCCGCGCTTATGGTGGAAATCGGCCGGGTGGCGGAAGCGGTCGGCAGGGTGTATCATCCCCCGGAGATCAGGATGAAAAAGCAGGCGCGGGGCTAGGAGAGTGTGAATAGTACGGAGGTTTTCAAGTGATTACAGCATTAGAAGAAATCCGGGAACAAGCGGAGGCCGCGACCGCATCCGCCCGGAACCCGGAAGAACTTGAAGCGGTAAGAGTGCGTTACCTCGGCCGGAAAGGAGA
>JBFMBL010000030.1:0-1346 GCA_040755195.1 Bacillota bacterium
TTCTGGTGGACCTGGGGGGAATTGAACCCCCGGCCTCTTGAATGCGAGTCAAGCGCTCTCCCCCTGAGCTACAGGCCCACTGACGAACATTATTGTAGCATCTTGAAACGCTAAAATCAAGCATGAAAGCACGTAGCGGCACGTCCTTTGAAAGACACAAAAATCCCGCGGCTTTTACCGCGGGCAGCGATTGAATGAGGAAAAGGAAGCACGGGTTTAAGAAATTTTCTGAATGGTGACTTCCTGGCGCTGGCGTTTGGCAAGCGTTTCTTCGGCGTAGTCGCTGGCGATCAGATAAAGGTTAACCCACAGTTCATGTTCGTTGTTTTTCCCTTCGAGCTCTTTGGAGAGATCCCGGAATTTCTTAATGACGCGGTCTTTGAAGCATGAGAATTCAGCCAGTATCTCGACGATGTCGCGCTGAGCGTATGTCGCACCCTCACGGAGAGGCTTCACCATATACTTCCACCTCCTTTTAACCTGATAATACCATTGGTGGGGCGATATGGGAACGGGTTTGTTTTGTCGAAGTGCGCTTCCCAAGACGCAAAGGCTGATTAAAGATAAAAGGCCCGGCTGGGCCTTTTATAAAAGCTGATTTTGGGCCGAATTTTAAAGCATATTATCTAAATGAAGAAGCGTATCCGGCGTAAGGGGTTCCAATGTTGTCGCCAATCCGGTGGTCGCTTTCCGGCCACGGACGGTAGGCGTAGGTCCCGCCGTAGACGTTTGATGTGGTGGCGCCGGGTGTCGTAAAGCTGAGGTTAAAAGCGGGAGGCAATCCTTCGGAAGTTCCGGCGGCCAATCCCCTGTATGGTACGTTTGATACGTTTGACACATTTGAGGTGAATCCGGTATAGGGTACGTTCAGCGCGCTTGAGGTATAAGGCAAGTTCTGGGTGGTGGAAGTGAAGCCGGTATAAGGAACGTTCATCCCGGCGGTATAGCCGACCGTGCCATACTGATTCGCTCCCAAACCTGCGGTGTACCCGGTTGTGGCAAACTGCCCCACGCCCGCTCCGTATGCCGGAATCGCGGTATTAATCTGCTGTGTGGCGGCGGACACCGCGTTGACATCGTTTTGCAGGTTCAGACAAATCTGATAAATACGCTGGAGGTTCTGGCTGTTCTGACCCTCTTGCTGGCTGATGCGTGCGAGTTGAGATTGCGCCTGTTGTTCGACTTGCTGGAGTTGTGCGGCGACCTGGCAGACATTGTTGAGGTCTTGATTCAGGCGGTTTAAATGACTGTGTATTTCCTGGAACCTGTACATCCTTTTACCCCCTTTTTTAACTATTATGAGCTTAGACGCAGTACTTAATTAGTGGGAATTAATTCTTAAACGC
>JBFMBL010000030.1:1446-22265 GCA_040755195.1 Bacillota bacterium
GAGGTCTTGATTCAGGCGGTTTAAATGACTGTGTATTTCCTGGAACCTGTACATCCTTTTACCCCCTTTTTTAACTATTATGAGCTTAGACGCAGTACTTAATTAGTGGGAATTAATTCTTAAACGCTTAGAAATCATGGGTCATCGTGGGAAAGTGCGAACACTGTTGTAAGACAGGGGGCGACTTTGCAAGTACCGGTTTTGAAGCGGACAAGCCCCGCGTAAATGTTGGGTGAAAAACCTGTGGTTTTGGCATCTTAAAAACCGATAAGGATCGAAATTAATCGTCGGTGTCCGAGATTGTGGAGGAGCATGTTGGAAGTTATGTTCAAAAAGGTTTATTTCTCCGGAGGTATTATGTATAATTATGACCGTTGTGAAGTTTTCAAGGAATGAGGGGAGACTGTGCTGCCAACACCGAAAAAGTACTTTGTAACCGCTGCCGCGGCTGAAGGGATAACGCGGCTGAACGCGTTTGATAACGCGCTGCTTGCCGCGCGTATCGGCAACGTGAACATCATAAGGGTATCAAGCATACTTCCTCCGGATACGGAATATGATCCCGGGCTGATCCTCCCGCCCGGTTCGCTTGTGCCTACGGCTTACGGATCAATGGTCAGCGAGGTTCCGGGTGAGTTGATTGCCGCCGCGGTAGGAGTGGGAATTTCGCGTGAAAGTTTCGGCGTGATAATGGAGTTTTCCGGGAAATGTGACGAGGAGACCGCGCGCGCAAGGGTTGAGGAAATGATCAGGGAGGCTTTTGCCAGACGCGGCATGGAAGTGAAAGAGATTAAAATGGCAGCGGTGCAACATACCGTCGAAAAAACAGGATGTGTTTTAGCGGCGGTTCCGCTTTGGTATTAGAAACGTTGCCATAAGGAGGTGCTTTCTTGGAGCTCTGGTATACGGAAAATCAGAACAAAAATTTGCGGTTAAGCTGCCTGGTTACCAAGACGCTGCATGTTGAACAAACCCCGTTCCAGCACCTGGCCGTGTTGGAAACACCCGGTTTTGGACGTGTTCTGGTTCTTGACGGAATAGTGCAGACCACGGTCTGGGATGAATACATCTACCACGAGATGATCGCGCACGTGCCTTTAAACACACACCCGGACCCGAAACGTGTTCTGGTTATCGGCGGCGGGGATGGCGGTACGGCGCGCGAAGTAGTCCGGCACCCAAAAGTGGAAAAAGCGGTAATGGTAGAGATTGACGAGCGGGTTGTGGCGGCTTCACGGGAGTATTTGCCCGAACTGAGTGCGGGTTTGAACGACCCGAAACTCGAACTTCGTATTGCCGACGGCATTAAGCATGTTGAAGAATGCGAAGGTGAGTACGACATCGCCGTCATTGATTCCACAGATCCCGTGGGACCGGCCGTCGGGCTCTTCAGCAGGGAGTTTTACGCCAAGGTCGCCAGGGCGCTCAAGGAAGACGGACTTTTTGTCGCGCAAACAGAATCGCCGCTTTTCGACCTGGACTTTATTACGCGTATTCACAAGGATCTGGCGGGTATTTTCCCGGTGGTGCGCACTTACCTGGCTCCTGTGCCCTCATATCCCGGGGGGCTCTGGAGTTTTACAATGGGTTCAAAAAAGTACGATCCGCTGACGGTAGATCTGGAAAGCGTACAGAAGCTTTCATACCGTTACTATAATACCAAAATACACAAGGCTGCATTTGTGTTGCCGCAGTTTTTAAAGGAAAAACTGGGACAGGTATAGAATGTTTTATAAAATGTTTAAGGAAATTAGGCGGGAAGAAGCCTTTTTAGGAGTGACAGGCGGCTACCCGGAATCGCGGGTGGTGCTTGTCGGTGCCGGGCTTGATGCCACCGTCTGTTTCCGTCCGGGAACGCGGGAGGGTCCCCGGACGATTCGGTATTTTTCGAAGTGTTTGGAAGAATACAGTCCGCATCTGGACCGTGACCTGCGCGAAGCCAATTTCTGTGACCTTGGCGACGTAGATTTGCCCTTTGGGGATGTACCAAACGCGCTTGACAGGATCGAGCGGGCAGCGGAAATAATTGTATCGGACGAAAAAATTCCGGTATTCATCGGCGGGGAACACCTTATCACACTGCCGCTGATTAAAGCGGTTTCTAAAAGATACCGTGATGTGGCGGTGCTGCATTTAGATGCGCACGCCGACTTGCGGGATGAGTATCTGGGTGTACGTTTGTCACATGCTTCTGTCATGCGCCGTGTCAGCGAGATGCTCGGCCCGGGATGCGTCTATCAGTTCGGCATCCGTTCCGTGGATAAGCCCGAGGTTTCGTTTGCCTGCAACCATACGAAGCTTTACTTTGGGAAAGTATATGAGCCGCTTGCGGCGGTATCTTCGGAAATCGGCGGCAGGCCGGTATACATAACATTGGATCTGGATGTTGTGGATCCCGCTTACGCGCCGGGTGTGGGTACGCCGGAGCCGGGGGGGATCAGCTCAGGAGAACTTTTAGAGACGGTTTACCTGTTTGAAAGGTTTCAGGTCGTAGGATTCGACCTGGTTGAAGTAAACCCCGTTTGTGACCCGGGCGGGCTTGCCCCGCTGTTGGCTGCGAAGATACTCAGGGAAATCACGCTTCTGTTGGCAAGGTAATATCAAAATCTCTGAAACAAAATCGTATAGTAAAAACCCTTGCGGCAAGGGTTTTATTAGGTTGTAAATGAAATATCAGGCTCACAGATGGGAGGTGAATATTTGCGCGAGGGGAAAGTACAGATAATACCTCTGGGCGGCCTGGGTGAGATAGGAAAGAATTCAATGGCGATACGTTACAGAGACGATATCGTTCTGGTGGATTTCGGCCTGATGTTTCCGGAAGACGAACTGCTGGGAATCGACGTGGTGATACCGGATGCGAGTTATCTCCTCGAAAACAGGGATCTTCTTAAAGGCATCGTTTTGACGCACGGCCATGAAGATCATATCGGAGCGTTGCCGTACATGTTGCCTCAGTTGGACGTGCCTGTTTACGGCACCAGGTTGACGCTCGGCCTTCTCGAGGGAAAACTTGATGAGCACCTTCCGGGTTTTCCTGCGGATTTGCGTGTGGTACGGCCGCGGGACATTGTGGATATAGGCAGCTTCAAAGTTGAGTTTATCCGGGTTTCCCACAGCATTCCGGACGCCGTGGCGGTGGCGGTTCACACCCCGGTTGGAGTAATACTGCACACCGGCGATTTTAAATTTGACCACACCCCGGTTGACGGCGAAATAATAGATTTCCACAGATTCAGCCAATTAGGGGAAAAAGGGGTGCTGGTGCTGCTGTCCGACAGTACGAACGTGGAACGTCCGGGCTATACCATGTCCGAACGGGTTGTCGGCGAAACCTTTGATGATACCTTCAGGAACTCCAGGAGCCGCATTATCGTTGCGACTTTTGCATCCAACATCCACCGGATACAGCAGGCGATTATGGTGGCGGAGCGCTACAAACGCAAAGTGGCGGTTGCCGGCCGAAGCATTGTGAACGTTGTGAACATCGCTCATAAACTAGGCTATCTTCAGATACCGCGGGGCCTTATGGTGGAACTGGAAGAAGCAAACCGGCTGCCCCGCCGGGAAGTCGTAATCCTTACCACAGGCAGTCAGGGTGAGCCGATGTCGGCTTTGACAAGGATGGCGATGGCCGACCATAAACTTGTGGAAATAATGCCCGGGGATACGGTCATAATATCCGCGGTGCCGATACCCGGCAACGAAAAGCTGGTGGCGCGGGTAATCGACCAGCTCTTCAAGCGGGGCGCCGAGGTATTGTACGAAGCGGTTTCGGGTTTTCATGTTTCCGGCCATCCAAGCCAGGAAGAGCTGAAGTTGATGCTGAACCTGACCCGGCCGAAGTTTTTCATACCGATTCACGGGGAGTACAGGATGCTCAAACAACACGCTGAACTGGCAAAGGATGTCGGTATCAAAACGGATAATATCTTTATCGCAGAAAACGGCCAGATTGTTGAATTTACGCAAAAAAGCGGCCGTGTCAGCGGTCGGGTAACCGCAGGTCGCGTGCTGGTAGACGGTCTGGGGGTAGGGGACGTCGGGAATATCGTGCTCCGTGACCGCAAGCAGTTAGCGCAGGATGGCATACTGATTGTGGTTCTGGCGTTAAGCCCGGAATCAGGAGTGGTTGCCGGACCGGATATGGTTTCACGCGGTTTTGTCTACATGCGCGAGTCTGAGCAGCTTCTTGAAGAAGCCAAGGAACTGGTGAAGAGCGCGCTGGACAAGTGTTCCGTCCGGGGAACGACCGAATGGGCAAGCATCAAGTCGCAGGTCAGGGATGTTCTGGGACGTTTCCTTTACGACCGGACAAGGCGGCGTCCGATGATATTACCCATTATCATGGAGGTTTAAGAAGTTGATCTCACAGGAAAAAACCGGCGTAAAAACGCGTCTCAAGCTGCAAGGCGGGATAATGCTCGCGGCAATACTTCTATGGGTGGTCGACCTGTTTTTCTGGCGGCTGCCGAAGCTGATACCTTATCGCCGGTCCAAGCCGCAAGGGAGAATGGTGTTCAAGGTTCGCGATTGATCTTGCGGTTAATGCCAAAAAGGAAATGAAGCTGCGGAAATAGAAAATGGGGGCCTGTACAGGTCCCCATTTTAACCGGTCTTCCCGAGGGTTGCGGTATCACTCCGGTTTGATTTCTACGTGATTTGGGGGGACGGTTTTAACCTTCGGGATCACAACCTCAAGAACACCGTCCTTGAAAGTGGCCTTTGCGTTTTCTCGTTCCACGGGTAAGGGCAGCGACACCGTTCTGGAAAAACTTCCGTATGACCGTTCGCTCCGGTAATAGTTCTTTTCCTTAATCTCTTTCTCCTGACTGGTCTTCCCCTGGATTGTTACCTCTTGATCAGCAACAAGAACCGTGGTGTTTTCCTTTCCAACTCCCGGCAGGTCCGCTTTAATGACGATGTTGTCGTCCTGTTCAAAAACATCGACTGCCGGGAGCCACGCGTCCATCTGCCCTTTCTCAAAGAGCCTGGGTAACCGGTTGAAAAATTTGTCCATCGCTTCCCGCATGTCACGCAGTTCATGCCAAGGGTCTCTGGGGAACAAGTTAGGCATTAACACCACCTCCTAAAAGAGTTTTTGTAGGTGGTTAGATTGTACTATAATTCACAATAAAAAACAAGATTATTTTTCCCACTATTTTTATAAGAGATTTGATTCTTTCAGCCTTTTGTAAGCGTAATCGCGCGCAGTCTTCTGTTCTTCCTCGCTCAAGGTTTTCAACCGCATAAGGTCCGGGCCCAGCCGTGCGAGAAAGATCCCGTTTGACTTTGATTCCACCACTAAATAAAGATGGTCCTCGGGTCTAATCTGAAGGGCGTAATCTTCCTTGCGGGCTCTGAAAACGGGAATGTTTTCCCTGTTGGCGGAGAAGTGTTCGACGGCTTCTTTGATTGTGATTTTCTTTTTCAATGGCTGAAGGCCTCCTCTTAAAAAATCAGACATCTTATCTCAATAATTTTAAACGGTTGTTTTTTCCTTGTCACCAGGAAATATAAACTTCAGCGGCGAATGTTTTCTGCGATAATATAGACAGTAGTCAGAATTCAGTATTCAGTAGTCAGAAGATTGCTCAGGGGGTGAAACAGTGCGGGTTGTGTTTCAACCGGAAACCGGTGCGCAGGCGAAGAAGCAGGCGCAGTCCAAAAAAGGAGATTTCGGCGCCGTACTTGAATCAACCGTCGCTGTTGCAGGCAGAGGACAGGGACTCGACAGGGTATTCGCGTCAGCAGCGTCACGGTTCGGGTTGCGTCCGGAACTCCTGAAAGCGGTGGCGCAGGCGGAATCTGATTTTAACCCCCGGGCGGTGTCCAGCGCGGGTGCGCAAGGAATAATGCAACTCATGCCCGGCACATCCAGGTCATTGGGTGTGCGTGATCCTTTCGACCCCGTGGAAAACATATTCGCCGGAGCGGCATATCTGCGCTCACTTCTGGACCGTTTCGGCGGGAATGAAACCCTGGCGCTTGCGGCCTACAATGCGGGTCCGGGGGCGGTTGCGCGTTACGGCGGGATACCGCCTTACCGGGAAACTCAAGCGTACGTAAACCGTGTCCTGAGCCTGAGCGGAGCACAACAGCCTTCAGCGGTTGAACCGCCGTTCGATAATATGATGAAGAGCGTTTCAAATAACGCCGAGGAGATTCCCGGGGCCGAGACCGAACAGAACGATACCGGGACACAAGAAGAGCTAAACGTGCTGGCTCTTACCATGCGGTATGCCCTCACCGAATATATACTCCAGGCTTCGGGATCGCAGGAGGAAGAAGAAACATAAGTCAACATAATATAATCCATTGTTTTTACCTCCATTAAGTGACAGCATGTTACAAAAATAACCCCTTGACACGCCTTTATCCTGAAAATAGTATGACTTTAATGGTTCTGCCAATAATATTCAGAAAAAACGGCGTGGGGGTTCATAATGGAGCCTGAAGAACGCCTTGTCGCATGTATCAGGAAGCGCATCGGGCTTTGCCGGTGGGCTGCGGACCGACCGTGGGTGTTGATGTGCATCGGTACCGATCGCTTAACCGGTGACGCACTCGGGCCTCTCGTGGGAACAATGGTTTCGGAGGCCTACGACAATCCCTTCCACGTTTACGGGACTCTTGCCGATCCCGTTCACGCCGTCAACCTTCGCGAGAAACTTGAGGAGGTTGAAAACCGGCATCAGAAGTACTTTATGATTGCGGTTGACGCATGTCTCGGGCAGTCAAAGAATATCGGCGCTATTAACGTTGGCGTAGGTCCCATCCGACCTGGGACGGGAGTCAAGAAACTGTTGCCGCCGGTCGGGCATATGTACGTTACGGGTGTGGTTAACGCAGGAGGGAACCAAGACCAAAACATCCTTCAAAACACCCGTCTTCACCTTGTGTTACGCCAGGCCAAGATAATTTCAGCTGCTTTGCTGCAAGTCGCCCGCGAGGAAAGAGCCCGCCGTATTATTCCTCTTCCTATAGCAAGCCGCCATTTCATTCAGCGGTTTTGCTCGATTAGATAGGAACGTTACATTGTTGACCCTTTCACTGCCTCTCGAGGAACCGCTCGAGCAGATAATCTCACGTTTCAAGTCGGAAAAAGGGGTTGCCGTATTGGCCAGCGGCGGCGGCGAACCACGCTTAAGCCCTCGATTTCCCCTCGCCAGGTGGTCCTTTATCACCACTGAACCATTTCTGGTTATTTCATTCAGTCCGGGGCATCTTTCGATCGAACCCCGCTGCCCCGGCATAAGTTTTCCGGACGACCCTTTCCAGGTCCTCGAAAACTTACTCGACGCATACCGAATTAAAGAGAACACCCCGACTCCATTTCCCGCAGGAGCAATAGGTTTTCTTTCATACGAGCTCAGGACTTTTTCGGAAAGAGTGCCGACATCCGCCGTGGACGATCTGCGTCTGCCGCACATGTGGTTTTGCTTTTACGACGCCGTGGTAAGTATTGACCATTACAAGAAAAGGATATGGATAACCTCCACGGGAATTCCGGAGCAAGGGACTGCCATGGAAACACGGAGACAAGCGCGATGCGAAGAACTCCTGGCGGTCTTGCGAAGGGATACAAACGGCGACAAGGAGGAATCGCCTAAAGGGAAAGAAAGGACATTGTTTTCTTCCTTTTCGCATTCGAGATATATAGAGGCCATCAAACGTGTTAAAGAGTATATTGCCGCAGGCGACGTTTATCAGGTAAATATAGCACAGCGGTACAGCGTATATTCCGAAGCTGACGGGTTCTCGCTGTTCCAGCAACTGCTGCGCGCCAACCCTTCCCCGTTCGCCGCCTACCTTGCTGGAGAGACCTTTTCAGTGTTGAGCTGCTCACCGGAACGCTTCATCCAATACGACGCCATGACGGGCATAATTCATACCAGGCCGATAAAAGGCACACGGCCGCGGGGCAGAAATCCGGACGAGGATGCCCGTCTGGCTTCGGAGCTGCTTGCGAGCGAAAAAGACCGCGCCGAGCATGTTATGATAGTGGATCTTGAAAGAAACGATTTAGGCCGCCTGGCTGAAACCGGTTCCGTATGCGTCCCGGAGTTTTGTGTTTTGGAGCCGTTTCCCACCGTATTTCACCTTACATCGACTGTTGAAGCGGAATTAAAACCGGGTACGGGTCCGGCGAGCATTCTGCGTGCTACTTTCCCGGGTGGTTCCATTACCGGCGCTCCGAAGGTGCGCGCGATGGAGATCATTGACGAGATCGAACCCGTGGCGCGCGGCATCTACACCGGGGCGATAGGCTACTTGAGTTTTAACGGCAACATTGACCTTAACATCGTTATAAGAACCCTTGTCTTAACCGGCGGTTATATCCATTTTCACGTCGGTGGGGGGATAGTCGCCGATTCGGAACCGGAAGCCGAATACAAGGAAACGATCGATAAGGGAATTGCCTTTTCCCGGGTTCTGGGAATCGACCTGCGCGAGGTGAAGGAGCTTGAAGGTTTACGTTAACGGCAGTTTTGTTCAAGCGGAAGAGGCCAGGGTTTCCGTCTCCGACGCCGGATTCCTTGTCGGATACGGGGCTTTCGAAACTATGAGGGCTTACGGCGCGAAGGTATTCCGGATCGAGGCTCACCTGCAACGGTTGAATGAAACCTGCGCCGTAATGGATATTCCCTTCAGGTGCGATTCGGCATGGGCCGGTGAGGTCATCGGCCGGCTGCTCAATCATAACGACCTGACCGGCGCCCGCATCCGCCTGACCGTGACACCCGGTGTGAATTACGGGCTTTCGGAACCAACTGTGGTTGTGACAGCAGTACCCCTTTCGGATGGGAGGACAGACATAAGAGGATGGAGCGCCTGCATTTCCGAAACGAGGGTTAATTCGCGCGATTTGCTTCTTCAGCATAAAACGACCTCGTACGTTGAAAAGCTGCTGGCCCGCCGGGCAGCACAAAAAAAGGGCTTTGATGAAGCGCTGTTTCTAAATGAAAAGGGATGCGTCACCGAGGGTGCCGCGACCAACATCTTCTGCGTTCTGGACGGCACGCTCCGTACTCCGCCTACGGCTGAAGGGCTGCTGCCAGGAATCACACGGACGGTGGTAGCCGACATTGCCGCAAACTCGGGAATCCGCCTCATAGAGCAGCCGCTTTCGATTAATGATCTGAAGCGAAGTGAAGAGGCCTTTCTCACCAATTCCATAGTGGAGATCGTACCCCTTATTCACATCGAGAATGAACCAATCGGCGACGGCCAACCAGGCCCACTGACCGTCAAGTTGCGCCAGGCCTACCGGGATCTGGTCACACTGGAGCTGGGTCTAGGTTCTTAAAAAAGACCAACTCCCACGGGATAATGATCCATTTTGATAACGGGTAAAACGTTCTAACCGTCAGCTTCCGCCCATAGGGTTACTTGGGGGGCGGGTAGCTTGGGTGCACTTCTCGCTTTGTTTGCCATGCTCTGCTGGGGGCTGGCTCCTTTATTCGGGAAACTCGGACTGTTCTACATGCATTCAATAACGGCATTGAGCATACGCACCCTGATTGCCGCCACCTTTATTCTTGGGTGGCAGATGGTATTCGGGGAGCCCAGATATTTTCACGCGATTCCCCTCAAAAGCTTGATATTTATAGGAATTGAAGCTTTGTTGGCGACCCTTGTGGGCGACTTGGCGTACTTTATGGCACTAAAACGCGGGAATATAAACCAGGTAACCCTTATCATGGCTTGCTCGCCGCTTGTAACCATGCTGTCGGCATATGCGTTTCTGGGTGAACGCGCCACCGGACTGCAAATAATGGGCGCGGTGTTAATCGTCGGCGGATTGATTTTGGTAGGGCTTCAGCCTTTTCGTGGATGAAATCATCAGAATTCTACTTTACCGTCACCCTTCACCATTTGGCGCTCCGGTACGTATATCAATGGATAGTACCAGAGACTGAAAAGGGTGATGAAATGGCCGAACCGATGCCGATTGTAGACGCGATACGCGCTTATACCAAACAGAAAATAGTCCGTTTTCATATGCCGGGACACAAGGGGGGAATGGCGGCCGGTGATGCAATACGGGATTTCCTTGGAGCGTCCGTTTTTTCGGCCGATGTGACAAATGTTCCCGGCATGGACGACCTGCACCAGCCCACCGGCGCCATACGCAAAGCGGAAGAACTGGCCGCGAGAACATTCAATGCCGATAGCTCCTACTTTTTAATTAACGGTTCCTCGTGCGGGGTAATGGCGTTGATAATGGCGATCTGTAACCCCGGTGAAAAAATATTGGTTCCAAGAAACATGCACCGTTCGATGCTGAGCGGGATCATTTTGAGCGGCGCCTATCCGGTGTTCTTCCGGCCGGTTTACGACATCGAGTTGTTTTTGCCCCTGGCGGTAAAACCGGAAACAATCAGCGATGCCCTGAAGGCCCATCCGGATGCCCGGGCTGTTTTTTTAATAAGTCCGACGTATAACGGGATTACCTCCGATATAAGCGCGATTGCCGATATCGTCCACGGGCACGGGATTCCCCTGGTCGTTGATGAGGCGCACGGGCCGCATCTTGGATTTCACGAATTGCTTCCCCATTCGGCGCTGCATGATGGTGCGGATGCCGTGGTACACGGGACGCACAAAATATTGACCTCATTCACACAGGCCTCGATGCTTCATGTCAAGGGGGAAAGAGTAGACCGCGCCCGTCTGGAGCAGAGTTTAAGGATTATCCAGAGCACGAGTCCTTCGTATTTATTGATGGCGTCTCTGGATGCCGCCCGTGCCGACATGGCTTCGCGGGGGCGGGAAATGCTCGAACGCGCAATCTTTATATCCGAAAGACTTCGTACGCAGTGCAACTCAATACCGGGGGTATTTTCGTTCGATCAAAAATGGGCTTCGAGCAAAGGAGCGGCCGGACTGGATTCCACCAAGGTGACCATTACCGTCAAAAAACTTGGGGTTACCGGTTTATGGACGGAGAAATGGCTGCGGGAAAAATATGGAGTACAGGTGGAAATGTCCGACCCGCTGAACGTACTGGCGATGGTCACGTCAGGCAATACGTCCGAGGAAGTTGATCAGTTAATAACCGGCTTGAAAAACATTCCGGTCCTGGCGCGTAATTTCATTGAAACAGGGCCGCTTCTCCTGAGAATGACGCCAAGCGCCGGCCAACCACCGGAGGCCCCTATGATTGTCACCCCGCGTGAGGCGTTTTTCGCGCCGTCGACTCCGGTTTTACTTGAGAAAGCCAAAGGCCGGGTTTCCGCCGAAACGGTGGCGGTCTACCCGCCCGGCATCCCCGCAATCTGTCCCGGAGAGGAGATAACCGGCGAAATAATCGATTATCTGGTTGTAGCGCGCCGCATGGAGATGCATTTTCAAGGGCCGAAGGACCCAAAATTGGATTTTATAAGGGTTCTGCGGGACCGCTAAGGGAAATAATTCGGGCAAGACGCCGGGGATTCCAAATAACCGGAATATCGGCCGACATGCATATCGTAAAAGCTACGGGTTATCCTTGCCCGGGCTTTTCCGCTTGCTTCTTCGGCCCGATCTCGATAACCCTCGGACAGGCATGGTAAAAATCAGTGCCGAGGTCCTGCCTGTTTTTAGTCCCGTCGGGTAATTCGGTGACCAGCCAAGAATGAACGACTACCCCTTCCTGCCCGGGTATAACAACCTTCTCGGTTCCCGGAGGCAACAAAGGGTTGTGGCGGGTTTCCGTCCAAAAGGGGGAACGGCTGATCGTTTTATGTTCCCATGTTACGCGCGGCGGCTGTTTCTGTCCGTAAAAGGCGATATATAAAGTATTTTCCACCATTTTAGACCAGATGAGGATCGGACCGTTGTTGACGTTCTGAAAGCGAAAATCGTATACACCGTAAGCCACCGTGGCGTCCTGACCGGGCGGGACGTACGGCACGGTCATCGAGTGCGGGTGCCGCTCGATTATTCGAAGGTTTGCAAGGGTCGCCACATTGTAAAGCAACGAAGCGATTTTACATACCCCGCCCCCTACGGAAGATATGATTCTGCTCCCGGAGTACATAGGGCCTTCTTTGAAACCCCGTTCTTTCGTGTATGGACCGATCCTGTTATTCTGAGAAAAAACCTCACCCGGCATTACAATCATTCCGGCGAGCATGTCCGCGGCAAGGCCGATGTTGAACCTTTCAGCCAGTATGGGCTCGGGGAGGCTGGCGCGGTAAGCGGCGATAAGCACGGGTGTTTTGTACATTCTTTTTAATTCCTCCACCCGGGTGTCTCCGGTCCAGGGCAGCGGTTCGCCGACAGGGCCGTTTGGCGGGGTTTTTGCCCCAACGGGCGCCGTTTTCGGTGTGTCGGTTTTTGATGCCGGATGGTTATTGGAGAAGTGCTTTTGCGCAGCACCCCGGCCTGCCCCAAAATGCGATAGAAGGTAGTTTCCGCGTCTGCCGCCGCCATATGACGCAACAGCCGTGATTAGAATGAGAACTATGCCGGTGACGACAAACCATTTTTTAGACAAGACTGAATGCCCACCCCGTTCATTCCCGGCTGGTTTTAGAATGCGAAGGTCAGTGCTTTTAAAATTCCCTTTCACGTTGACAAAGATGCACAGGCTGTGACGGTATAAGTATCTTGTTAAAAATAGGCATTATCTACGAGAAAAAGTGTTTCTTCCTTATGTAAGGAGGTCATAAGGGAAATACGTCGAATGATAATAGTATTGGCAATGAGATTATCGAAATGATCCTAATCCTGGGTGGGAGGATTAAAATGCGGTCTGTATTTAGAAGTTTATCCATTATACTCGCTCTGGCTGTATCTGTTTTTTTATCGCATCCGGTCCTTGCCGGGGCGAATGTGGAACTGTTGAAAGAGGAACAGGTAACCTCCGGAGCGACATTGAAAACCTTCATTCAACAAAACGGCAACGGGCCCCTAAAAATCTATGTGTTGACGGTGGACCTCCGCAATCCTTACATACAACTGAGAACCCTTTTGGGGAACGACAACGAAAGTTTTTCCGGAATCCTTACGGTTCGTGAAATGGCGGAACGTGCGGGCGCCGTGGCGGCGATCAACGGAGATTTCTTTAACATGAGCGAAGGCAGACCTCTTGGCGTTCTTGTGAGGGATGAGAAGATACTCAGCAGCCCGATGCAGCGGAGCGACCACTATTCTTTCGCGATGCTGAGGGACGGTACACCCCTTATAGACCTCCTGCGCTTTACGGGGACGGTTTCCGCACCCGAGGGATTGTCTTTCTATTCGCTTGCCGGCATTAACAAATCATCGTACTGGGCGGTGGTAGACGGTCAATCGGTAAACTCCGATGTTTACGCGCTGCATATGTACACGCCCGCATGGGGAGCCGTCAGCCGCGGCGCTGCGCCGGGACAGAGCGACATCGTTGAACTGGTGGTATCCGGCGGGCTGGTTCAAGAAATACGCCAGGGGCTGCCGGGCGTAGCCATTCCAAAATACGGTTACGTATTACGGGGACACGGAACAGCGGCAGCCTTTCTGCTCGATAATTTTCATGTCGGTGATCCGGTTACGGTGAATTATCAGATTGAACCAATCGATAAAAACATCCTGTCTGCTGTAGGGGGACAGGCCTTGCTGGTGGACAACGGGCGGAGGGTGGACCGCTTCAGTCAGAATATCAAAGGTAATGCCGCAAGATCGGCGGTCGGCTTTACCCAGGACGGCAGTCGTCTGTGTCTGGCCGCCGTGGAACAAAGCACGGGCAGCCGGGGCATGTCCCAGGAAGAACTGGCCGACTTTATGGTAGAGCGCCTCGGTTTATGGCGGGCCTTAAATCTGGACGGCGGCGGGTCTACGAGCCTTGCGGTACGGCCGCTGGGTGATTTCAAACCGGTACTGGCGAACACCCCGGCCAAGGGTTCGGAGCGAAAGGTGCCTGACGCGCTCGGCATATTCAGCACGGCGCCTCCCGGAACCCTGGCGGGCCTTGTCATGCGGGGGCCGCTGGAGGTGGTTGCCGGGTTGCCTTACCGGTACAGAGCCGGCGCTTACGATAACTACTTCAATCCGTATATCATCAATGCGGACGATATCGCCTGGAAGGTCGAGGAGGGCAACGGCAGTTTTACGGGAGATACTCTGACAGCGAGTTCCGGCGGTAAGCTCACCGTTACCGCCGAGGCAGGCGGGGTGACGGGTAAGCTGGATGTGCGGGCTCTGGGGATTGAAGACATGGAAGAGCTCATAGCAGCGCCTGACCGTATAACGGTAGTTCCCGGAGGTCAGGTGCAGATCAACGTAAAGTTGCGAGGCAAAGACGGTCGTTTCTGGCCTGTTGAGGGACAGTACGTGACATGGTCGGGGCAGGCCGATATGGGGGAAATCATAAACGGTGTATTTAACGCCGGTCAAGAAGTGACGGCAGGCACTATAGTCGCCCGGTTCGGCGGGCTTGAGGTTTCAGTTCCGGTGGAGGTCGCCAATCCGGGACAGGAGTTCCTGTGGATAGGACCGGAAGGCGGTGACTTCAAACAAGGCGATTTCGATGTAAGGGTCCCCGCCGGGATGTTCCTGACACAAACACCGGTTAGGGTAGAGGCGTATTTAGCGCCCGATGATCTGCCGGAGGGGTATGCATTCATCAGCGGTTTTGCGTTGCGCCCGGCTGCTTCTAACGCGGCGACTGCATATTGCTTGGTAAAATCGATGCCGGCAGGACAGAACAACGGAAGTGTGGTCTTTTTGCGGCGGGGCGCGAACGGCAGGTGGATAGTTCAGCCGACGGTCGGCAGCGGTAACGAGCCGGTTATAAGCCGTGTCTACGGTATGGGAGAGATTGTGGTCGCCGTACGCGAAGGGACGGCTGCCGAACCGCCCGATGTCGTCAACCACTGGTCACGTCCTGCGGTAAGCACGCTTATGATGCGTGACATGGTACACGGTTTTCCGGACGGAACATACAGACCCGAAGAAAACGTCACACGCGCCCAGTTTGCGTCGATGCTGTCCAACGCCTTCGGCTGGGAGGATTCGATGCAGAAGACGCTGAGTTTCAGCGATAGAATACCGGCCTGGGCCGAGCCCGGAATCAGGGCCGCTGTTGCGCAGGGGGTTGTCGCGGGCTATCCGGACGGTCGATTCAGACCGGACAAAAGCATCACGAGAGCGGAGATGGCGTCGATGATTGAACGGGCGCTGAGGCTTCAGGACCGAGATGCCCCAGTGTTCAGCGATGGAAAGTCCATACCTAAATGGGCCGTTCCGGCCGTGAGCCGCGCCGCCGCCGCCGGACTTATGGTGGGCGACCGGGGGATTTTCCGTCCCTTGTCCACGGCGACGCGCGGGGAAACCGCCGCCCTTATAACAAAGGCACTGGAATACTATACGCGATGGTAAACAGCTTGCACAAGCTCATTACAGAGCGATGCGTAATCCCCGACCGAGAACAACAGCACGTCAAAAACAACGAGGGTTTCTTTGAAGAATTTTACTAATGCAAAGACTGGCGCGCCGAACCCGGATAATCTTTAATGTAATCGATTGGCACCGCAAGGCCGCGGCGCTCCCCACGGTTCTCCACGCTTCCGAAGACAACACCGATAACGCGGCCCGATTCGTCAATAACCGGACTGCCGCTGTTGCCGGGATGGACGGGGGCGAGGAGTTCCATGACAGGCGCATTGAAGCCCTGAAGACGTAGTGTCTGTCCCACGGTACCGCTCAAGGCGATGTTTTTCATGCCGAGGGGATTACCGATAGTGTAGACCCTGTCTCCCGCATGAGCATCTTTAACGCTGCCGAGAACGGCAAACGGCAGATTGGAAGAGGTTTTTAAGTAGACGACCGCAAGGTCCAGCTCGGGCTTACAGATGTAATTTGTAACCTTATAAACCCTGCCGTCGGGAAAGGTGACAGCGATACGAACGGCGTCCATAATCACGTGGTTGTTGGTGACGATGACGCCCGTGGGATCTGTGTTGAAGCCTGTCCCCTGTTTCTGGGACAAGCCGGAAACAGCGGAGCGTTCCCTCGTCCTGTAAAGAACCGTAAGCTGAACAACAGCCGGTCGAAGCCGGCTGATCCTTTGGTCTCGCGATAACTTTATTGAATCGAAAATGAATCCCGGCGGGGGCAGGTAAAATCTAGGCCATGTGGTAGCGACGACGCTCCCGAGGAACACGATAACGAGGAATAGCGCGGCCAGCCGCCTCATTATTCTGGTTCTTTCCCGCCGGCCTTTGTAACGATGGTAACGATTACGGATGTAAAAAATCCGTTTTACCTGTTTACCGCCGCCGACCACAACAACCCTTGCCATTTTTCCAACCCTTTCAACACAGAATGTTTCTTTTATTCTTTCTTTGACGTCAAAAACAACACCCGGACATGAGGAGAGAAGTCTTTGGGACTGCCGTATTGCTATAAAACCGAATAAATTACAATTTCGCTTATATTGTTTTAGATCATTATCTTATGCTTTTACTTACTGCATAAATCTCACTCTTATCCTATTGTAGTATTCATTGTGAAGATATGGGGTCAACTGGTATAATAGTCGTTGTAAAAAGAGATTGCCGTAAAATTCTTACAAAAGAAAATGGTTCCGTATAAAGAAAAACTATGCCGGAGGAGCGGAGTTTGGTGGAAAGAAACAAACCATTAGCGGTGTGCTTTGATTTCAGCGGCGTTATTGTGGACCACAGGGACAAAAAGTTCATTCCGGGTGTTAAGGACCTCATCAAGAATCTTCATGGAGGTATGCGGCTCCTGGCGGTAATAAGCAAATTTCCCAGGACCACCGTAGAAACTGAGTTGTCAGGGCTGAAGGGTTGCTTCAAGGAGGTTTACCACGCCTCGAAAAGGTCAAAACTCGACTGCGTGCGGGAGTTTGCCATGGTGTACGGGATTAAAGACCTGTCGAGGGTGGCGTTCGTTGACGATAAGCCGGAAAACTTACGTGCCGTGGCGGCATCGCCTGTATTCACGATCGGTTTTCTCGGCAGCGGCAAATACGATACGGCCGCGGCCTGTAAAGAGATCGGCATACCGTATGCGGCAAATGTCGGTGAGTTAAGCAAACTGCTCGGGTTATAAGTTCCGGTTTTTTACTGGGTTGCTGTCATTCAAACGCTTGCATCGCGCTTGAGAAACAATTATAATAAATGTTGCGAACAGCGAGTCGGAGTGGCGGAACTGGCAGACGCGTACGTTTGAGGGGCGTATGGGGTATCCCGTGGGGGTTCAAGTCCCCCCTCCGACACCAGCAAAAAACCCTACATCATATAAGCCGGATACATGCATCGGTGTAGCCTGAAGCGGATCGGAATACCAGAATGACTACATTCTGACGAACTGACGAAGGTTATTCCTGCAGCAGCAGGCCCATAACGTATTGATCCTCCGGTCTGTCGTCCAGCGGTTTCAAAGCAACGACTCCGAACCGGAGCGTCTGAGCGAAGTAGTTGTTGCTGCCGAAGGTGATTAACCCGCAGCCCTCAACAGGGTCGGCGCCTGCCTGCGCCCGGGTGAACGGACTGTCCTCGGGAACGGAACAGTGCGGCGGGATGTACCCTTCAAAACATGAAGAACGGTAAATCTTGCGGACACGCATGACCGGTTTGGGGTCGCAGATGGTTCCGGGAGCGGTTTGCTGTTGTTCCATCCGTTTGCGCTCGGCGGGTTTGATCGCCTTGTGGCAGAATACCACGGCCATTGGTGCTGCTGTTTCCTCCACCAGACGGATGGTCGTCGCCTCGCAGGAGGCCCCGAAAAGTTCTGCCAACTCAAGGATGGCGGTCACAGACAGCCTGCGTCTGTCCATTTCTTTTAAAAACTCGGCCCGGGGCATGAGCAGATCCGATGCTCCAACATCGCACAAAAACTCTACCTCACCGTTTGCCTCTTTGGCCTTCCCGGCGTTCTCCGTAGTCCAGTAAACGTTTTTTTCCTTCCGGTATGCTATTTCTTTGTAACCGGGGAAAAAGGTGTGGGATATTTCGTGCCCGATGCTGAAATTCTGCCGTCCGGGGGTGTGCGAGGCGTTGATCCGGGCAAGTAACCCGTCGGGAACGGGGATCAGCTCTCCGGAGACGCCTTCCTCGAGTGGTTCCCGAATTACCTTGATACTCCTGAGCGCAGCCAGCAGTTCCATGTCGAGGGGGAGTTCCGAAATCGAACTTTCCGCGGTACTCTTCCACCAGGGCCGCCGCTCTGGCGCGCATTATGCCCACGGGATCGCTCCCGAGGGCTTCATTTTCCGCGCAAAAATTTTCAACTTCAAGCGTAACAAAGCGCATGAGTTATGTACCAATTGACTAATACCGGCTTAAAACCTTAAAAGTTCTTGTTTAAACGTGCTGACATTCTGATTATCTTCGATTACGTCATTTCCTTTTTTCTATTCTTATCCGAAGTTCTTCAAGGGACAAAACGTTCTCGGGATCCGATTCATATATCTTGAGCCTTCTGTCTAACTCAGCCATATGGCTTTCTGGGACAGGCACCGCAGATTCATCCGAAGCAATGCTGTCCCATAAATCCTCTAGGCTATAACAGGGGAGACTGGCGTTTTACGTCGAACTTAGAACTTCAAACCAGTGACCTCGTACCTCGTACCAGTTCGGCTCCTTGCTTTCCGGTGTCGGACGTCGGACCTCGGACGCAGAACGCAGTACGCAGTACGCAGAACGCAGAACGCAGAACGCAGTACGCAGAACGCAGAACTGTTTACAGATTCCTTCCGTGTTTTATCGCCTCGTAAATAAACTTCCAGCCGTCAACGCTCTTGGGGCGTTCGCCGCGGAATTCGATGCTCTCCAACATACGGACATCCTCCGGCGGCACGTCGTACTTCTGTTGGAATTCCCGGAGCTCCGGCGGGGTTTCCATATCCGCCTTGCTTTGGAAGACCACTTGTCTGCCGAGGAGGTATCCGATACTTGTGCCGAGAGCTTCTGCGATATCGAAGAGATGGCTGGCGGCGACCTTTTTAATTCCGCCTGATTCTATCTGAGAGATGTACCCCTTGGTTACCCCGACCTTTTCCGCCAGTTCGGTCAGGGTCATCCCCTTTTCTTCACGGAACTTTCTGATACGCTGTCCGAGATCGGAGGATTTATCTTCGGTCAATTCAGTTCCCTCCTGACTTCTATTATGACCGTGTAGTTCAGCGTTGTAAACACCGTTTTGAATTATTGACAAAACGCGCGAAATGGTTTAGTATAGTAAACACGGTTAAAAATACTAATCAAACGTGTTTCTGGCCTTTTTAGTTACTTCTCCTAACCTTGAACCTTGAACTTTTAACTTCGAACGTCGAACGTCGCACGACGAACTGTTTTTTTCTCTGGTTCCCAACGTAGAACGTAGCACGCAGAACTTAGAACCGAAAAAAGGGAGGCGGGGTTTATGGGTTTTTCGGTGCAGGAATTTTTATCCGGAGTGGTCTGTGGTGAACCGCAGGGGAAAGGGAACCTGACCGTTTTCCCCCTTATCAGCAGGGTGGAATTCAGGGAATCGCTGCTGCTTTTGGATGAAGCCATGGAGATGGGCGTGTTGGAGATGGGCGAGGTCAGCGAGAGCGGCATGGTTAACACCATCATCGTGAAAAACAACGGTGATACGCCGGTCCTGATCCTCGACGGCGAAGAGGTGGCGGGAGCGAAGCAGAACAGGATGGTCAACGCGACGGTGCTCGTCCCGCAGAAGTCGTCGGTCAGGGTCCCCGTCAGTTGCGTCGAGCGCGGACGGTGGAGTTACGAGAGCCCGTGCTTTATCAAGTCGGAGGTTTTCGGGTATGCCACGCTCCGGCGCCAGAAGGTGGAACAGGTGGCGTGCAACCTTGAGGGAGAAATGGGATTCGTTGCGGATCAAGGGGCGATATGGGCGGAGGTAAGCCGCAAACAGGTAAGAATGGGAGCACCGTCCGGAACAGACGCCCTCCACGACGTGTATGAGAGCTACGCGGATAAACTTGAACAGTTTATAAGCGGGTTAAACCCTGTTGCGGATCAGGCGGGAGTCGCGGTGTTTATCAACGGGCGGTTTTCGTGCCTTGACCTCCTGGCCTCGGAGGCTTTGCTACGGAAGGTATGGGACAAGCTGCTCAAAAGCTATGCCATGGAGGCTCTCGATGTCCGGGATCAGAAGCAATCCGAAGAGAAAATGGACTGCAGCCGTGTTTTAGATAAGATAAGGGAATGCGAATGCCGGGAGTATCCTTCCGTGGGGAGGGGTACGGACATCCGCCTCAGGGGCGCAAACATAGTCGGGGCGGGGCTTGTAGACGGGGGTCACGTGCTGCACCTCAGCGTATTCAGCGGCGGAACGAATGGTCATACTCGCATGGCTCGTCCGGGCGTCAGGCGTTCTTCCCGGCGAGTTTAGAAGTGAGAGGTGAGAGGTGGGAGGTTGGATGTTGAACTTGCACTGTATCTTATTCTTGTATCCCGACGTCGGACCTCGGACCTCGGACCTCGGACGGACCCCAAAGGTCCATCCGTCTGAGTTATAAGAGGGGAGATTGGCGTTTTACGTCGAACTTAGAACTTTAAACCAGTGACCTCGTACCAGTTAGGCTCCTTGCTTTCCGGTGTCGGACGTAGAACGCCGAACGTAGAACGCCGAACGCAGAACGCAGAACGCAGAACGCCGAACGCAGAACGCAGAACGCAGAACTCTTCTTGTTTCCTGTTCCCAACGCAGAACGCAGAACGGGGTGTTTCAGAGTTTGAGGACTTATGTCACCGACTTCAAGGACGGCACAGACCTGGATGTTACGCTTCAGGTCCGGCGGGTGTCCGTGCAGGATTACCGGCAGCGCGAGGGCTCTTTCCTGCGCCTGCGTCTTGGAGACCGCATGGGGGAAATCG
>JBFMBL010000030.1:22365-29909 GCA_040755195.1 Bacillota bacterium
ACCGACTTCAAGGACGGCACAGACCTGGATGTTACGCTTCAGGTCCGGCGGGTGTCCGTGCAGGATTACCGGCAGCGCGAGGGCTCTTTCCTGCGCCTGCGTCTTGGAGACCGCATGGGGGAAATCGAATCCCGCGTTTGGGACTTTAACCGCAACCGGGATCCGGTACCCCTGGAAGGGGAACTTGTAAAGGTGCAGGGCCGGGTGGTCACCTTCCGTGAGAACCTTGAGCTTCACATCGCCCGTTACGAACCGGTGCCCTGGGAAGGAGAGGATCCGACGGACTACCTGCCCGTAACCCCCTTCGACCGCGATGTGCTTCTGGCTGAGATTAAGGAAGCCGCATCGCATGTTGAAGACCGGCACCTGTCAGCCCTTCTGGACTCCTTCTTCGCGGATGAAGCCTGGGTTGCCGCTTTCATTATGGCTCCTGCCGCCAAAGTGAACCACCAGGCGTACATCGGCGGTCTGCTGGAGCATACCGCAAACCTTGTCCGCATGATTCCGGCGCTGTTGGCGAATTATCCGGCAGCGAACCGGGAACTGCTCCTGGTCGGAGCCATGCTGCACGATGTGGGAAAAATCGAAGAATACACCTGGGACCGCTTCATCGACATCAGCGACCGCGGGCGCCTGCTCGGGCACATCATACTTGGAGCCGAAGCCGTCAGCCGGCGCATCGACGCTATTCCCGGCTTTCCGGCACAACTACGGGACAAGCTGCTGCACATCATCGCCAGCCACCACGGACATTACGAGTGGCAGTCACCCAAGCGGCCCAAGTTTCTGGAGGCTTGTCTGGTTCACCACATAGACCTCCTTGACGGGGAGGCCCAGAAGTTCCTGCCGACCGCGGGATCGCCGGACGAAGGCTGGGAGTGGGTTGAACGCCTTGAACGGTGGGTTTACCGGAGTTAGATCAGTGATCGGTTAAACAAAAAAAGATGTTTACAGGGGGAAGTAGGATGGCCAGACGACGGCTCACCGTCAGTAAGGTGAGGAGAGAGTTGTACAGGACCGCGCGCACCCTTGGTGATATTCAGGCGCTGGGAAGCGGGAACCCCGGCAAAGTCGGAAGACGCATCGGCCGCCGGATAGCCGGCAGAATCACCGGACGCCTTCTAGGCCGCCTGTTTAGATGAAAAAATTCGTGCACTGAACTTAATAAGACGAAAGTATGTTTCGTCGGAGTTGCTTCGGGACTTGTTTCCTGTTCCCGACGTCGCACGTCGCACGCCGGACGTGTTTCCTGTATCCTGACGTCGCACGCCGGACCTAAAACTATTAATGAGGAGAAATCATGGCTATAGAAAGATTCGAAGACATCGAAGCTTGGCGAATCGCCCGGGATTTAACCCAAACAATATATCAGGCTACCGGACAACAGAGGTTCAATAGGGATTATGGACTCCGCGATCAAATCCAGCGGGCATCCGTCTCAATTATGGCCAATATCGCCGAAGGCTTTGACAGCAAAAGTGATAAGATGTTTCTTCAGTTCCTGAGTTATGCGCTCAGTTCAACAACCGAAGTCCAGTCCCACTTGTATGTCGCCTTGGATCAGGAATATATTACGCAGGATTTATTCGACGAACTGTATGAAAAGGCTTCGAAAACCAAAAGCGTTATTCTAGGGTTCATGCGTTACCTCCGTTCCAAGACAAAACGTTAACACTATACGTCGCACCTCGGACCTGTTTCTGTTTCCTGTTCCCGACGTCGCACGTCGCACGCCGGACCTCGGACGTCGCACGTCGGACATCGAACGGATTTCTGGTTTCGGGACTCCTGACCTCGGACGACGCTTTCCGGTTTCCTGTTTCCCGACGTTGGACGTCGGACCTCGGACGTCGGACGCTTAAAGGAGGCTAACCCTTGAACTCTCTTCTGTCTTCACTTAAAGATGTCTGCGACAGGTACCCTCTCCAGGAGAAGGTCCTCATCGTGCCGGGATACGCGGCAGGCCGCGAGCTTTGCGAGGCGCTGGCGCGGGCCGGCGGGGGATGGGTAAACCTCCGGCCCGAGACAACCGCCGGCCTGGCGCACCGTATAGCCGGTGAGCACCTTGCCGGCGGCAAGACTTCCCTTCTGAACGGTTACCTGGCGGCAACTGTTGTTGAAGAGATATTCCACACCCTTGAAGAAATAAAAGCCCTTCAGTACTTCCGGAGAAAAGGCAACCGGCGGGGTCTGGTAAAAGCCATAGCTTCATCCATATTCGAGCTGCGCAGTTTTGGGGTGACGAGTGGCGATCTGGCCCCGGAAAGCTTCACCGACACCTCAAAAGGACGGGATATGGCCGCCTTGCTGAAGGCCTACGAGCGTTACCTGGAGGAGAACAATTACATAGACAAGCCGGGCCTTTTGTCCCTGGCTTTGGAGTTGCTGTCCTTTAGGAGACCGTTGGAAAACAAATTAACCGGTGGAAAACAACCCAACGGCTTTTGGCAGTCAATAAATCTCACCTCCAACTTCTCACCTCTCACCTCCACTATATACCTTCTCCCTTCCTTCCTGCGCCTTAATCCTTTGGAGCGCCGGTTGGTTGACAACCTTGCCGCCGGCGGATTGATCCTGCTGGATCCGGACCCGGTGTACGGCGTTGCACCCACCGGATATCGGCGGTCCGAACCCGTCAAGAGCAGCCACATACCTCCCGGTCCCGGCGAAAACACCGTCCGTCCGCCCGACAGAGACGTGGAACGCCTGCCGTGGCTCTTCGAAGTGGACCAGGCGCCGCCGCCGGTCGGCGACGGTTCACTGGACTGCTTTCATTCATACGGTCTGCTCAACGAGGTCCGGGAAATCTTCAGGCGGATCCAGGCGCAAGGGGTTCCGCTCGATACCGTGACCGTGGCCTGTACAAACAGCGAGTATATCCCGGCCTTTTACACGCTGGCCAGGCGCACCGGCATAGGGCTCACCGTGGCGGAAGGTCTGCCGGTCTCCCTTACAGCCCCGGGCAGGGTGCTTCAGACACTTGTCGAGTGGATAAAAAGCGACTATGCCGCGAGCGTTTTGATCGAACTCTTCCTGGGTGGTGACGTACGGCTTCAAACCGGCCGGGCGGACCTTTCGACCGTGGAGGCAGCGCGGCTGCTGCGGAGCGCGGGCATAGGCTGGGGCAGGGACCGCTACACCCTGTTGAAGGTCTTAGCTGACGATTTAAAGAAAAGGGCCGAAATACGTACGGATGAAGAACCGGAAAACGGTGACGAAAGGCGTGGTCAACTCCTCCGGCAGAGCGAGCTTGCCGGGGAGCTTTACACCATAATCTCCGGAATGCTTTCCGTACTGCCCACTGCGGACGACGCAGGCGAAGTCGGCCTCCGGGAACTTGCCGGGGGTTTTGCTGCGATTCTCCGGCAAATTACGCTTCTCAAGGACGAAGCCGACGCGGCGGCGCTCGATGGCCTTACGGCCGCCCTTGAGGAAGCAGGCCGGCTGGTCTCCTTCGGTCTTGAAACGGAAGAAGCCCTGGAGCGGGTGGAGGACATCCTCGCCGGCTTCCGGGTCGGGGCATCGGGACCTAAGCCCGGCTGCCTGCACCTCACCGGTTACCGGAATCTTGTCTGGTCCGCCCGGCCCAACACCTTCGTCGCCGGCATGGACGCGAACAACTTCCCGGGCGGCACGCGGCAGGACCCGGTCCTGCTGGACGCCGAGCGCCGGGCGATCAGCCCGGACCTGCCGCTGAGCACGGAGAGGCCGGGGGAGAACCAGTACATTCTCGGCCTGGCTCTTGCCTCCAGGCGAGGCAACGTAACATTGAGCTTCCCTTCATTTAACGTAGTAGAAAACAGGGAGGTGTTCCCTTCCCCGGTCCTCCTCCAGGTTTACCGCCTTTTGCGGGGCGATGCGTCGCTGGACTACACCCGCCTGATGAACTTCCTGGGTAAACCCGCCGGTTACTGCGCTCAGGGCGGCATACCGGCCTTAGACGAGACGGAATGGTGGATCGGCCGCGTCTTGTCAAAACCGGGAATCCGCAACGGCGCCGCAGCCGTAGACGCCTGCTGCAGGGGCATCGCCTGGGGAAGGCGGGCGCTGGAAGCAAGGACAAGACCCGCACTTACCGAATACGACGGGCTGATCGGCCCTTCACCGCACCTCGACCCCCGCCGGAACGACGAACTGGTGATGTCCTGCACGAAGATAGAGGCGCTGGCGGAATGCCCGTTCGCCTACTTTTTGCGTTACGTTCTCAACATACAGCCGCCCGAAGATGTCGCCTGCGACCCGGGCCGCTGGCTGGACCCTCTCGCGCGCGGGGAACTCCTGCACAGGTTGTTTTACAATTTCATGCGCCGCGTCACGGCTGACGGCGAGAGGCCGGGCCCGGCGCAACACCTGTCCGTGATGCTGGAAATGGCCGGCGACCTTATCGCGGAATACCGCGGGCGCATACCCCCGCCGAGCGAAGTCGTTTTCGACCGGGAGGTTGAGGATATTCGCCGCTGCTGCGAGGTTTTTCTGACCGTTGAGGAAATGCGCGGCGGAGAGCCGGTTTTGTTCGAGGTCCCGTTCGGATTGGGGGCCGAAAAGGTTGCGGCGGCGGGTTCCGGTATCGCCGGACCGGTTGCGGTGGAACTCGGAGAAGGGGATAGGTTCCTGCTCAGAGGAAGGATCGACAGGATCGACAGGGCGGGGGAAGGCGTGTATCACGTTTGGGACTACAAGACGGGCGGCACGTACGGCTTTGAAGAGCACAGGCATTTCTGCGGCGGGCGGCAGGTTCAGCACGCCCTGTACGCCGTAGCCGCGGAACACATTTTGCGGGAAGCCTTCCCCGGCGAGTCGCCGCGGGCGGAGATCTCGGGCTACTACTTCCCCACCGAGAAGGGCGAGGGCCTGATGATAAAACGGCCCCAGACCGACGACCGCGGTTCGCTTCACCGGCTGCTCGGCTGTCTTTTCGACCTTCTCGCCGGAGGGGTTTTCATCGCCGCCGACAAAGACGACAAATGCCGTTTCTGCGATTACACCGAGGTTTGTGGTTTTCCCGGCGCGGTGGCCCGGGCGAAAACGCTTGCCGCCCCCGGCTGCGACCCGCGCCTCGACCCCTGGAGGAGGCTGAAGGATTTTGATTGACACGGAGCTCAAAGACGCCGCCGCGCGCCGGGCAATCGTCGAAGACCTGGACACCTGCATCCTTGTGGAAGCGGGCGCGGGCTCGGGGAAAACCCACAGCCTGGTCGAGCGCATGGTCTCCCTTATCACAGAAAACAAATGCGCCGTGGAAAAAATCGCCGCCGTGACCTTTACCCGTAAGGCCGCCGCGGAGCTCAACGGCAGGTTCCAGCTCGCCCTGGAAAAGGCCCTGGCTGCGGAGACTGACGGTACGAAAAAGGAAAGGCTGAACCGGGCGCTCAAAGAGCTTGACCGCTGCTTTCTCGGCACCATCCACTCCTTCTGCGCCGTCCTCCTGAGGGAGCGACCGATCGAAGCGGGGCTTGACCCGGACTTCGTGGAGATGGAAGAACTTGAAGACAGGCTTTTGCGGGAAAAGGTATGGGAGGACTACCTCATCGGGCTGCAGGCGCAAAACCCGCAGGCGCTGGAAGAACTGAACAAGATAGGCGTGGAAGCCCGGGACTTGAAGGGGTGCTTTGATACCCTGTCGGCATATCCCGAAGTGGAGCCGGTCAGGGAGCCGGCGCCGCCGCCCGGGCTTGATACGGTCCGGGAGGAGCTCGACAAACTACTGCGGCTGGCGCAGACAATGCTGCCCGGCGGTGTGCCGCCCAAAGGCTGGGACGATCTGCAAAAAATGCTGCGCAGGGCACTGCAGTGGCGAAGGATTTTCGACCTCGACCACGATTTGACGTTGTTGCGGCTGCTGGCGGCGCTCGACAAAGAAGGCTCCATAACTCAGAACCGCTGGCCCAACGCCGAAAACGCAAAGACCATGCTTGCCGCCTTCACCGCTTTCCGCAAGGACAGTCTCACTCCGGCCCTCCGGGCGTGGCGCGAGCACCGGCACGCGCGCCTCGTGGATTTTGTGCTTCCCGCGGTAGAGCTTTACCGGCGGCACCGGATGGAGCGGTCGCGTCTGAATTTCCAGGACCTTTTGATGAATACGGCGGACCTGCTCAGGCAAAACCCTGAGGTCAGACGCTGTCTCCAGCAGCGTTATTCCCGCCTGCTGGTCGATGAGTTCCAGGACACCGATCCTATCCAGGCGGAAATAATGTTTTACCTCACCGGCCGGGACGTCGGGGAAAAGGACTGGCGCAGGCTGGTTCCCATCCCCGGGTCGCTGTTCGTCGTCGGCGACCTGAAGCAGGCCATATACCGCTTCCGCCGCGCCGACATAGACACGTACAACGAGGTAAAAAGGCTTATCGCCGGCAGCGGGGGAAAAGTGCTGCACCTTACGACCAATTTTCGCTCCGTCCATGCCGTGGGCGAGTGGGTGAACCCGGTATTTAAAACCCTTTTGCCGGAGGACGCCACGCCGTACCAGGCCGCCTTTGCCGGCATGGATACAGTGCGTGACAGCGGTGGGGGAACGGCAGCCGGTATAAGAACCATCAGCATCCCGAAGTTTAACCGGAACAATCAAGACGAAATCGCCCGTGCGGACGCCGGCAGGATCGCCGGCTGGATCCGCCGCGCGCTCGACGGAGGCGTCAAACTGTCCCGAACTCCGGAGGAAATTGAAGAAGGTTTTACGGAAAAGCCCGTGCCGGGCGATTTTATGATCCTGCTCCGCTACAAAGACAACATGGACCTTTACGCGCGGGCTCTCGAGGAGCGCCGCATACCGTTCTGCATCGCGGGCGGGGGCGGGTTTTCAAAGTCCGCCGAGACGGCCGAGCTGCTCAAGATCCTCAGGTCGCTGCTCGACCCCGGCGATCCGGTGCGGCTGGCCGCGGTGCTGAGGGGCGGTCTTTTCGGCCTCAGCGACAAACAGCTCTGGCGTTTCAGGCAGGCAGGCGGGCGCTTCAGCTTTCTCGACGATGTGCCTGACGCTCTGAGCCCGGAAGACAGGGAGCGCTTCGAGTGGGCCTTCGCCAGCCTGCGGCGGTTTTATGAATGGACGCAGAGCCTGCCGGCAAGCGCCGCACTCGAAAACATCGTCCGCGAGCTGGGGGTGATCCCTTACGCCCTGACCGGCGAGCTGGGTAAGAGCCGGGCCGGACACCTGATTCAGTGCCTGGAGTACGCGGCGGCGGCCGAGCGTAGGGGAATAACTTCGTTTTCCTCGCTGGTCGACTACCTGACGATCCTTGCGGATTCCGGCGTGGAGGAAGAGATAAACATCGCCCCGTGGGAAAAGGACGCCGTAAGACTAATGAATTTACATAAAGCCAAGGGCCTGGAGGCGCCGGTGGTGTTCCTGGCCAACCCCGGGAAAAACGTTAAGTTCGGCCCGGCGGTGCATATCCAAAGATCCGGTGATGCTCCCCGGGGTTACTTTGTAATCGAAAAAAGAAAAGAATACGCCTCCGAAACCCTCGGGCAGCCGCTCGACTGGGAGGAACTGTCCGCTGTCGAGCAGCGCTACCAGGACGCCGAGGAGATGCGCCTCCTGTACGTGG
>JBFMBL010000031.1:0-3744 GCA_040755195.1 Bacillota bacterium
GTGCCTTTCCTCTACCGCGATTTCCGGGTTGGGTTCAAGGAAGGGGTCAGGCGGTCAAAGGAAATCGGCATGTACCGGCAGCAATACTGCGGCTGTGTCTACAGCGAGAAAGAAAGATACTTCAGCGGCCGCAGGTCCAAAGTTGAAAGTCGTTAATCGGAAGCGTAAAAACTAAAAAAGAGGGCAGCGTTCACCCCGCAAACAGAAGATGAACAGCGTTGCCCTCAGAACTCAAAAGTAAGATGTGAAGCGAGAGGGGGTTCAATGGAGCCGGTGCAGAGTTTTGGGAAGTTGCTGTTGGTTGCCGGTGCGTTCCTGTTTCTAGTCGGCGCGGTGGTGCTCCTTATCGGTAAGATTCCGGGTGCCGGCCGTCTGCCGGGAGATATCTATTACCAGCGCGGCAATTTTTCTTTTTATTTCCCCGTGGTTACCTGTATCCTCTTGAGTATTATCCTCACCATCATACTTAACCTGTTTGTCCGCCGTTAACCACATAGTCCTAACCTGGAAAATATCATAAAATTTATCAGGTAGCTGGCAGGAAAAAGTCCCTTCCATGTCGAAATTTGACCGTTACAGATGCCTTTCAGGAGGTAATTTTATGCAGACGGTCAAAGAAATTAGCAAAAAGCTTTTTTTTATCTATATTTTTCTGGGTATAACCGCGGGGCTGGCTTTGTTTCCACCGGCGGCAGGAGCGGCGGATACGTTCGTGATCAGTGGCTCCGGTGGGAGCGTTAACATCCGCGGGGGGCCGGGAACTGATTATCCTGTCGTTGCTACGGTGAAACGGGGCAGCAAACTCGCCCTATTGGGACAGCAGTCGGGATGGTACAAGATTACGCTGTCTACCGGGAAAACCGGCTGGGTGGCTTCCTGGCTGGGGAAGCTGGTCGAGGAAAAAAAGGTTTCACCTACGGTTCCGGGCAATACGGCGAGCCAGACGGTCCTAATCGCCCAGGGCGTTATAAACCTAAGGAGCGGTCCGGCAACGAAGTATGCGATCGTTGGGAAAACCAGCAACGGACAGAAATTGATCAGCCTGGGGAAACAGGGTGAATGGTACAAGGTGAGTCTTTCAGGCGGCAAATCCGCCTGGATAGCCGGCTGGCTGGTAAAGGCGCAGACTGCGCCGCCTCCTGCTTCCGATAGAGGGGGGAACTCCGCCGGCGGTCAGGTTTTGGTTGCCCAGGACGTTATAAACCTGAGGAGCGGCCCCGGAACAGGTTATTCCATCGTGGGCAGGACCACAAAAGGCCAGAAACTAATCAGCCTTGGTAAACAGGGTGACTGGTACAAGGTGAGCCTTTCAGGCGGCAAATCCGCCTGGATAGCCGGCTGGCTGGTAAAGCCGGAAGCACCCGGGGAAGCGTCGGCGGGTGAAGCAGTAATCGCTCAACAGGTGTTAATCTTGCGGAGCGGTCCCGGCTCGGACTACGGCACTTCAGGCAGTATTGAAAAAGGTCAGAGGCTTCTGGTTCTCGATAAAAGGGGTGAATGGTACCGTGTCAGCCACTCCTCAGGGCAAACCGGCTGGATTGCCGTGACACTGGTTTCCCGGGCGCCTGGGCAGTCGACACCTCCACCTGCCCAGCAGCCGGACTTTGTCCCGCGCGTCTTTAACACCCCCATCCGGGTGGCGCTAAGTACGGATGCCTTTGCGGCCGCTATAAGCGCAACCGGAGATTATCTGATTACTAACGGATTAACCGGAGAGGTTCTATCACAACCGGTATCCTCAAATGTGTTTACTTTTTCCGTGATTAAATTGTCCGGAAGCACGGTGGATCAGGTTGTTTACGCGGTACAGGTGGAAAAGGATCGGACCCCGCTGGGTACTTATACAGGTCCCATTATGCTCACCGAAGGTCAGGGCGCGACGGGTAACTGGTTTGAGCTGAACGTCAACGGAAGTTCCCGGCGTTACCGGGGCAGCCTTGGCATCAGGCTTCAGAACGGGTGCCTTTTGCTGGTTAACGAGCTTCCTTTGGAAGAATATCTTTATGGAGTGGTACCGTGCGAGATGCCGTATAACTGGGCCGCGGAAGCGTTAAAGGCGCAAGCGGTTGCAGCCCGCTCATACGCATTCTATGCTCTTAAATATGCTAAAGGACAGTATTATGATGTTTTTGCCACTCAGGCAAGCCAGGTTTACCGCGGCATGAACGCGGAGTACCCGTCCACAACCGCGGCGGTCGATGCGACGAGGAACCTCGTACTGACCAGTGGCGGATATGTCGTGCCTGCCTACTTCTGCAGCTCGAACGGCGGATGGAGCGAGAACAGCGAAGATGTCTGGAAGAATTATGCGGGGCCGATCCGGGGGAAAGCGGACCCTTATGACCGCCACCCGGAAAACCCCCACTACGGGTGGAGCGTAACCTACACCGTTTATGAACTGCCCCGGTTGCTTCAGGAACGAGGGTATGATTTCAGCGTTGTTACGGAGGTTTACATCAGCGGGCGGACCACGGTGGGTGGGCGGATTAAGCAGGTACAGGTTCTGGGTACCGGAGCGGACGGTATCCAGCGTTTCCAGGATCTCGCCAACGCGGATTGGGTGCGGACCGTTTTTCAGTGCAAGGCTCCTGTCACTGATTTATTGAAGGAATACGATCCCTTAACCGGAGCACTTGTCGGGGTAACCTTTACCGGCAGCGGATGGGGGCACGACCTTGGAATGTCCCAGTGGGGCGCTCGCGCAATGGCCGAGCAGGGTTGCAGCTTCAAAGATATACTGGATTTCTATTATACGGGGGGAATGCTTGATTTAACTACAAACATTCACAGCTGAAATGGAAATATTTAATAGCTTGTCTTATTATCTTCCTGATTTTATAATCAGTGTAAGCCGAAGTCCCGAGTGGGATATGGGGGAATATTTTCAGGGGTGAATCCCGGCACTTAGTGTTATTGGAAGTCTTTCTGTACTTTACTTTTAAAAGAAAATGGGGGTGAAATGCGTAGAATAGAACATTAGCTTACTAAGTGCTGGGTAGGGTTCCCTCGACCCGAATCCGTCAACTAACCCCAGAGGCTCAAGGAGGGTTCATATGTTCTACCGGTCGTTGCTTGTACTTGCAGCAGTTCTAGTACCTTTGTCTCCGGCTTGGGCCGCTTCGTATACCGTCCTTCCAGGTGATTCCCTCTATATCATTGGTCAAAAATTCAATACAACCGCAAGCGCAATCCAACAGGCTAACCGATTAGAGAACACCGTCATTTATCCCGGGCAGATCCTTAATATACCGGATGAAGCGGGCGGGGGGTCCGGTAACGGCACGGCCAATTATACCGTGGTTCCGGGAGACACGCTTTATCTTATAGGCCAGCGGTACGGGGTTGGTTCTGCAGATATTATGACGTACAACGGCCTGACAAGCGCGGATATTTATCCCGGCCAGATTCTCAAAATTCCGAACGGTACCGGCGGCCAATCCGGTGGAACCGGCGGCTCCGCAAACGCTGATAGTTACACCGTGGTTCCGGGAGACACGCTTTATCTTATAGGCCAGCGGTACGGGGTGAGTTCTTGGGATATTATGAATTACAACGGGCTGGCAGACACACAGATCTACCCCGGCCAGGTGCTCCGGATTCCCAACGTTTCTTCTCCCGCGCCTGATCCCCCTCCGGTTTCCCGCGGCGATGTAAGCCGCGAGGATTTTGATCTCCTGGCGCGGTTGATAACCGCGGAGTCGGACGGTGAACCGCATCAGGCAAAGGTCGCTGTCGGCGCGGTGA
>JBFMBL010000031.1:3844-8638 GCA_040755195.1 Bacillota bacterium
GCGCCTGATCCCCCTCCGGTTTCCCGCGGCGATGTAAGCCGCGAGGATTTTGATCTCCTGGCGCGGTTGATAACCGCGGAGTCGGACGGTGAACCGCATCAGGCAAAGGTCGCTGTCGGCGCGGTGATTTTAAACCGCGTCAGAAGCCCGTACTTTCCCAACAGCATTCCGGGGGTTATTTATCAGGTGGTGAACGGGTTATACCAGTTTGAGCCTGTAGAAAACGGCTGGATAAACAATCCGGCTACGCCCGACAGCACCCGGGCGGCGGAGGAGGCGCTTGCAGGCCAAGACCCGACCAAGGGCGCCCTCTACTTCTATGACCCGTCAGCCACAAACCGTTTTCTCCTGTCATTACCGGTGGCCTGCCGTATCGGAAACCTTATCTTTGCCTATGCGAAGTAAGACGCTTTTGTATCCGGAAGCGTATTTGACACCTGAATAAAAACCGGGGGCTTTGCGCCCCCGGTTTTTAATGTTGCGTTGGTTCCTCTGTTTTTGCCTCTCCGCCGGCCGCGCTTTCTTCGTGGCCGCCGCCCAGATAACCTTCCGCCAACTGCTCGTTCACGTGCAGGACGCCCTTATTGAGGTTCTTCATCGGATAGGTCTCGGTTATCACCGGAAGCTTATCCGCCTCCGCCTGCGTAGTGACTACTTTGCCGGCGGGAACATAGTGTCCGTCGGCCACCTTGACGCCGTTAAGAAGCCTCGCGCCCGGTTCCACAACACAATTCTTTCCCACCTGGGCCTTGAAAACAAGGGCCTGCATCCCGATAAAGGTGCCGTCGTCTACCAGGGCTGGTCCGTGGACCTGGCACTGGTGGGCCAGCGATACGTTTTTCCCAACGTAAACAGAGTATTTCTTTCCGGCATACTCCACCTGGTTCTTTTCGACGGGCTCGTTGTTTTCTTCGGTTTCGAGACCGTGAAGCACCACGCCGTCCTGAACGTTGGAACCCTCACCGACATATATCGGCTGGCCTTCGTCACCGCGGATGGAGGCGAAGGGTCCAACATAAACCTTGCCGGCGATCTCGGCGTTCCCGATTACGGAAGCCATCGGGTCAACAAAAGCGGTCTTATCAATTACCGGATCATCAACGGTCGGGTTAAAGCTTGTTTTTACATTGGCTTTTATATGGCCCGGTTCAGCGGGCTCGGTTGATGTGGGCGCGGTTGACGAACAACCGGCGCAGAAACAGATGGCGGCGCCAATCACGGTTACCGCAATAGTTTTAAGAAAACGCACTTTGTACCCTCCTTAATGTGGTGCTAGTTAATTCTTGTGAAAACAAAGTTGCCGGAATTGAGAGTTATCACCTCCTTTTGAGAAGTCATATTCACCCGAGAAAAGTAAAATCCTGCTTTGTTAAGAGTTATAGTGAAATTCTTTTTAATGGAGCAGGAGAAACAACTTGCCCCTTCGAAAGGTTACACTTTGGAGGAACGAGCGTTGCAGGAAGATGAGCGTGGCTATTACCTTGCCTGGCAGTTCCTCATTCCGGGACAGTCCAGGCGGTTTCGCGATCTGCTGGCCTTTTTCGGCTCCGCCCGGGAGGCGTTTAATGCAGGACCTGCACAACTGGCCCGTATTGTAGGTAAGGCACGGGCGGAGGAGATTGTAAAGAAACGGGACACCCTGGATCTTGACCTTGAGTTGGGCAGGATGAAAGAAATGGGCATCGGCTTTGTCACACCGGTGGACGATGCTTACCCGGCTTTGCTTCGGGAAATATTTGACCCGCCTGCGGCCCTTTTTCACCGCGGTGACATTACAATGGAAGAAATTGCCGTGGCGGTGGTGGGAACACGGCGCTGTTCAAGTTACGGGCGGATGGTTGCGGAGGATTTGGGCAAGGAGCTGGCGCAGGCAGGCGTTACTGTAGTGAGCGGTCTGGCCCGGGGGGTGGATACGGCAGCCCATCGGGGCGCCCTGGCGGGAGGGGGACGTACGGTCGCGGTTTTAGGAAACGGGCTTGACAACTGCTTCCCGAGAGAGAACTGGCGGCTTATGGAGGAAATTTCAACAAACGGGGCGGTAGTAAGTGAATTTCCTTGCGGGATGCCCTGCCATGCATGGCATTTCCCGGTCAGGAACCGGATTATTGCCGGGCTCTCCCGGGCGGTGGTGGTCGTCGAGGCAAAGGAGCGGAGCGGCGCGCTTATCACCGCGGATCTGGCCCTCGAACAGGGACGCGAGGTCATGGCGGTTCCCGGCAACGTAACCAGCCCGCTCAGCCGCGGGCCCAACCATCTTTTGAAACAGGGGGCTCGGCCGGTAACCTGCGCTGCTGACATATTGGATGCGTTGGGCGAAGGCGCGCTTTTCCCGGATGGGGGGCAGGGAAGGCAAGTGCTTAACCAACTCGAATCACAAATCCTTGATCTTTTAAACACAGAGCCGCTGTCTCAGGAGGATGTCATCCAGCGCACCGGGGAAGCAGCCTCCCAGGTTCTTGCCGGCCTGGTATACCTGGAGATGAAAGGGTTGATTCGCTCCCTTTCCGGAGGCGTTTATGCCGCTGTGAAAAGGGGTTAAAATATCCTGTTTTGCATGCTGGTCGTTATAAGATTTACATGGCCGAACAATATTTTAGGTTATAAAAGCCCGATTTTACGGTAATCTTTTTAGAGACAGATAGAAGGTACATTTAAAACGAAGTCTGTGATGTTTGGGGTGACGTGCGCCGGGAATGAAAACACTGGTTATCGTTGAATCTCCGGCCAAGGCCAGAACGCTTTCCAAGTTTTTAGGGAAGCATTACATGGTTAAGGCATCCATGGGGCATATCCGCGACCTTCCTAAGAGCCAGCTCGGGGTGGATGTGGCCGATGAGTTCACGCCGAAGTACATTACCATCCGGGGTAAGGGCGATGCCATAAAGGAACTTAAGGCCGCATTGGTCAAAAGCGACGCCGTTCTAGTCGCATCCGATCCTGACCGGGAAGGAGAGGCCATTGCCTGGCATATCTGCGAGTTGCTGCGAATCCCATCCGAATCACCCTGCCGGGTAGAGTTTAATGAGATAACAAAGGCGGCGGTATCCGGAGCCCTGAAGTCCCCGCGGCCCATAGACGTAAACAGGGTAAACGCACAGCAAGCCCGGCGTGTGCTCGACAGGCTTGTAGGTTACAACCTGAGCCCCCTCCTGTGGCGGAAGGTGAAACGGGGCCTTTCTGCGGGGAGGGTGCAGTCCGTTGCGGTTCGGCTTTTATGCGACCGCGAGAAAGAAATCGATGCGTTTGTTCAGGAAGAGTATTGGACGCTGACAGCCCGTGTGGAAAAAGCGGGTTCTCCAATTTTTGAAGCGCGTCTGGTAAAGCTGGGCGGCGAAAAGGTTTCCCTGCCTTCCCGGGAAAAGGTTGACGAGACACTTAAGGCGCTTGAGGGCCAGCCGTTTACGGTTACCGGGATCAGCAGGCAAGAAAAGCAAAAGAAGCCTCCGCTGCCTTTCACCACCAGCACCTTGCAGCAGGAGGCGCACCGACGCTTGAGGTTGACCACGCAGCGCACAATGCTTATCGCCCAGCAGCTTTACGAGGGCGTTGATTTGGGTAAAGAAGGGCCGGTGGGTTTGATTTCTTACATACGCACCGACTCCATACGGATTTCGGATACCGCGCGGGAGGATGCCCGGGGCTTCATCAAGTCCGAATTCGGACCCGAATACGCGGGTGAAGGAAAGGGTCAGAAGCCTGCGGGTGCAAAAAACGCCCGGGTTCAGGACGCCCACGAGGCGATAAGGCCTACATCGGTACTGCGAGCGCCGGAAAAGGTGAAAAAATATCTGACCGAAGAGCAGTATAAGTTATACAGCCTGATCTGGCAGCGATTTGTGGCAAGTCAGATGGCACCGGCGATTCTGGATATAACACACGTTGACATTACTGCCGGGGATTATTTGTTCAGGGCTACCGGCACTGTGCTGCGTTTCCCGGGCTTTCTGCGGCTTACGGGGGAAAGCGTCGAGGATGAGGATGAATCAAGCAATGTGTTGCCGGTGTTGTCGGAAGGGGAGCGGCTGGCGTTGCAGGAACTGGTTCCGAAGCAGCATTTCACACAGCCTCCGCCCCGTTATACGGAAGCCACGTTGGTCCGGGCGTTGGAAGAAAACGGAATAGGCCGCCCGAGTACCTATTCGCCAATTATAGAGACGATAATCAAAAGGGGGTACGTGCTCCGTAAGAATAAGTGCCTTTATCCCACCGAATTGGGGAAGACGGTGGTTGATCTGTTAAAGGCCTATTTTTCCGAGGTAATCGATGTGGAATTTACCGCCGCGATGGAGGATAAGCTTGACGCGGTGGAAGAGGGTAAGGGTGACTGGGTCAAACTGGTCAGAGGTTTTTACGAACCTTTTAAAGAAGAACTTTCTAAAGCCGACAATGAACTGGGCAGGATTAAAGTGGCCGACGAGGTATCAGACGAAATCTGCGAGAAGTGCGGACAAAGGATGGTAATTAAGACCGGTCGCTTCGGCAAGTTTTTGGCCTGCCCGGGCTTTCCTCAATGCCGGAATACGCGGCGGATAACTACAGGAACCGGGGTTCCATGCCCGAAGTGTAATGAAGAACTTGTCGTAAGACGCACAAAGAAGGGACGGTCTTTTTACGGCTGCAAGCGGTACCCGGAGTGCGATTTTACTACTTGGTACGAACCGGTTAAGGAAAGATGTCCGAACTGCGGCGCATTGTTGGTACGCCGGAAGTCCCGGAAGCAGGAGGTTATAGCCTGTACGAATAAGGATTGCGCCTATAAAACCGGAGCAAAACCTTAAACCCCTTGAAAGAAAC
>JBFMBL010000031.1:8738-13896 GCA_040755195.1 Bacillota bacterium
GTGGTGTTTTAAGGAAGGGTGGCAATATGAGGCCGGTGACAATTGTAGGAGCCGGGCTTGCCGGGGCTGAAGCGGCTTGGCAGATTTCCCGGCGTGAGGTACCGGTAATTTTGTTCGAGATGCGCCCGAAAAAGCTTACCCCGGCGCATCATACCGGTGATTTCGCCGAGCTTGTCTGCTCGAATTCCTTGCGCGCTCAGGCACTGGAAAACGCCGTCGGGTTGTTGAAGGAGGAAATGCGGCGGTTGGATTCGTTGATTATGCGGGCGGCAGACGCCACCCGCGTGCCTGCGGGAGGCGCGCTGGCGGTAGACAGGAAAGAGTTTGCGGCTTTTATAACGGCGGCCCTTTCCGAACAACCCGCAGTTGAAATAAAGCGAGAAGAGATCGCTTCCATCCCCGTCGAAACACCGTGTATTATCGCCACCGGGCCGCTTACCTCCGAAAAGCTGGCCGGGGCGATTCAGGAGTTGACCGGCCAGGAGCAACTTTACTTCTATGACGCGGTGGCGCCGATAGTGACCCTGGAATCCATAAATTCCGAAAAGGTCTTCTGGTCTTCGCGTTACGATAAAGGGGAAGGCTCGTACCTGAACTGCCCCATGAGCGAGGAGGAATACCAGCGGTTTTACGAGGCCATGATCGCGGCGGAGCGCGCGCCGCTGAAAAATTTTGAGGCGGAAACTCATTTCGAGGGGTGTATGCCCATAGAGGCGCTGGCGCACCGGGGCCGGGAAACCATGATTTTCGGGCCGCTGAAGCCGGTAGGGCTTGTAGATCCGCGGACGGGAAAACGTCCTTACGCCGTGGTACAGCTCCGACAGGATAATCGAGAGGGCTCTCTGCTTAATATGGTGGGATTTCAAACAAACCTCAAGTGGGGCGAACAGCAGAGGGTATTCAGATTGATTCCAGGCCTGGAGGACGCGGAGTTTGTTCGCTACGGCGTCATGCACCGTAACACTTATCTGAACGCACCGCTTCTGCTCGACCCCACGCTTGAGTGTAAGAATCGACCCGGCCTTTTCTTTGCGGGACAGATAACCGGGGTTGAGGGCTATGTGGAATCGGCTGCGGCCGGATTGATTGCGGGTGTTAATGCCGCCAGGCGGTCAATGGGTCAGGATCTCCTGGTGTTTCCGCCCGAAACAGCGCACGGTGCGTTGATGCATTACATCACCACCGCCAATCCCAAGCACTTCCAACCTATGAACGTCAACTACGGTCTTATGCCATCATTATCCAAAAAAATTAAGGACCGGCGGGAGCGGAACCTGGCCCTTGCCGAACGTGCTCTCGGGGTGCTCGATGGTTGGCGGTCGGTATTAGAAGAATGAACGCGCTCCGTCAAAACAACCATGTGGTTCGCTGAGTATTTAGAACAGAGAGGTGAACACGTTGTACGGCTACCTGGACCGGTTTGTTGTCTATCTGCAGACGGAAAGGAGATCGTCCGTCAGGACGGTAGAGGAATACCAGAAGGACATCTTCGGTGGGATCGATTTCTTTACCAAATGCCTGAAAATTCAGGATGAATCCTTAAAGCCGGAGCAAATAACACCGGTTCTGATGCGGCGTTACCTGTCTTATCTTACAGGCCGCGGTTTGTCGCGGAACTCTTTGCTCAGAAAACTTGCAGCCTGGCGAACTTTTTTCCGGTTTCTATGCAGGGAAGGGGTGACCAAGGACAATCCGCTGAGGAAGATAGCGTCACCACGGCGGCAGGCGCGCCTTCCTCGTGTGCTCTATCCGGCTGAGATAAAAAGGCTGGTAGAAGCGCCCCGGGCGTCGGATCCACTGAGGATGAGGGACCGGGCGATGCTTGAGATCCTTTACGCTGCGGGAATACGAATCTCTGAGATGGTGGGCCTTGATATCGGTGACGTGGACCTTTCCGGCGGGTATATCCGTGTTTTCGGAAAGGGTTCCAAGGAGCGGATCGTTCCGGTGGGGGATTATGCGGTGCGAGCGATACGAGCTTACCTTCGTTCCGCCAGGCCGCTTTTGCTCCGGAAAAGTGCCGGACCATTTGAGGGAGCATTATTTCTAAACAAAAGCGGGGGACGGATGTCCGCCAGAGGCGTGCGTAATATAATAAAAACTTATGCGGAGGGAGCCGGTATTCAGGGCCGGGTCAGCCCACATACACTGCGGCACTCATTTGCCACACACCTCCTGGACGGAGGGGCCGACCTCAGGGTGGTCCAGGGGCTCTTAGGGCACGCCCGGCTTTCAACGACGCAAATATATACCCATCTCAGCAAGGAAAGGTTAAAAAAAGTATACGATAAAACGCACCCGCGGGCGTAGAGGGGTGTTTTATACCTAAGTGTTGGCGGTTCTTAAGGAGGATTAAATGATGCACGGAACAACAATCGTCGCAGTGTCACGCAACGGGAAAACCGCTATCGCCGGTGACGGTCAGATTACGCTGTCCCCGAATACCGTGATCAAGCACGGTGCAAAGAAAGTCCGCCGTCTTTACCAGGGAAAGGTCGTGGCCGGTTTCGCGGGAGGGGTTGCGGACGCACTTGCTCTTTTCGAGCGTTTCGAAGGCAAACTTGAAGAAACCCAGGGAAATCTGCTTCGGGCGGCGATCAACCTGGCGAAAGAATGGCGCACCGACAAGCTTCTACGGCGTTTGGAGGCGATCCTGGTGGTGGCGGATTCCGAACATCTCCTGGTGGTCGCGGGTAGCGGCGAGGTGATCGAGCCCGACGACGGCATCGCCGCGGTCGGTTCAGGTGGGCCTTACGCACTTGCCGCCGCGCGGGCGCTGTTGAAACACACGGCATACGACGCCGCCGCCATTGTAAGAGAGTCTTTGAATATTGCGGCCTCAATTTGCGTTTATACTAACGAAAATATAACTGTTGAAGAGTTGTAGAAATACTGAAACGGGGGCTTGTTGTAAGTGGAGGATCTCACGCCGCGCCAAATTGTGGCGAAACTGGATGAATACATCGTAGGGCAGGAGGAGGCGAAGCGGGCTGTTGCCGTCGCGTTGCGAAACAGATACCGGCGGAGTAAGCTGCCGCCCGAGTTAAGGGACGAGGTTATGCCCAAAAACATACTGATGATCGGGCCGACCGGTGTCGGGAAAACGGAGATTGCCAGAAGGCTGGCACGCCTTGTTAATGCGCCGTTCGTGAAGGTGGAGGCAACGAAGTTCACCGAGATCGGTTATGTAGGCCGGGATGTTGAAGGAATGGTGCGTGACCTGGTGGAAACCGCGGTAAGGATGGTCCGCCAGGAAGAATACGCCACGGTCGAAGAAAAAGCGCAGGAGCTTGCCGCCGAGCGTATTCTCGAACTGCTCGCTCCTTATCCCGAAAAGTCGCGGAATCCGCTTGAAGCCATTTTCGGCGGTGTCCGACCGGCCGATGATTTACAGAGGGACGAGCGGATGCAGGAGATTGACAGCCAGCGAAGTCTGCTGAGACAAAGGCTTTTGGCAGGAGAACTGGAAAATGAGCACCTTGAAATTGAGGTTGAGGATAAGACGCTTCCTTTTCTTGAGATATTTTCCGGTGCCGGCGTAGAGGAGATGGGTTTCAACTTTCAGGACCTGATGGGTAATGTGTTCCCCGCGCGGAAGAAAAAGCGGCGGGTGACGGTACGTGAAGCCAGGCGAATCCTCGCGCAGCAGGAGGCCGCGAAACTGATTGATATGGAAGAAGTAACGGCGGAAGCAATCAGGAGGGCGGAGGAACAGGGGATTATTTTCATTGACGAGATCGATAAGGTCGCCGGGCGTGAGGGCACGGCGGGCCCCGATGTGTCACGGAGCGGGGTGCAACGGGATATCCTGCCGATTATCGAGGGTTCAACGGTTACCAGTAAGTATGGACCGGTTAAAACAGACCATATTCTTTTCATTTCAGCGGGGGCTTTTCACACCGTAAAGCCTTCGGATCTTATTCCCGAGCTTCAGGGGCGATTTCCCATACGCGTTGAACTTCGCGCTTTAACGCGCGAGGATTTTCTTCAGATACTGACCGAACCCTCAAACGCCATTGTGAGACAGTATACGGCACTCTTAGACACGGAAGGGGTTAAGCTTGTCTTCGAGGAAAACTCCCTTGTCGAAATCGCCAGAATAGCTTATACTATTAACGAACAGACGGAAAATATTGGGGCGCGTCGTTTGCACACCGTACTAGAAAAACTTCTCGAAGAAGTATCCTTTCATGCCTCGGAGCTTCAAGGCCAAACCATAACGATTGACGAAGCTTTTGTAACGGCGAAACTAGGTCCGATAGTCAAGCGGGAGGATCTTAGCCGTTATATTCTCTGATGAGCGCCTCAAGATTTCTCCTGGGTTTGTCCAAAAACAAGCCTATACTTGTGCAGGGGGAAGAAATTGTGGAGCGTCTCTTAAAAAAGGCCCGCACCCTTAACGGTATACTGCAAAATACTTCGGATCATGTTGATTTTGCCGCGGTGGCGGCAACCCTAAACGAGCTGATCCGCGCCAACGTATATTTGATTGATTATACAGGAAAGGTTCTGGGTTACTCTTTCATGGCCGGCTTTTCCTGTAAAAGAATGCTTCGTGTTGTCGGTAAATCAGGTTTCCCTTCCGATTACAATGAGAGCCTCCTTGGGATTACCGAGACCAGGGCGAATTTTCACCAGGAGGCTAACGCCTGTATATTCAACAACCGTGCGCCCTGCCGTTTTGAAGACGCGACCATTACGGTGGTGCCTATTGTGGGCGCGGGTACCCGTTTGGGGACGGTGGTGCTGGCAAAATTCGCGCGCAATTTTGCCGTGAGTGACCTCATTCTTGCGGAGCACGGGGCGACGGTTGTGGGTATGGAGATTTTTCGTTCCCGCATGGAAAAAATGGCGGAAGAAACCCGTAAAAGAGCGGCGGTTCAGGTCGCCATGGGTTCGCTGTCTTATTCGGAGCTTGACGCCGTCCGCCATGTGTTCGCGGAACTCGGCAAGGAGGAGGGGTTGCTGGTGGCCAGCAAGGTCGCCGATAAGGCGGGAATAACGCGTTCGGTCATCGTTAACGCCCTGCGTAAGTTCGAGAGCGCCGGCGTCATAGAGGTGCGTTCTCTCGGAATGAAAGGGACTTTCATCCGGGTTTTGAACGATCAGCTTATGGAGGAATTGAAGCGGGCATAAAAGAAGTGTTGCTTATTCCCTG
>JBFMBL010000031.1:13996-15534 GCA_040755195.1 Bacillota bacterium
ACTCACGCTGCCGGATTTCCGGAAAGGGTTGCCTGCGGGTCTTCCGGGAAGATGACGGTTGCGGCGGTAAAAACCTGGCGGAAGGAGGTGGAGAAGTGGCGGTTGTTTCAATGAAACAATTGCTTGAAGCGGGGGTGCATTTTGGGCACCAGACCAGGCGTTGGAATCCCAAGATGGCGCCTTATATTTTTATGGACCGGAATGGGATCTATATTATTGATCTCCAGAAGACCGTAAGAAAAATTGAGAGCGCATACAACTTCATTAAGCAATTGGCGGCGGAAGGCGGAAGCGTTCTTTTTGTTGGAACGAAAAAACAAGCCCAGCAGTCCATTCTTGAAGAAGCGCAGCGGAGCGGCATGTTTTATGTTAACCAACGCTGGCTTGGCGGGATGCTGACGAACTTTCAGACAATAAGGCGCCGTGTGGAGCGGCTTCACGAGTTGGAACGGTTGGTCGCAAACGGACAACTTGAGCTGAGGCCCAAGAAAGAGGCTGCTGAGCTGATGCGTGAAATGAGTAAACTGCAGAAGTACCTTGGCGGCATAAAGAACATGCGTAACCTGCCGGGCGCCTTGTATGTGGTGGACCCGCGTAAGGAGCGGATCGCGGTAGCCGAAGCCCGCAAGATAGGTATCCCCGTGGTGGCGATAGTTGACACCAACTGTGACCCGGACGAGGTGGACCATGTGATTCCGGGCAACGATGACGCGATAAGAGCGGTGCGCCTGATTACAAGCAAGATTGCCGATGCCGTAATCGAGGGACGCGAAGGGGCTGCCGCTCCTCAAGAAGAAAAGGAAGAGTAGGAAAGGGGGGGGTACCCCCCTTTTCCATGAAAACTAGATGTAATTCGGCCTTTTAAGGTTTTAACTTTTTGGTTATAATCGCCTTACGGAAGAATTTAGCGATCAAACTGAAACGGAGGTTAAGGTTGGGTGGAGATTTCGGCAAAACTGGTAAAAGAACTAAGGGAACGAACCGGTGTGGGTATGATGGATTGCAAGAAAGCGCTTGCCGAAACGGAGGGCGATCTTGAAAAGGCGATCATTGTCCTGCGCGAAAAGGGGCTGGCCGAGGCAGCAAAACGTTCAGGACGCGCCGCGTCGGAAGGGTTGATATCGGCTTACATTCACCCCGGCAGTCGTGTCGGCGTACTGGTTGAGGTGAACTGTGAGACCGATTTCGTAGCCAAGACGGAGGACTTCAAGAACCTGGTGCACGATTTAACACTGCAAATTGCCGCGTCACGTCCGGAGTATGTTTCGCGAGAGGACGTCCCAGCGGAAGTGATTTCTAGGGAAAAAGACATTCTAAGGGCACAAGCCGTAAACGAGGGCAAGCCGGAAAAGGTGATCGAGAAAATGGTGGAAGGCCGGATCGACAAGTTCTTTAAAGAGTCGTGCCTTCTCGATCAGCCATTCATTAAAAACCCGGACACCACCGTCCAAAACCTGATCCATGAGGTTGTTGCCCGGGTAGGTGAAAACATTGTCATAAGGCGCTTTGTGCGCTACGAGTTGGGCGAGCGAGTCAAA
>JBFMBL010000031.1:15634-20474 GCA_040755195.1 Bacillota bacterium
CTAACGTTGTACTTCAAATGTCAAAGTGGGGAGATATACAGATGCTTACACCCAAATATCGCCGTGTAGTTATTAAGATCAGCGGTGAAGCCTTGGCCGGTGAACAGGGATACGGCATCGATCCCGAAATGGCGTCTTTTGTCGCTAACGAGATACGAGAAGTTGTACAGCAATACAGAATCCAGATCGCTATCGTGGTCGGCGGCGGTAACATCTGGCGGGGCATAGCGGGGAGCGCGAAGGGGATGGAGCGCGCAACCGCTGATTATATGGGAATGCTTGCTACCACTGTTAATTCCCTGGCCTTGCAAGATGCGCTGGAAAAAGCGAGAGTGGATACCAGGGTTCAAACCGCCATAGAGATGCGGGCGATCGCAGAACCTTATATCAGGCGCAGGGCCCTCCGCCACATGGAAAAAGGCAGGGTCGTTATATTCGCCGCCGGAACAGGCAACCCTTATTTTTCAACGGATACCACCGCTGCTTTGCGGGCGGCGGAGATCGAAGCGGATGCAATCCTGATGGCCAAGCGCGGCGTGGACGGTGTTTATGACGACGATCCTAAGAAGAATCCGGAGGCGCGCAAAATCGACTCATTGAGCTATATTGAAATGCTCAACCGGGGATTAGGCGTGATGGACGCGACTGCGGCTTCACTCTGTATGGATAACAGGATTCCGGTAATAGTCTTCAATGTCAGGGAGAAAGGTAATATCAGGAAGGCCATTCTGGGCGAAAAAATAGGCACGTTTATCGGAAACGGTCTTAACCAGGTCTGAAAAAATTCGGTTTCCTCTATTAATTTTGACAATGGAATCTTAATTATGGGAATTGACAGGGGTGGTTTAGTGTGCATGAACTGGTAACTCGCGCGGAAGAGTCGATGGAAAAAGCGGTCGAGCATCTAGCGAAAGACTTGGCCTCAATCAGGACGGGGCGGGCAACACCGGCGCTTCTCGATAGAATTACGGTCGAATATTATGGAACCCAAACCCCTATCAACCAGCTTGCAACAATCAGCGTGCCCGAATCAAGAGTTTTGCTGATTCAGCCGTGGGATAAGTCCGCGGTTGCCGGAATTGAACGGGCGATAATGAAATCGGACCTCGGTATTACTCCCGCAAGCGACGGCACGGTTCTTCGTCTGGTGCTGCCTCAGCCTACCCAGGAGCGCCGCCAGGAGCTGGTCAGGATGGTGCGCAAAAAGGCTGAAGAAGGAAGGGTTGCGATCAGGAATGTCCGCCGTGATACGAACGAAGGGTTGAAAGCCCAACAAAAAAAGGACGGCGGCATCTCCGAAGACGAATTGAAAAGGCTCCAGGGAGAGGTTCAGAAATTGACCGACAAGTACATTAAAGAGGTCGATAATGTACTGGCGGTGAAAGAAAAAGAAATCATGGAAGTGTAGCCGGTGTTTAATGAGGTGTTGGGCTGGGAACTTGAAGCAGCTGTTTCCGTAATTAAGGAAGCCGGCTATTCCCCTGAGGTTATTACTACGACAGCGCCGCGAAAAAAAACGGTTGGGAAACCACGAGTGGCGCGTATACGTGAAATAGAGCCAAGAATCGTTGAACTTCTTGTCGTATTTAATGATGAAGCGGGGATTGATACTGGTTGTCCGTGGGTCCGTCTGAGTGCTGGGACGTCCGATGACTGACGACCTTTTTTGGGGGCTTGGTTTATGCTGAAGGGTGTTGTCAACCGACGGAAGGCCGAAAAAGGCATGCCGCGCGACGAGGAATCGTTAAAGGCCCGGCTTGATACCTTGCGGTTGCCCCGGCACGTGGCGGTGATTATGGACGGAAACGGACGCTGGGCGTTAAGACGCGGTTTGCCGCGCACACTGGGGCACCGTACAGGCGTGAATTCCCTGCGTGAGACTGTTCGTATTTGCGCCGAAGTCGGTGTGCCGGTACTTTCGGCGTATGCTTTTTCTACCGAGAACTGGCGGCGTCCACCCGAGGAAGTTTCATTCTTAATGGATCTTTTCGTAGAGTTCGCGGGTAAAGAGATAGAGGAACTTAGACGAAACGGGGTGCGGGTTCGGGTAATCGGCCGTGTGAAAGACCTGTCCGGGAAGGTTTTGGATGCGATTCGGAATCTCCAGCAAGAAACGCGGAGCGGCAGCCGGCTTACCTTAAACCTGGCCGTAAACTATGGTGCACGGTGGGAAATAGTTGACGCGATCAAGGCGATAGCCGGCAAGGTCCAGAACGGGGAACTCAGGCCGGAGGAAATCGACGAGGAGGTCGTCAGCGACCATCTTTATACCGCCGGGATGCCCGACCCGGATCTCCTCATCAGGCCGGCGGGAGAGTTCCGGCTCAGCAACTTTCTACTCTGGCAGCTTGCCTACACGGAGTTCTACGTAACACCGGTATTGTGGCCGGATTTCGGGCGGGTTGATTTTCTTCAGGCTTTGATACATTACCAACAGCGCGAGCGCCGTTTTGGCGGACTTAACCGGAATTTGTAGGGTAGGCGAGTCCTTTGCGGGAGACGGTAGTTAAGAGTAGTGACGGGTTGTTGGTAAGGGTTGCAAGCGCCCTGGTTGGGATACCGGTGTTTATCATTGCAGCCTGGTGGGGACAGTGGTCGCTTTTTTTATTGGTTGGCGCCCTTTACTTTATAGGAATATGGGAGATGCTGCGTCTCTTCAGCGGTATAGGGTTAAAGTCCAGTTTCCCGCTGGCGTGCTTTGGCGGGCTGGTTTTGCTGGCGGCCGCATATTATGATAGTGGTAGTTACCCGGCTGCGTTCTTTTACGTTCTTTTGATCTGTGCGGTAGCCCTGGTGTTCTTGTTTCCCCGTTACTCGCCGCCGGAAGCGGGGGTTACGTTCTTTACCACCGCCTACCTTTCACTTTTTTTATACCTATATCTTTTAAGGCTGTTGCCGGACGGGAGACAATGGTTACTCCTGACGCTTGTAGCCACCTGGGCCTTTGATACCGTGGCGTATTTCGCCGGACGCTTTTTCGGTAAGCGGCGTCTGACACCGGTTTTAAGCCCGGGCAAAACGGTTGAAGGGTTTGCCGCAGGCTTGCTCGGCAGCGCGGCTGCGTCAGGCTTATTCGCGTTCTGGCTGCCGGTGAACCCGATGCTCTTGTTTATCCTCGGGTTGACCGTAGGGATTACGGGGCAGGTCGGCGATCTGGTGTTTTCCGCGGTTAAACGCGCAGCCGGGAATAAAGATGCGGGTTATTTGATTCCGGGGCACGGTGGAGTTCTGGATCGGTTTGACAGTATGCTACTTACAGCGCCGGTGGTTTACATGGCGGCGCGGTGGCTGGCGAATCTGGGGTGAGGTAAGGCGTGCCGGATTGGTTAAGGCGGTTGTTAATCGCTACTGCGGCGATTGTGGCATTTTCTTTCCTTATGGTGTTCATGTATATGGTTTTGCGATACATGTTCATCGCGCTGCTGCCTTTCATAATCGCCGGCATCTTTACGCTCTTCATGGAGCCGCTGGTCAGGTTGCTAAGCCGGCGGTTGCCTCGCGGTTTTGCTGTTTTTCTCACGATGTTCATTTTCTTTGCCGCCGCCGGGCTTGTAGTAACGCTGCTGGTGGCGCACCTGATTACCGAGCTGGGTGACCTCTCCCGCCGCCTTCCGCTGTATATCGGTGAGTTTCAGCGGATACTTAATATATCCATTGCGTGGGTGAGGAAAGGTTACGGTACTCTTCCTCCGGAAGCGGTGCAGTACCTCGAGAACACAATCAATGCCCTAACAACCAGTGCAGGCGACGCTGTCAGCCTGTTTATCAGCTCTCTTTTGAGTTTTCTCGGTTCACTTCCCAATGCGGCTTTGGTTCTCATGGTAAGCATCATCGCAACCTACTTCATCAGCCGGGACCGTAGGGCGGTGGGCAGGTTCTGGACCCGGGTGGTTCCGGCGCCGTGGGGGGAGCAGGTGCTTCTTCTCGGGCAGAAAGCCTTCAGTGCCTTTCTGGCGTACCTGAGGGCACAGCTGGTACTGGTTTTGCTTACAATGTTCCTCTCGACGGTCGGGCTTTATATCCTTCATGTAAAGTACGCGCTGACGATGGGCCTCGTTATCGGTTTCTTTGATCTGTTGCCGGTGCTTGGACCGAGCGCGATTTTCATACCCTGGATAATCATCGCTTTTGTGACCGGGGTCCAGGCCTTCGGCTTAAAACTGCTTGTACTGTATCTTGTGGTATTTGCGATAAGACAGCTCTTCGAAGCGCGGATTGTCGCCATGAGCTTAGGGCTTCATCCGCTGGTGGTTATGATAGGGATGTATGCCGGACTGAAGTTGATCGGAGTCGCCGGGCTTATCCTCGGCCCGATCGTGGTTATTATCATACAGGCGGCGTATAAAGCGGGGCGGGCTTCCATAAAAGGGAGGAAGGATTAGCCTCATGACGCAGTAATGCGAAGCTCATCGCCGCGCCCGGCGAAAGAAGTACTATTTTCGAGGGAGTTCCACATGCCGCATTCAGCGGTACCAAATCTGAAAAAGGAGACCCGTAAGCTTGGAATTTAGAAGCAGTGTTGTAACATACACGGAACGCGGCGAGAAGTGATGCAGTGCAAGGAAGACCGGCGGAGACGAACCGGAGCGTACTGGGTGCGTACGTGAGGATTCGGCTCCCCCGGGCTGACGCAGCAATGTGTTGCTTATCGCTGCGCCCACCGAAAGCAGCACTATTGTCAAGGGAGGAAAGAGTTGGCAAGGGATATCGCTGTTTTAGGAAGCACCGGTTCGATCGGAAGGCAGACGCTCCAGGTGGTCGAGGAGTTTCCGGAAAAATTTAAAGTACGAGCGCTTGCAGGCGGCAGAAACTGGCGCCTCTTGCTGGAACAAACGATATC
>JBFMBL010000031.1:20574-27728 GCA_040755195.1 Bacillota bacterium
TTTTAGGAAGCACCGGTTCGATCGGAAGGCAGACGCTCCAGGTGGTCGAGGAGTTTCCGGAAAAATTTAAAGTACGAGCGCTTGCAGGCGGCAGAAACTGGCGCCTCTTGCTGGAACAAACGATATCCTTCCGGCCGGAGGCGGTTGCGCTTTTACGGGAGGAGGATGCCGAAAGCCTGAAGGCCGCTTTGCCGCCTCAAACAGAAACAACAGTTTTCTACGGACCGGAAGGAATGGAGCGGGTTGCCACCTGGCAGGGTGTTGACACCGTGCTGGCCGCTGTTTCGGGATCCGCCGGCCTCGTACCGACCGTGGCGGCGATCGAGGCCGGAAGGGACATCGCCCTGGCAAACAAGGAAACCCTGGTGGTCGCGGGTGAGGTCGTTACCAGGCTTGCGCGTGAAAAAGGTGCGCGCCTTCTGACGGTGGACAGTGAACATTCGGCCGTCTGGCAGTGCCTCGATGGGCGCCGGGGGGTGCGGAAGATCATCCTTACGGCTTCAGGCGGGCCCTTTCGGGAATACAGCATGGAGGCGTTGTCACAGGTTACGCCGGAAACGGCGCTGAAACATCCCACCTGGCGTATGGGACCGAAAATAACCATAGACTCGGCTACCCTTATGAATAAAGGACTGGAGGTTATCGAGGCGCACTGGCTGTTTGGGTCCGATTATGATAACATAATGGTACTGGTGCACCCGCAAAGTGTTGTGCACGGAATGGTTGAGTTCGAAGACGGGACGGTTATTGCGGCCTTGAGCGTGGCAGACATGCGCCTTCCGATCCTTTATGCCCTGAGCTATCCCGAGCGCATGGCTAACAGCATCGCGCCGCTTGATCTTGCAGCCGTTGGAACCCTTACTTTTGAGAAACCGGATACGGCCCGCTTTCCGTGCCTCGAACTGGCGGTTGCCGCCGGGCGTACGGGCGGGACCATGCCCGCTGTTTTAAATGCGGCGAACGAGGTCGCCGTTTCGGATTTTCTTAAGGGGAGTATCCCTTTCACCGGAATTCCGGTTGTTGTTGAAAGAACAATCTCCGCCCATTCCGCGAAAAAAGGACCTGATCTGGCACAGGTTCTGGCGGCCGATAGCTGGGCCAGAGAAAAGGCACAAGAGGTTATCAGGGAGTTGAAAAGATGCTGACGATCGTAGCGGTAGTTGTTGTATTGGGTATGCTCATTTTTATTCACGAGGCCGGTCATTTCTTAATGGCCCGCATTGTGGGGATAGGCGTCCACGAGTTCAGTCTCGGGTTCGGCCCCCGGCTGTGGGGGTTTAAAAGAGGTAGAAGCGCTTACAACCTGAGGACGGTGCCGCTGGGTGGGTTTGTCCGGCTTGTCGGTATGGACCCCGATGATCCCGAACGGGACCAGCCTTACAGCTTTTCCCGCAAACCGGTCCTCAGTAGGCTGGCCGTGATAACGGCCGGACCGGTGATGAATTTCGTCCTCGCGGTGATCGCCATAGCGATAATCGCACTTTACCAGGGAGTTCCTCAAGTCGTAGTCCCGCAGGTGGCCAAGGTGCTGCCCGGATATCCCGCCGCTGCCGCGGGAGTCCAGACGGGTGACCGGATCCTGGCTGTTGATGGGCAGCGTGTATCCAGATCTGAAGATGTGTCGATCCGTCTCGGTGAAAACCCAGGCATGGAAAAGGTTCTTACGATACAGCGAAACGGACGACAGATGAAGTTGGCGGTTTTGCCCCGCCTGGAAAAAGACGGTAAGAGCAGGGTGGGAATCGAAATCGGGGATAAGGTTCTTGCGTACCGGAAGGTTAACGGCGTTGAAGCCGTAGCCGAAGGGGTTGAATACACCGGAACCGTTACCGGTCTCATCGCCCTGTTTATTCGAGACGTGTTTACCGGTGCGGCGCCGGCCGATGAAATAAGCGGGCCCGTGCGCGTTATCGCCTATATCGGGCAGGCGGCTAAACACGGCTTATTGTACCTCATAGAGATGGCGGCTTTTTTGAGCATTAACGTGGGATTTTTCAACCTGCTTCCCATCCCGGCCCTCGACGGAGCCCGGATCGGCTTTCTGGCATGGGAGGGCGTTACCAGGCGTCCGATCGACCCGGTAAAGGAGAATGTCGTCCACCTTCTCGGTTTCGGGCTTTTGATACTGTTGATGGTCGCGGTGACCTATCACGATATCCTTCAGCTGTCGGCGGGTGTTAAGTAGGAGACTGCTATGAAAGATAATCACCGCGCGGAAGGTGACTCGGTCAGTCCGAGCGATGCCTGCGCAACAACACGAGGGGACCGGGCGACAGAACAGAAAAAGCCGCACCGGGTATCTTCGGTGCAACGGCGCTTGACGCAGCCGGTCAACATCGGCGGCGTGAAGGTCGGCGGCGGGGCGCCTGTTGTTGTTCAGTCCATGACCAACACCGACACGCGGGACCCCGAGAGCACCCTGGCGCAGATAAGGGAGTGCGCGACCTGGGGCTGCGAACTGATACGGGTTGCGGTTCCCGACGCGGAAGCGGCTGCCGCCTTATCCACGATAAAGGCGGGGTCTCCCATACCCGTGATTGCCGATATACATTTTGATTACCGCCTGGCGCTGCGGGCGCTCGAGGCAGGGGTCGACGGTTTGCGGTTGAATCCCGGAAACATCGGCGGCAGCGAGAAGGTGCGCTCGGTGGCAACCGAGGCGCGGGAGCGCGGCGTCCCGATTCGCATCGGGGTTAACGCCGGCTCTTTGGAAAAGCGCCTGTTGAAAAAGTACGGCGGCGTTACGGCGGAGGCGCTGGTGGAAAGCGCCGTGGACAACATCCGGTTGCTTGAAGACATGAACTTCAACGCGATCAAGGTTTCGGTCAAGGCGGCGGATGTCCCGCTGATGATTGACGCCTACCGTTTGCTCGCCCGTACGGTGGATTATCCACTCCACGTCGGGGTGACCGAGGCGGGTACACTCCGTTCCGGATTGATAAAATCGGCCATAGGCATCGGCGTATTGCTTACTGACGGGATAGGAGACACCATACGGGTATCGCTTACCGCCGCGCCGCGCCACGAGGTCTGGGCGGCTTGGGAGATGCTCAAGGCCCTCGGCTTACGGCGCCGCGGGGTGGAGCTTATTTCCTGCCCTACCTGCGGGCGATGCGAGATCGACCTGATAAACCTTGCTACATACATTGAGGAACGTCTTCAGGGCATCACAATACCGCTGAAGGTGGCGGTCATGGGTTGTGTGGTCAACGGCCCCGGGGAGGCGCGGGAAGCGGACGTAGGGATCGCCGGCGGCAAGGGCATGGGCTTGCTTTTCCGCAAGGGGGAGCCGGTGCGGACGATCCCCGAGGCGGAGCTTGCCGACAGCCTTCTCGAAGAAATAAGAGCGATGGGCGTACCGGGAGTTTGAAGGTTCTACGTTCGACGTTCTACGTTCTTACGTTAAGGGCAAAAGCCGGTTCTGACGCATAAACATTTTCTTAATTCATAAATTTTCTTGGCGCCTTGGCGGTTGATTTGTTTTTTGAGGAGGTAAGGATTTTGCGTGTTTCCGAGTTGTTGATTCCGACATTGCGCGAGGTTCCGGCCGAGGCTGAGGTCATTAGCCACCAGTTACTGTTGCGGGCGGGGTTTATCCGCAAGGTGGCATCGGGGATTTACACTTATCTGCCGCTGGCCCAGCGCGTTTTGCTGAAGATTATCGGAATTATCAGGGAAGAGATGAACAGGGCCGGCGCCCAGGAGATAATGATGCCCATCGTTCAGCCGGCGGAATTATGGCACCGCTCGGGACGGTGGAATGTGTACGGGCCGGAACTCTTCCGTCTAAACGACAGGCACGACCGCGACTTCTGTCTGGGTCCGACGCACGAAGAAATGGTCACATCCCTGGTTGCCGCAGAGGTCCGCTCTTACAAACAACTGCCGCTTTTGCTTTATCAAATTCAGAACAAGTACCGGGACGAGCGCAGGCCGCGCTTCGGTCTTCTGCGCGGGCGTGAGTTCATCATGAAAGATCTGTACTCTTTCCACCGCGATGAAAAGGATCTCGACGCCACTTATCAGGTGATGTACGACGCCTACAGCCGGGTTTTCACGCGTATGGGGCTGAAGTTCCGGGCGGTGGAGGCGGACACCGGCGCCATCGGAGGCAGCGGCAGTCACGAGTTTATGGTGCTGGCGGATTCGGGTGAGGCGGTGGTGGTATACTGTCCGGATGAAGCCTGCGGGTACGCCGCCAACGTGGAAAAGGCGGAAAGCCTGTCCGAACCCCCTGCAGGTGATGAAGAAGGACGGCTGGAACTGGTAGCGACGCCGGGAATGCGTACGGTGGAAGAAGTGACCGGATTTCTTGGGGTGAAACCGAACCAATTGATCAAAACGCTCATCTACCGCACTGAACGCGGGCTGGTTGCAGCTTTGATCCGGGGAGACCGTGAGGTAAACGAGGTGAAGCTTGGAAACCATCTCGACGTTTTGAACCTGGAGCTTGCGGATGGCGTAACCGTAGAGGCTGCCACAGGATCGCCGGTCGGGTTTGCGGGGCCGGTGGGGCTTGCCGTTCCGATGGTAGTAGACCGGGAGGTTGCGGCGCTTAAGTCGGGAGTGGCGGGCGCCAACCAAAACGACGCCCACTACAGGAACGTCTGCCCGGGGCGTGATTTCAAGCTTCAAGACCTTGCCGACATAAGGCTGGTTGCGGCGGGCGACCCCTGCCCCCGTTGTGGACAGGCGATGCACGCGGTCCGGGGTATAGAAGTGGGACAGGTATTCAAATTAGGGGAGAAGTACAGCCGGCTGATGGAAGCGCAATTCCTCGACGAGCAGGGAGAGAAGCACCCGATGGTGATGGGCACTTACGGGATCGGGGTGAGCCGTTCGATGGCGGCCGCGGTCGAGCAGAACCATGACGGCGAAGGGATTGTATGGCCTGCCTCCATAGCGCCTTTCCATGTTGTGGTCCTACCGGTAAACAACCAGGATGAGCAGCAGGTTGCGGCGGCCCGCCGGGTATATGAATTACTGACGGCTTCCGGCCTTGAAGCCGTGTTTGACGACCGAGCCGAACGACCCGGGGTCAAATTCAAGGATGCGGACCTGATAGGTTACCCGGTGCGGGTTACTGTAGGCCGCAACGTTTCAGAGGGTTTAGTGGAGGTGCGTAGCCGGAAAACACGGGAAAGCATATTAATAAATGAAAACGAAATAGTGCCGGCGGTTTCCCGGTTACTTTGCGAGTGATAAAGTTTTAATGCTCCACTTTCCATACGGAAGCCGATAAATTTGATAGAATAATTTCTTAAAGGCTCCCGGAAGGAAGGGGAGACAGGGATTGGTGACAGGTCGCAGCAGATGGGCGGTTCTGGCGGCGATTCAGGCGGGAACCGTAATGGGGCCACTCGATGCAAGCATCGTCTACATCGCTCTGCCCCGGATCGCCCAGGACTTCAAAGCAGACGCCGCAGCCGTCAGTTGGGTTTCCATGGCCTACCTCTTAATTATCGGCTGCTTTATACTTATTTACGGACGCCTCGGAGACCTGTTCGGCAAGCGCGGTGTATACCTTGCGGGAGTGGGTATTTTCGTATTGGGTTCGGTTGGTTGCGGTATGGCGCCGAACCTTTATATATTGATCGCTTCCCGGGCGTTCCAGGCGATAGGAGCCGGCATGAGCGTAGCCATAGCTCCCGGGATTATCACCGCAGTTTTCCCGCGGGGGGAACGGGGGCGCGCCCTGGGACTGAATGCGATGGTAGCGGCGGCGGGACTCAGCGCGGGGCCGGCGTTGGGCGGGTTCATCACCCAACATTTTGACTGGCGGCTGGTCTTTTATATAAACGTTCCCTTGGGGCTGCTTGCGCTCCTTTGGGGTTTTCTGATCATTCCATCCGACGAGAAGAGGAAGCGCGAACCGTTTGACTGGGCCGGAGCGTTCCTTATCTTCCTTTCGTTGACCAGTGGATTGCTGTTGCTTACTCAGGGCAGGAAGTTATACTCCGTCGCAACCGAATTCCTGCTTTGTGTTTTATGCCTTGCCGGTCTTTACGGTTTTTGGATCCAGGAGCGCCGCAGCCCTTACCCGATGCTCGACCTCGGTATCTTTAAAGAACGGATCTTCACCGCCGGCAATCTGGCCGCATTTTTTAATTACATGGCGCAGTACGTCATCGTGTTTACCACCACCTTTTTCCTGCAGCAGCGGCTGGGTTTCGGCGCGGACAAGGCCGGCACGGCCATGACCGCGTTCCCGCTTTCGGTGCTTGCGGTGGCGCCCGTGGCGGGTACGGTTTCCGATTTTATCGGTTCGCGTTCGCTGGCGGTTGTGGGTTCTTTGTGCTGTGCGGCCGGGGCGGGTTTTCTCGGGTTTATTCCCGCGAGTGCCGGTGCGGCTGATATCGCCTGGCGGCTTGCGGTCTTCGGCGTCGGTACGGGTCTGTTTCAATCTCCGAATAACAGCGCGGTAATGGGTTCGGTTTCACGGGAAAGGCTGGGCATCGCGGGCGGGGTTATGGCGATGTCACGAAGTGTGGGGATGACTTTCGGGATCGCGGTGGCCGCCGTTTTTACGGAACGGCAGGCGGAATTGACTGTCGCCGGATTGACGGGAACGGTTTGTAAGGAAGTATACATGATCGGCGCGGTGCTGGCGGCTATAGGCGCGCTGGTTTCAGCGACGGCGCCCGCCCGGTCACGTGAGCCTGGCGGTGTCATGAAAGCATAGCGGACCGACCATAATAGGGTTGACATCATGCCCCTTCAGCATTGTAAACCTTGAACGTAGAACGTAGAACGTAGAACCTTCAACGGGGGATGGAAGTGTACGAGCTTACGGTTGAAACATCTTTTGCTGCAGCGCATTGTTTGAAAGGGCATGATTCGCCCTGCGGGCGCCTGCACGGGCACAACTGGACGGTTGCGGTAACGGTTTCCGGGGACGAGCTGAGCCCTTCGGGGATGCTGCTTGATTTCACGGTTTTGAAAGAAGTGGTGCGCGATGCGGTGGCGGTATTCGACCACCGCTACCTGAACGAAACCTTACCGTTCAGCGACGGTGATCAGCCCACAGCGGAAAATATCGCGCGCAGCATCTCGGAAGCGGTCGCCGGGCGGTTGTCGGCCTACCCGAACGTAAGGATAAAAGAGGTGAGAGTGGCCGAATCACCGACCGCGTGGGTGGTGTACAAGCCGTGAAA
>JBFMBL010000031.1:27828-29684 GCA_040755195.1 Bacillota bacterium
TGAAAAGCGTGGTGCTGCTTTCCGGTGGACTGGATTCGGCGGTCTCGCTGGCATGCGCCCTGCAGGACGGCTCGGTTCGGCTCTGCCTTACATTTGATTACGGTCAACAGGCGGCGGCGCGGGAGATTGAGGCGGCGCAGGCTCTTTCTCTGCACTACGGGGTGCAGCAGCAGACAATAGAACTTCCTTTTTTGCGAGGGATAACAACCACAGCACTGGTTTCGGGGGAGAACCTGCCGGAGCCCGGGAGCCTTGAACTCGACGACCCGGAGCGGTCTGCGGCAAATGCTTTGCGGGTGTGGGTCCCGAACCGTAACGGGATTTTTATTAACATTGCGGCGGCTTACGCGGAGCAGCTCGGTGCTTCGACGGTGGTAGCCGGTTTTAACCGGGAAGAGGCAGCGACTTTTGCGGATAACAGCGCGGCCTTTGCCGCCGCTGCGACGGTTGCGCTCGGATATTCCACCCGAAACGGCGTCCGGGTGATAAGTTATACGCAGCACCTGGACAAAGCCGAGATCGCGGAACTCGGGAAAAGACTCGGCGTGCCTTTCGGGCTTATCTGGAGTTGCTACCGGGGCGAGAAGGAGATGTGCGGGCGTTGCGAGAGTTGCCGGCGATTCTACCGGGCGCTGGGAACAGGGGAGGCATGAGGTGGTGCATACCCTTTTTGCCGGGGAGACGATTAGTTACGACGGCAGCCAGCTTTCGTCCTTATGGGCGTTCAAGCGCTTTCGCCTGCAGGGGGACAGCATCGTGGCCTTTAGAGGTCCCTGCGAAGTAAAGGGAGACTCGCTGGTGGACATGGCCGATCGCCTTCAGGGCTCTTTCATCTACAGCCCCGATATGCTGCATTTTATCGCCGAGCACTTCGAAAACGACCTGGGGAGGGCGGTCCTCCGGCAGCGGTTTTTCGCGGCCCTGGTCAAGGAGATTCTCGAAGAGGAATTGACGGAACATTTAAACCGGCAGGGGGATGACCTTTTCGCAAAAGAACGGAAGCTTTCTGTCTCCATAGCGACCGTCACGCCCGTATCCACCATGTTTCATTTCGGCATCAACATCAGGACGGAAGGCGTACCCGTGGCGGCGGTCGGGCTCCTTGAACTCGGGTGGCCGGAAAGCAAGCTTCCGGAACTGGCGCTCCGGATGCTTGCGGCATACTCCCGTGAGATGGAAGGGGTGGATCTGGCGCGGTGCAAGGTGCGAGGGGTGCCATAGCGCCCGTCCCTCTGAGAGAGATATTCTCCTCGATCCAGGGGGAGGGCCCGTATATCGGGTGCCGTCACCTTTTCATTCGTTTTGCCGGCTGTAACCTGACGTGTCGCTACTGCGACACCCCGCGGGAAGTACCGGCAAAATGCAGGGTTGAGGTGGAACCGGGGAGCAGGGAGTTTACAAGCATTCCAAACCCGCTCACGCCCGAAGAGGTCGCGATGCTTCTTTCCGGGTTGAAAACCGACGAGTATCACGCGGTGAGTCTGACGGGCGGCGAACCGCTGCTTTACCCGGAGTTTTTGAGAGAACTGATCACGTTTCTCGGCGGCGCCCGCCGGGGGATCTACCTTGAAACAAACGGCTCCCTCGCGGATGAGCTTGCCGCGGTGGTTGACCGGGTAGATATAATCTGTATGGACATAAAACTTCCGAGCGCCACCGGAATGCGGCCTTTATGGGAGGAACACCGGCGGTTTCTTTCGACGGCAAGGGGAAAGGAAATCGTTATTAAGGCGGTTGTGTCCAGGGAAACGCCGGTCGAAGAGGTAATCATGGCCGCCGAAATTGCTGAATCAGCAGGCGCTGTTCTGGTGTTGCAGCCGGTAACGGCGCGCGACCGCAACAGACAGCCGACGCCT
>JBFMBL010000032.1:0-25417 GCA_040755195.1 Bacillota bacterium
AGGTGCTCCACGGCAACAACCCGGAAGCGGCAGGCGCTCTTCGCGATCTTCTGTCCGGCCTCGCACCGGGAAGCGAGGTCGAGCAGGGAATTGTCGGCTGTGTTGTGGGCGCCCATGCCGGTCCCGGGGTTTACGGCGTGGCATTCTATCGAATTTAACGTTTCTAAGCCTAAGGCTCACGCCGGATAAAATCACACCCTTGATAGAGAAGCATGACCAGTTTCAGATGTTGTCTCTTATAGTATAAGCCATTATCCATTCAGGCAAGCACCTCTTTCTGTACCTCCGTAGAGATGTACGCGTAAACACTATCCGGGCGAACCGGTTTTTAAAATCATCGCCGTCTCCTACCCACTTAGCCTACCTGTGGTTACTAAAATCTAAAAAATAGTTTTCTATAAATGTTATTTGCCCCTTGACCCTCTTTTCTTCTTTATTGTAGGATACTAATATGGTAATTTAAGGATTCTATAACAATAGGAGGTGGTGATTGGTATCTATTGTTATGTATGGTGTTATGTACAAGCTATTTAATGGACGTGGGTTGATACAGAACGCCGTTTACAATGGGCACCGAAATCAAAAACGGGAGGGAACAAGATGCTAAAAAACAGAAAACGATGGCTGTTTGTATTTCTGGCAGTAGCATTGGTTGCAGGACTGCTTAGTGTACCCCAGATAGTTGCAGCCAATTCTGGTTACAGTCCACAACCACAAGAAGTACCGAATATACCTCAGGAGTTGCGGAACTTACCGCGAGTGATGGAGCTCAAACCAGATCCCGCATGCGAGGTAAAGCTTGACCGAGTAGTAATTATTAATTTCCCGAACGGTGTTGGCCAGGAAGTTCAGGTTTCAGAGACGTTTCCTCCAGGTAAAAAGCCTATTGCTTACAGCCTGGAAATAGATGCGGTACGCGGTACATACAAAACCTTGAAGGACGTAATTACAGAAGAAACCCCAGCGGTAACTGGAGTGACTACGTTAGCGGAACCTCCGAGAATCCAATAGCGGTTTGGTCAATAACTGATGTTTTTTGTTTTCACATGTTGGAGGTGAGTGATAAATGAAACGCGTATATAAGAAAATCCGACTGACACTAATTCTCCTTGTTGTAGGGATAGTTTTAAATGGGTCTGTCATGGCTTCGAGTGCCTTTGCTTATCTACGAACCTTAGATCTAAGAACAGAGGATCCTGCGAATTGAGCTTTATGCGAAACAACGTTTTCCTTAAGTTGGAACAGTACCTTAACGGGTACTTCTCGGTGGATGACGACGTGGGCAGCAAACCCTACCCCCCTGAATACACATTGGTACCTTTCCTCCTCCTCTGTAGGGCCAATTTATGTAGGAATAGGCCAAGTTAGTAGTTCAGGTACAGCGAGCTATTACAACTATGATTTCCTTACCCCCCTTCGTACTGACGTAAGACATGAGCTTAGCATTATCGGTTACCCTAATGGTACATCTCAATACAGTTATGGATGGTATCGCGGTGGCGAAGCTTGGTATTTGCTCCATCTTCATGTGTATTATTATTAGCTACTTACCCAGATTTAGATAACTGCTGGGTTAAGCAGGTACGGCAATAAGTGTCTGGGCTTCTTATCGAACGAGCAGAAGGTGATGCAAGATGTATGATTATACCGATTCTTTGTGGCGTTACTGGTTACCATCAATGTGGGTGATTTACTCTGCCAGTCTCATTCCAACTCTTATCGGTATTCTAAAAAAATCAGCAACTTACTGTTTGTTTGCAGCTTTAGTAAGTGCGTTCTCTGGCTATATTGGGGCTATTTGGTCATATGGGGGAGCTTATACGGCTTTTCTTACTTTTGGCCAGCTCGCGTTGGCAGGAGGCTTCCATTTTAAGTTTAATGGGTGGCAATGGGTTTTGGCAGCCGTCGGTACTGGGGTAATGTGGCTATTGTTCTACGGTATTTTCGGACCTTCGTAAAATTATACTTTTTATCTCTCTTAAAAAAGAGCCTTAACTAAGAAGTGACGGTTTTAGTTTGCACCGTCGCTTCTTGTTACGGATGGGGTTTAATAAATGAGAAAGCAGTTCTGGGTAACAGGAAGTCGGCAAAAAGAAAGGAAGTTTAACAGAAATAGGGGAAAAGCTTATGTTTTAATGAAAGGTGGGTAGCAAAATGGATCAGGATGACAGTGGTGTAAATAGACGGGTTCAGGCAGGTAAGGATAAGTTCCCCATGATTGTTGGGGTAATTTGTGGCTTTATCTGTGCCGCGTTGCTAACTTACCTCATGTCGTGGTACACTTTTCAAGGGAAGGCTGTCGCAAGGGTCGACGGTAAACCGATTCGTTACGCCGAGTTTACCGCAGCACTCGGAAAGGCGCATGGTCGAGAGGTGCTCGATTTTCTGGTAGAGAAGAAGTTAGTTGAGGAAGCAGCAAAAAGGCGCAGCATAAAAGTTGACGAAAGAGAAATAGAGGCTAAGTTTCAAGAGGTTAAAAAACCCTATTCCTCAGAAACTGACTTTGAACGTTTCTTGAAGCAAGGGCATTTAACCGTTACAGACATTAAAGACCGGATTTACCTCCAACTCCTGGCGGAGAAGCTTGTAGGTGAAGTTAGGGTTGAACCAAAAGAACTGCGCGAGTTCTACGAGCAGTTTAAGGATTTGCAGTACAACAACCAGCCGTACGATAAAGTCAAGCAGCAAGTGAAGCGTGATTACATGGCCTTCACGCGTGCCCGTCTGGTTCCCCAGGCAATACAACGACTAAAGGAAAAAGCAAAGATAATTTATTACTGGTAGAACCGGTTTACAGGTTTTTACTCCTTATCGACAGTAAAACAGCAAGTTTATTTATGAAAACAATATAGAAATAATATAGGCCGGTAATCAGCGTTAGCGCTTGCTCAGGCAGTATTGTGGAACTCTGTAGGACTTTGTACAAAGCGAAAAAGAAAATTCGCGTTCACGCAAAGGATTTCACTCGAGATGTTGAAACGCTTTCTAATACCCATCAGGAAAGGTAACGATTATACTAATGATACATAACAGCATTCTTGATGTAATCGGGCATACGCCTGTAATCCGGCTAAACCGTGTGACAGACGGTTGTCCGGCCACAATCCTTGCCAAGCTCGAAATGTTGAACCCGACGGGCAGCGCTAAAGCCCGCAGCGCATGGGGTATGATTCAGGCCGCAGAAAGATCAGGCGTCCTAAAGCCCGGCGGTCTGATCGTTGAACCGACGAGCGGAAACCAGGGAATCGCCCTGGCGATGGTAGGCGCCGTCCGCGGCTACCGGGTGATTCTGGTGATGCCGGAAAAGATGAGCATAGAACGTAAAAAATTGATGGAAGCGTTCGGCGCGGAGGTTGTCCTCGCACCCGCGTCGGAAGACCTAGCCGGTACGGTGCGTAAAGCACGGGAGCTTGCGTCTTCGATCCCCGGCGCCTGGATGCCGGATCAATTCAGCAATCCCACCAATCCCGACTACCATGAACAAACAACCGCCCAGGAGATTCTGGCCCAGATAGACGAACCGATCAACGCGTTTCTGGCCGGGGTGGGTACCGGTGGAACTCTGACCGGTGTTGCCAGGGTCCTGAAGAAACACTATCCCGGTGTGCGGATCTATGCAATTGAACCCGCAGGTTCCGCCGTTCTGAGCGGCGGTCCTCCGGGAGAGCATAATATCCAGGGGATCGGCGACGGTTTTGTGCCGGGCAACCTGGACCAGTCGCTTTTGGACGGCGCGATTGCCGTAACTGACGAAGAAGCTTACCAAATGGCGCGCCGTCTCGCAAAGGAAGAAGGCATCCTTGCCGGGGTTTCCAGCGGTGCCGCCGTGGTTGCAGCGATTACGGTCGGAAGTCAACTCGGTAACGGAGCAACCGTCCTTACCATCCTCCCCGACACCGGTGAACGGTACCTGAGCACAACTTTGTTTGAAAAAGACGACAACCTTTAGCGCAAGGCAGGCTATCGTTATGAACCTAAATCAATCACCTCGCTCAATAACGTTGAACGTTGAACCTCGAACGTAGAACCTTGTACATACTAGCCCCGGACCAGCGCCAGTATTTTATTGAGGTTACAATTCAGAGTGACGCTTTCCCGCGCCAGCGTGATCGCCCGCGTGTCATCGGGACGTATCACCCGGCTCACCTTTGCCAGTCGCTCGATCGCGTGGTAAGTGTCGTAAGTGACCAGTATAACCGGCACGCCTTTGTCTTGAGCCTGTGCGATGACCTTGACATTCGGGTACAGCCCGCCGGTGAGTATGAGCACCGAGGTATCGGTCTCCAGGGCCGCAAGCGCGATGTCTGCCCTGTCACCGCCGGTTACGACCGCCTTATTGGCGGACCGGCGGAAGTAGGCAATCGCGCTTTCGATGGTCATCGCCCCGATAAGAACATCCTCGACGATATTACTAAGGTGATCCTCCCCGGTAAGGATGTCACCACCAAGCGCCTCGTGATATTCTGCCACCGTGGGAGCGCTGATTTCTGTTTGGCTTGGGATGACGCCTAGTGTTTCAACCCCCTGGGCGGCAAGGACTTCCTGGTACAGCCCTTCCGTTTTGGCCAGCAGCGTCCGCGGAACGTTATTAAAAATCGCGCCCGCGAAATGAACCTGCCGCTCTTTAGCCGATCGGGCAAGAAACACAACTTCATCGAGACTCCGGTCGTTAAGGGGCCGAATCACATAAATCATCGCGGCGCCGAACTCCCGCGCCAGACTCACAGCATCGAGTCCGAAGGTAGCCATCGCCCATGGTTCAGCCCCTCCGTCGATCAAGACCGCATCGACCGCCTCCCTGCTTTTTGCGTAAGCTTCTGTAATAAGCCGGCGGCAGTGCACGGGGTCTTTATAGTTCGAAATGTAGTACCCCCCTAAAGCAAGCGGAGCAACTTCACGGCCTTCCAGGGGTAGTTTTAACACCTCCCGCATCAGGATTGCATCCCTATCCTCAACCCCGGTGGCCCCGGGAGGATTACCCACCGGCTTAAAGTACCCGAGGCGCACTCCCTGTTCCTGAAGGAACAGCGCCAACCCTAGTGCGATAGCCGTTTTACCGCTACCCGCCGTTCCCGTAAAATAAAGGTCCGCCACTTTAACCACCTCACCCGATTGTAATCTTAACGTCTAACGCCGCTACCCCTTGCTGGTAAGCAAAGATCGGGTTAATGTCCATCTCCACGATCTCCGGAAAATCGGTAACAAGACGCCCGACCCTGCCGATAACGTTAACAAGAGCCTCGATGTCGAGGGGATTCTCGCCCCGGTAACCACGCAACAAAGTGTAGGCCTTCGTCTCCTGAATCATCGCGCGAATTTCCCTCTCACTCAGGCCCCAGGTCAACCGGAAGGCAACATCTTTTAGAAGATTCACATATATCCCGCCGAGACCGAAAGCAATCAGCGGCCCGAACTGAATATCCCGGGTCATCCCAACTATCAACTCTGTCCCTTTCGGGTACATCTTCTGGACCTCTACTCCATAAATAGCGGCGTGCGGCAAATGCTGGTGCACGCGCTCCATCATATCCCAGAAAGCCTCTCGGATCTCCTCCGGTGTCTTCAATCCTACCCGAACCCCACCGACATCCGTTTTATGAATAATTTCCGGGGAACCAACCTTCAAAACCACAGGGTAACCGAACTCGGCCGCGTAAGTAACCGCCTCCATCGCCCGCCGCGCCAACCTTGTCGGCGCCACGGGTATCCCGTACGCCTCTGCAACCCTGGCCGCCTCGCTCCCCAGCAGTGTCCGCCGGCGGTCCTCCTGCACCCGCGCAAACACCTTCCACACCACATCGGGATTGATATCCTGATATGCCGGGACTCCCTCTTTCATGGGACGCTCTCTGATCCGGCCGTATGCCACCAGCCCGCCAAGGGCCCCGACCGCCAGCTCGGGAAAGGTGAAGCAGGGTATACCGTGTTGATTCAGGTATTCGGCTCCCCCGGCCAAACTTTCCCCGCCCATGTATACCCCGAGCACTGTCTTTTCGGGGTATTTCTTCTTTGCTTCAAGGATTGCCGCCGCCGTTTCCACCGGTTCCGACACCGCGGTGGGGCAAACCAGCACCACAGCGCTGTCTACGCCCTCGTCGGCAAGAACCCTGTCGAGGGCGAACCTGAAGCGCTCCACCCGCGCATCGCCAAGCACATCCACAGGATTAAAGACATTGGCCTCTAACGGCAGTTCCCCCCGGAAGGATTCGATGGTTTCCCGGCTGAAACGGGCCATTTCCAGACCCTGGGCCTCAATGCTGTCTGTTGCCACGATTCCGGGTCCTCCCGCGTTGGTAACAATCGCTACACGCGAGCCGCGCGGTACGGGTTGGCGGGCAAAGACGGTTGCCAGATCAAATAGTTCGCTCATCGAGTGAACCCGTATAACACCCGTATGCCGAAAAGCCGTTTCGTAAGCTATGTCCGAACCGGCCAATGCCCCGGTATGCGAGGACGCCGCCCTCGCTCCGGCCTGACTGGTGCCTGACTTCAGCACGATCACCGGCTTCAATCTGGTTGCCCGTTCGACCGCTTCCAGGAAGTGCGGCCCGTCCCGGATATCTTCAATGTAGCAAAGTATTACCTTGGTGTTTTCGTCAGCCGCAGCGCCGGTAATGAAGTCCGCCTCATTAAGATCCGCCTTGTTGCCCAAACTCACAAAACGGGAAAAACCAAGACCCGTTTGCAGGCTCCAGTCAAGGATCGCAACAAGCATTGCACCGCTCTGGGAAACAAAAGCGATCTCCCCTTTCAGCGGAAACCCGGCGGCAAAGGAAGCATTCAGCGGGGTATGCGTGTCCATAACTCCCACACAATTCGGCCCCAGGAGACGCATCCCGTATCCGTGGCACAGTTCCACCATCTGTTTTTCCCGTTCGAGACCTTCTTTGCCCGTCTCCTTAAAACCCGCGGAAATTACCACGAGCGTCTTTACCCCGGCGCCGCCGCAATCCCGGACCACATCCAGAACGCGCTCCGCTGGAACCACAACCACCACCAGGTCTACCGGCCGGCCGACGCTCGATACCGTCGGGAAGGCTTTTATCCCTTCAATTTCCGTTTCTTTTGGGTTGACCGGGTATACGATGCCGCCGTAACCGCTTTTAACGATATTGCGGAGGATTACGTTACCCAGCTTGTCCGGGTTTTTGGAAGCGCCGACAATCGCCACGCTTCCCGGACGGAACAAGGGCTTAAGCGTATCCAAACATCCTCACCTCACCCCTAAGGAGACCGTGTAAAACAAGTCCTAAGTCCTATGTCCTTAGTCCCAATCCGAACTGAAAGCGGATGGGAACCGGCAAACAGATGCATTTTGAAACTTCTCTGGACACCGTTTGTTAAAGCTTATTCTTTCCAGGTACTCAACATTAATCTTCGGCAAAATAAGCCAGATTCCTTCAGAATAGGAGTTGATATAAAAAGAAAAGGCCGCTGTACAGCGGCCTTGAGCTGCGGCTATATGCTTGTATAGCTGTTTGTGGCAAATACGTGGTTGCCGATGCTTGCCGTGATAGGCAGGGTTCGAATCCATCGATCCTTCGCGGTTTCCGGGTTATAGAAGAACAGCGCGCCGTTTGTAGGGTCAACACCGTCCAAAGCCACCCGGGCCGCTTGGATCGCTTCACCGTCCGGTTCCAGGTTGATGGAACCATCCGCCACCGGAGTAAACTCGTATACGCCGTTGGTGCACTGAAAGATTATTTCCCGCATCGTTTTCGGAAAAGCCGGGTGGCGAAGCCGGTTAATTATCACGGCGCCTACCGCCACCTTTCCTAAAAAGCTTTCCCCTCTTGCCTCGGCGTTAATTACATGCGCCATAAGCTGAAGGTCTTCCTGGTCTGCCGCAGCAACGCCCGTATCCGCCGGAATGCTCAGTATCTGTCCCGGAAGAATCAGGTCGCTGTCGAGGTCGTTGGCCTCCATAAGGGCTGTAACAGTTGTCCCGTGCCCTGTGCTTATCGCCCATAGCGTATCACCCGCGGCAACCTCATAGAGTTTTCCTTCCCCGGCCGCTGCCGAAGTGCAACAACCCAGCAGCAACACGATCAGGAAAAGTGTTATTCGGTTTTTCATCATATCCTCCTTTCCCGAGAAGGTATTTTAACCAGTGAACACGTTTTTTTATGCATTTTTGATTCAGCAGATTGATTATTAACAACGAGCGGCAATTAAAACAGGGAGCTAATCAAGCTCCCCGTTAACCTCATCAACTTGCGTTACCTGCGCGTCCTTACAGCCGCACAACATCCCCCTCATAGTACAGCGAGAGGAAAAGCAGCAGATAGTCACGGATGTGCCGGGTGATAAGGAAGTTGTTCTTTACGTGTTCTTTGCCGTTGAGGCCGAGATTCTGCGCGTATTTCGGCTCATGGAGCAACTGTTTTAAATAGTGCGCCGTGCCGTCTATCGAATATGTAAGGATTCCCGAGTGCTTGTGTTTGATCTGAAGCGGTATGCCGCCTACTGCTGACGCAATGACCGGTCTGGCCTTCCACAGCGCCTCGGAAACAGTCAGGCCGAAACCCTCTTTCAATGACTTTTGAAGCACCACGGTTGAAGCCCTTTGCAGGGCGTTGACCTCAATGTCGCTTCCCGGCGGGAGAAAAATTATATGTATGTCCGGGTCACCGGCGGCGGCAGACTTCGCCTCTTCAAGAACCTTAAGTCCCTCCGGGTCATCGGTAGCGCCGCCTCCGGCCAGGACGAGCTGGCAGTCAACGTGCTTCTTGACTTTCTGGTAAACCTTAATCACGCCCACAGGGTCTTTTAAATAGTCGAAGCGGGAGATCTGGGTGACCACGGGACGGTCCCGGTCAATGCCGAAACGCCTAAGAACCTCGCCTATCGTCTCCTCCGGCAGATCTTTATTCTTATCGCTAAGGGGATCGATCGAAGGAGAAACGAGAACCTGAGGAATCCCCATTTCCCTGCAATAGGCGGGCGCGGAAAAAACCGCGCAATCGTAGCGCTCGACATATGGTTTCAGGAAAGCCATGACCTCGGGCCGGGGGTTAGCAACGTCGATGTGGCACCGCCAGATCCATTTCCCCCTGTTGCCGCGCTGCTTTTCCTCAATCAGCGCGATCGGCTGCGGGTCGTGGATAAACATGATATCGTCGGAAAAATTAAGTTCGGCGGCATTTTCCCTGTTCACCTCGAGTAGGTACTCCCAGTCGTCCTTTGAAACCCGGACTTCCGCACCGTGCAACGCGTTGTGGATGTTCTTAGTGATGTTGAAAAACTTGTCATTACCCTTTATCACGTCCCACCGCGCGTTAACCCCGAGTTGTCTCAACAGCGGGATCATTCGCGTAAGTATCTCGGCCACACCGCCGCCCACAGCGGTTGAATTAATATTCTGCACCGTCCTGTGCTGAACCCTCTCCGCGAGAAGGTACAGCTCATTAATAACGCTTTCGCCGACTACCGCCGCATAATCATTAATGTTTGGCATATTTCCTCACCATGCTGATAATTTTTTCCCTGAGACCTTCAAGTGTTATCGTGTAGGGATCCAGTTTCGAGAGTTCCCGGGCTAACGAGTCCGCTCCAAGGCTCTTAAACCACGCTTCGAAATCACTCTCGTCCCTTCCAAGCCGCATCCGCGCCTCGAAGATATGAAAGTAAAGAGAACTGACGCTCGTTCTGGCAAGCATCTCGGCGAATTCTCCGAGGTCGTGGGCGATATACTGCGTGGGCAGGATAAAGGTTTTGCAGGCCATGAAATAAAACTCCTGACCATCCGGGCAAACCACAGGGTTCTCAACGGGGTACCCCTCAAGGATCTTAACAAATTCGGTTCTTAACGCCTCCATATTCTTGAATTCAACCGTGTCGACGCTGGCAAAGGCTTCGCCCAATTCTTTGAAGTTAAGGACGTTGGTAAACCAGTAGGCGAAATCATTCGGCGGTTCGGGAGAAAGATAGAAATGCTGCTGTAAAAATCTGTGCGTGTGATAGTAGATCGAAGACGGCGGTACCTTTTTGATTCCATCCAACAACTCAGCGGGATTCCTGGCCTTTAATCCCAGCAGCTTTACAAGGTGTTGTTCCGTGTAAAAATGAAAAGGGTTGTGCATTTTGATTCTCCCCGTGCTTAAAGAGTTTTGCGGCGCCATCCGGGGCGGTTTTTGACCGGCACCTTATGAACAAACCTGCCCGATTTAGAAAGGCGTTTTTAAGACCCTACGCCTTATTATTTACTGCCGCTTCGGATTGTTTTCGCGCTCCAGAAAACAATCTCATTTTACCTCTCCGTAGACACGGACGACCAATTCCGCGCTTTCAATATTTTTTCTTACCGGCGTTTAGACTCGCGTTCATGGCGGCAGATAAAGCGGATATCCGTTTCAACCAGCAACCTGTAAGGCCGGCACATCTCAATGATGCGCGAAGTGGTGCGCGCCCCAAGGTATTCCTCGAGTTCTTCCAGGGCCACGTTGGTGGTAATGACTACCGGCAGGCGGTGGTTCAAGCGGTGGTTCAGGATGGAGTATATCTTCTGGCGGGCCCATTCAGTGTAAATGAAAGCGCCCAGGTCATCAAGAATCAAAAGGGGTGTGCCTTTTGCCAGGCCAAGAAGTTCGTGCTCACTGTGTGCCACATCCGATTCTTCGTCATAGGTGGCCCGGATCTCGTCAAGGAAATCCGGTACAACCACGAAGAGAACCTCTTTCCCGGCTTCGAGCAAAGCGTTGGCGATGCAGCATGCAAGAAAGCTCTTGCCGGATCCGACCTGGCCGGTGAAAATCAACCCTTCACCAGCCTCCCCTTTCAGAAAAGCGGTTACAAACTCCCGCGCCGCATTATAAGCACGTTTGGCAGACTCCTGATAGGTGATTCCCTTGTCTGGGTCCTTCCGGCTCCGGGAGTAATAACGGAAGTCAAAGCGGTCAAAGGTATGCTTGCGCATCAGAGGTGACATCTGGGACAGGGAGAAACGGGAACGCATGGCATTCTCTTTAACGCAGGTACAGGGTATGGCGGCATCACCGCGCAGAATAAGCCCCCGGTCACCGCACTTTTGACAGGCATACTCCACCGGTTTCAGTCTCCTAACTCAGGTAAAGCGACTTAATCAGCGCTTTTTTTCTCTCCAGTTGCTCCTTTTCTTCTTTGTCTTTTGGCGGCAAGGCCTTTTTACCGCGCCGCCGCCGGCCGGATTCATAATTGCGGTCATACTCTTCTACCTCGGCGAGGGTACGGAGGTTATTCTTGCGCCATTCCAGGAGGATGGTGCCTATGTATTTGAAGTTGTGCTTCCCCATAAGCACAGCACGGCGGAGCGCTTCATGCACCAGCAAAGGAGCCGTCTCCTGCCGCCATTTAAGCACCTGTTCGGCTTCGATCGGCGACAGCGGCCGTCCGAACTCCTTCTCAAACGCCTGGTATAATTCGCTGAAAGCCTCATCAACGGGAGCGGCTTCCCGCATACCCCTTTTCAACAACTCTTGTATCTCCTGGATCTCTTCCATCTTTACGCAGGCCCAAACCTCGGAGATCTTCTCAAAAAGAGGTTGGAAATCAAAACCTTCCACAATGCGATGCCCGTCGTAACACTCGGTAATCGCAAGAAACCTGCTATCGAAAAGTGCCTGGAGTTCCCGCGCCAAAAGCGTCTCTTCCACCGTCATGCATTCGGCCAGTTCGGCTACCGATACATGAAGCTTCGATTCCTCGGTTCGTAACCGGAAGAGATGCAACAGGATCATCATTCCGGTATCGCTGATCCCCAGTTTTTTATAGAAACGCAACAGAAGATTGGGGACGAATATGCCCCCTGTAAGCATCAAATCGGTACCGAAAGCACTGACAATATTGCCTTCCCGATAACTGTTCACCGGTTTCTTTGGCATCCTTTTCTCGGCCATAGCCCATCCCCCACCATGCCCGTATAAAAAATTCTATCTGTAATAAAGCCACAAACCTCTTAAGAATTTTCTTCACGAGGCGACAAGAATCCTCTAACCAAAGAAGATTTTTCCCGACAATAATAAAACCCTAAGGCTTTACGCGGTGAGGAATCCCACAGACCACCAAGTAAACATTGTCCGCCGCCCCGGCAATCTGCTGATTGACCTTGCCAAGCACACGCCGGTAAATTCTCTCGCGAGGGTCGGCGGGTATGGTACCCATCCCCACCTCACCGGAAATCGCTACCGTCATCCCTTCACGCTCTCTTACAGCATTGATGACATCATTGACCCGCCCGTATATCCCGGCCTCCGTCTTGCCGTTATTCAGCAGATCGGCCACCCAATCCCCCAGGCAACCGACCACCAGCGCGGCTTCGGGCGGGACACCCCGGACAGCACGTGCGAGATCGACGTGTTCCCCGGCCGTTTCCCAGTGCTCCGGAAAACGCATCCGGCCTTCGGACGTACCTTCCAAAGCCTCATCGTCAATATGGGATGTAGACAGATAAAAGATACGGGAAGTCTGTTTCAGCAATGATGCGGCAAAAAGGACCCTGCCGCTGCAGACGCCGCCTGTGATAAGGGTAAAACCGCACCCGGCAACCTTAGCGTCGTTCACATCCTCCTCGTTGCCGAGATAAACACCGTAGAGGTCAAACCGGTAGTCCGCCAGCATCGTATCCCGGTAGCCGTCGATAAAGTCCACTACCTCCTGAAGAACCCGATGGATATGCGCGACTTCCCCTGCAACTGCGGCCACAGCCAGCGTCGCCCGCTGCCAGGTGTTCTGCCCGCCGACCTCAACAACAGCCACGTTAAAACGCGAACGCAACCGTTCTATCAGGCTCTTTAACCTCCCCCGCTTCTCCTTGAGAGAAGCGGCCCCGGGAATGAAAATCTCCGCGGTTAAAACAGCGTTCACCATTTGTCTGCTCCGTGTACTATTATCTGCAAATCCTCCGGCGACCCGCCCGACGCCTTGACCCGCTGAAGCACATCTGTTAGTCTAAAGAAAATCCTTTGCGGGGGAAAACAGCATGTCCACCCTCGGATTGATCATCGCCATAATATTATTCCTCGCGGGCCTTGCCGGCACCATCCTTCCGGTATTGCCCGGAGCGCCGCTTATCCTGATCGGAATGGTGGTTTACGGCTTGTTCGCCGGATTCGAGCACCTGCCCTTGTATTTCTTCATCGGCCAGGCGCTTGCGGTAGTGCTGACGTTTGTTGTTGATTACCTTTCAAACGCCTGGGGCGTACGCCGATTCGGCGGATCGAAAGCGGCTGTCTGGGGTGGCGGGCTCGGCCTCCTCTGCGGCGCCTTTATTCTACCTCCTGCCGGCATCGTGCTCGGCCCTTTCCTCGGCGCCTTTCTTGCCGAATTGATCGCTTCCGGCAAATCGGCCCACGCCCTTCGGGTCGGCATGGGCTCCTTCCTCGGATTTATCGGAGGCACCGCCGTCAAGCTCGGGATTGAGATCGCCATGATCGTGTGGTTTTTCACTGCAATCTACTAAAAGGCCGCTTTAAAACCGCGCCCGTATTTCCCTTTCAGCCAACGGCAAAGTCCCGCGCTATCAGAGCGGCACCCAACGCCCCAATAATCTGCGGCTCCGGCGGTACCGCGACGCTCACGCCCAGCCTGTCCGAAATATCTGCAACCACGCACTTAATCTTGGCCACCCCGCCGGTCATCGCCACTCCTTCGGCAAGGCCGACACGGTGCACAAGAGCCGCCACCCGTTCCCCCACCGCAGCGCACAGCCCTAGGGCGATATCCGAACGACCGGTTCCCCTGCTGATCAGTGAAACCACCTCGGACTCGGCAAAAACGGTACAGACGCTGCTGATTGTTGCCGCCCTTTCCGCCGTTTCGGCCAGTCTGTCGAACCCAACCAGGTCGGTTTCAAGCGCCCGCGCCATCACCTCCAGAAAACGCCCGGTGCCTGCGGCGCATTTGTCGTTCATGGAAAAGTCCTGGACCGCTCCCTGCTCGTCAACGCGGATCACCTTTGAATCCTGGCCGCCGATATCAATAACTGTGCGGGTTCCGGGAAGAACGTATACCGCACCCCGGCCGTGGCAGGTTATCTCCGTAACCTGCCGGTCCGCAAAAGGTACACTTACCCGCCCGTACCCCGTCGCTACAGTATAATTTACATCCTTCGCAGAAAGGCCTGTTTTGCCAAGCACCGCCGAAAAAACATTCTCCGCCGCCCGCCTGCTGTCCGCTCCCACAGGCGTAATGACGTACCCCAAAATGTTGTGCTCTTTTAGCAGCACGGCTTCCGCAGAAAGTGATCCGATGTCTATCCCCGCAAATATCAAGCTTACCCTCCATCAAATAAGTCGCGAGTTACGGGTTACGGGTTTTGACTTCCGACTTCTGGCTTCTGACTTCTGGCTTCTGACTTCTGAGTCCACAGGTCTTCAAAGCTTACGTTTCCCATCGCGCAACGAAAACGCCTTTTGAATTCAGGGTACCTCTCCGTAACGCAACCAACAATCTCTTTCACCGACGCCCGTTCCGTCTTTCCGGCATACGGACACATGGGAGGGAGCACCGGCAGTCCTTCACGCGCCGCCAGCCGGCTCAATGTATGTTCCGTCAAATAAATCAACGGCCGGATAAGATAAAGCCCGATCCTGTCCAGGTAAACCGCCGGCCGGAAGGGCTTGATCCTTCCCCCGTAAATAATGTTAAGAAAAAAGGTCTCGATGGCGTCGTCCAGATGATGCCCCAGAGCCACCCGCTGGCATCCCAACCCTTTGGCTGTGGTGTTCAAAATTCCCGATCTCAGCTTCGCGCATAAAGAACAGGCGGTTTTTTCCCCTCTAGCATCGATTATACCGGCTATCGGATGATGGATAATGCGAAACGGAACCCCTTTAGCGGCACAAAAACCGGCAATCGGCTCATAATCCGGAGTGGACCAGCCGGGATCGATCAAAATCGCCTCAAGATCAAAGGCGAGATGCGAGTAATCCCGCAGATAAGACAGGATGTACAGGAGTGCAATACTATCCTTACCCCCGGAGACGCCTACCGCAATCCTGTCGCCTTCGGAAATCATGGCGTAATCCCTTATGGCCCGTTTAACGTCCGTTAGAAACCACTTTCGCCAGGTTTTTTCCACAATGCCTCCTCGGAGACCACTGCAAATTACATCTAAGCAAAACAAACCATCTTTATTATCTTAACTTATTCCGCCCAAATCAAGACTTGTCCGCCGACGTTTTCCCCTACCAGACCTTTGATAAACTCGTCTATCCGGCCTTCGCCGTATTTTGTATCGAGGGTGTGATTAGATTCTCAAATATTCGTTTGTCTCAACCGACTATGTGGCAACAACGGTCACCGGGTGCTGGATTGTGGTTGAGGCCTCCGATTCCCATCCGAATTTCACCACCAACAGACCGGCAAATCATTTTCTAGCGTTCGTATTGTTTTTACAACAATACTTCCCTGACGGCAGCAGGACTTTGGCAGATTTAACCGAACAACTTATATAAGTTATAAGGCACTCTGACATCGTATTAAGACAAAAACAAAGGGGTAGCATACCCATAGGAGGCCGCTGCAAAACGGCGCCTGGCTTTGTCAGGCTCGCCATCCGGTGCTCACCCAGCACTCAGTTGCGCTTTTGAGAGAGGCCACTTCCGTTAACCCGCTATTTACGTGCTTTGCGCAACTGCGTTTTTCGATACCAGTCTGAGTGCTAGGCTCCGCGCCAGATGTCTTCGCCTTCCGCGCCATGCTTGTTTTTCGCGGCCTCCGGGGCACTTGCTTATTTATAGCTGCCAAAAGCCGTTAGGTGATTTTTCTACCGAATTTATTTGTTTTGCAACACTCTCATAGGAGACGGCGGAGGTGTTTCTTATGTCAAAAACAAAACGGGTAATGGCCCGGGATGAACTGGTTGCTTTCCTTGAAAACATCCTGACACAGATTAGAGAAGAAAAGCTTATGATCCAGGAGACAATAATCAGCCTTCCGGCAGAAGCGGTGGTTGAGCTGGAAGTAGAAGAGAAAAAAGGCAAGGCCAAGGTCGAACTGGAGGTTGAGTGGCACCTCCCCGCCGGTTCCGAAGGAGCACAAACAGCAACTGGAACCGGCGAAACGGAACAAATGCCGGCAACTGAAGGCGGCGACCAGGGAGAAAAAATTGGATCGCCTGATACCGGATATTGAACAGGAGGGTGGAAATTGGTTTTAAAGGTAGGCATTAATGGGTTTGGCCGGATCGGTCGCAACTTCTTTCGCATTGTAGCAGACAACCACGACATCCAGGTGGTCGCCGTGAACGACCTTACCAACGGCCCGACCCTCGCCCATCTCCTTAAATACGATTCGATCCATGGCCGGTTCGACGCTACGATCGAATCCAAAGAGGATATTTTTTGCGTGAACGGACGGGAAATCAAGGTCTATGCCGAAAAGGACCCCGCTAAAATCCCCTGGCGCGAAGTGGGGGTGGATGTGGTGGTGGAGGCAACGGGTCGTTTTACGGATTATGAAAACGCCAAGCGACACCTCGACGCGGGCGCCCGCAAGGTCGTTATCACCGCACCGGCAACAATGCCTAACGACGCAACCATAATCATCGGTGTGAATCAGGACTGGTACGACCCCGCCAAACACGATGTAATCTCGTGCGGGTCGTGCACCACCAACTGTCTCGCCCCTATGGTAAAGATCCTCCACGAGAATATCGGCGTTGTGCGGGGGTCGATGACCACTGTACACGCCTACACCAACGACCAGAACCTCTTGGACCTCCCGCACCGGGATTTGCGCCGCGCCAGGGCCGCAGCGCTGTCGATGATTCCCACCAGCACCGGCGCCGCCAAACTGATTTCGCTGGTCTTTCCCGAACTGAAAGGAAAGATTAGCGGCCTAGCGGTGCGTGTTCCCACCCCCAACGTGTCGCTCACGGACCTGGTGGTCGAGGTGTCCCGTCCGACGACAAAGGAAGAGGTTAATTCGTTGTTCAAGGAGGCTGCCGCGGGGCAACTCCGCGGCATTGTCGATTACTGTGACGAACCGCTGGTTTCAAAAGACTTTAACGGAAACCCCCATTCATGCATTTTTGACGCCCTGTCCACAATGGTGATCGACAACACCCTGGTCAAGACCCTCGCCTGGTACGACAACGAGTGGGGTTACTCGAACCGGGTTGCCGATCTGATCATCTTTATGGCCCTTTGCGAGCGCCTGGCACCCAAGTAAGCGGTGGTCCGTTAAAACAGGCATACTGACATTTTAAACACAAGAGAGCCTTCGGTTTGTCCGCTGGCTCTCTTGAAGTTTCCATTGCTACGTCACTCCACCTATGCTTGGTTGCGCATCTTATCGCACGCCTCCGGGCCGCATAAAACTCTGCATTACGCTCCCGTTACGGAACACTGTGGCAGTCCCGGCATACCGGCTTGGCATGGTCGATTTCGCTTTCGGTGTTATCGTTAATGTGCCCGTGGCAGTGAGCGTTGGTACAGTCTCCGTGAATGGCCGAGAAACCGGCGTTGTTGACCCATTTCGATCCCTTCTGCCAGTTTTCGGCCTGGTTATCCGACCAATCCAAAACACCCGACGGCAGGTAACCGCCTTCGATGCCGTGGCAAAAGGTGCACTTCACCGTCAGCGACCGGTTGTGGGCCAGCCAGGGATACTCGCCTGTCCCGCCCCAGGGGTAGCGCACACGGCCAGATCCTTGATGGCAAGGGGAGCAGTCCTGACTTCCGCTCCACTTCACGTTTGTCCTTTCATGATAACCCGGCAGTTCGTGCGCAAGGTCGGGGGGACTGGTAAGATAATCATGCGGCGTATGCGTTTTCTCCGGGTCGGTGAGATAGCTCAGGTCAAAACCCTCAGCCGATTCCGGGTCCGTACCGCCTGAAGGGTCGTTTCTCCCGAGAATATTCCCCCAGTAATGCGGGCCAAGTGCCCCTCCTGTGGGTGTACACCAGGGATAAATCGATCTGGCCAGGTTGTTTTCCAGATGGCAGCGGTCGCAGCCCCAGCGCCCAACGTAGATCTTCTGCCGCTTAACCACCCGGTCGCTAACCAGCGCCTTGATGGTCAGTTCCTTGGGCCGCCAACCCCTGAACGTCTGCCCGCCCAGGTTGCTTTCGCTCAGGACAAAAGAGCCGGAATAAACCCCAGGGTCAGCATATACAGCGGAACCCGTTGTGAGCAACTGCCCGCCCGCAAAAGACACCTGGTATGTCAGACCCTCGACCTCGGCCGGGCTGCCGTCTAAATTGTTGAGGTACACCGAAAAGTTCACGGTGCGGGGGTAACCCGCCGCCGGCCAAACACCGCTTCCCGAAGCGCTGTACACCCAATAGTAAGGGTCCATCAGGTAGTATTTTTTGTCTGTCTTAATGCTTACCTTCAAGGGGATGGAAGTGCTTCCTTCGGCGGTACTCGGCGGTTGCCCCCCTCTAAAAAAGATACCGACTGCAGCAAACGCAACAACCAGTAAACCTGTCAACAGATACTTTTTATTCATGCGACATTCCCCCTGAGACAGCTTGTCACCTAACGGTGGCAGAAAGTACAATCGACACCACCGTCACCGTTGTGATTGCGGTCCGTATCCGGGTGACAATCGGAGCACCTTACGCGGGAATCGGTCCAGCAGTTGTACATTCCCGCGCCGTGGCAGTTGTTACAGGTGCCCCGGTTGTCCATCCGCAACAGCGCCGACGTATCGCTGGTTCCGCCGATGCCGGTGTCCCGCGGCCAGACCGCCGCCCAACTCTCCATCTGCGCCGTAGCGCCGTGCGCCCGGTGGCAGGTCAGGCAAGCAACCTTGTCGGGCAACCCGGAATAACCGGAGGTCCAGATTTCCAGAGGCGTACCGGTGGCAATGGTTACGTCACCCATCCCGGCCCCGCTCGGCGGCGTAGCGTGGACATCCACCGGGTGGCGCCACATGCCGAGTAACTGACCGGCATGGCCTTCCCCCGCAATCCTGTCCCCCGCGGTACTGGTGTCAAACTTATTGTGGCAGGCGCCGCACCAGGAAGCGCTGCCGTAGACGTAATCAGTCACGAGGTATACGCCCGAGTCCGTAGCCGAATAAGCAAACGCTCCAACCGACTCCATGGCAAAAATGACCTTGTCTACCGTCTTACCCAAAATAGAAGTGCGCAGCAGGCGCGGGTTGCCGCATATAGCGTTCTCGACCGTAGCAGGGTTGATAGCTCCTGGGGGGGTCCACGTGACGGTTCCCGGGGTTTTCCCGCCGGCGTGGGGGTCGTGACAGGAACCGCAGGTCAGACCATTTCCGGTGAGGACATCGGTACCCCCCGGTATAACGAACTGTTTGGCGCCTTCGCCGCTCCAAGCCCCGGCCTGGTTTAGAGTATCGGGCAGATAACCCGAAACGGTGTGCCGCGAGGTCACCGTTTGATAGTCGACTGCTCCGGGACCAACCCACAACCTTTCAAACCCGCCCGCGGTAGAGGTGTAAGATTCACCGCCGGCAATGGTCTTCCCGTACTGGATGTCGTAGGGAGCGCTGGTAGTCCCCTGGCCATGGCAAAGGTAGCAGAACTCTGTTTGTATTGTTCCCGTTTTCAAGAGATTGGGTTGTGGAGCGGCGTGAGTGACGTGGCAACCGGCGCACGCGTCGGTTGTGGCGGAAAACTGTCCGTGCGTCCAAGCAAAAGCACTGGTCGCCGGGATTAAAGTATACGTTAAAGCTATTATGATAAAAATCAACAACTTTTTTCTTCGCATTTTAAGACTTCCTTGCAAATCAAAGTTGCTTTTAATACCCTTCTACAAATGGAATAAAAATTCCTTCCATATATACCAAAAAGTAAATTGTTTAAATATTCAGAAAATTATTTTAGTATAACCCGCTCAGTAGTGTTAAATAAGGGAGATTTTTAAATCAACTTAGACAATCTTCAACTCCCATTATTAAATACATATTGTAGTGTAAAATTCGGCGTAAAAACCCTGCCCGAAGGCAGGGTTTTTATAAATTTCTTATTCTAAGTAAAGCCCTTACATACCAAGCTGGCAGGCGGTGATCGCCTTATCGATTTCCCCCTGGAGAACATCCGGCAAACCTTCAATCCTGACGTTTAGAAAACCGCGGACGATTGTTGCCGTAGCCTCTTCCTCGTTAAGCCCGCGCGCCATCAAGTACTCAATCTCTTCCTCCGCCACCTTGCCGACCGCCGCTTCGTGCGAGAGTTCGACGTTCGCCACCAACGCATCAAGCTCCGGTATGGCATAAACGCGCCCACGCTCGGAAAGCATGAGTCCACGGCATTCGAGATGACCGCGGGCCCCGGGGACTTCCCCGGCGATATGGCCCCGATTAATGATCTCTCCCCCGGTGGTAATCGTCCGGGCGATAAGCTCGGCTTTCGTTCCCGGGGCGCTCAGGTAAACCCGTGAACCGACGTCCATCATTGTACCCGGCGGCGCCACCAGGATGGTGTTGTAGCGGGCCACCGCCGCTTCTCCGGCAAGGCGGGTGGAAGGATTCATTACCAGGCTTTTAACCCCGCTGAGACAGACAAAGTTAGATAAAAATACACCGCCGCTTTCAACCAGGGTGGCGCCGCGCGGGCGTACCACCACCTCTTCGCCCCAGTTGTGGATCATGGTGAAGCTGAGCTGGGCGTCTTTTTTTACGTAAGCCTCGGTTATCCCGACGTGTAAGCCCCGGCGGACATGCGCACCGGTAGCGCAACCAGTGATGACGTCGAGGGACGCTCCTTCCTCAATAATTACCAGGTTGCGTACCTCCTGGGCAAGGCCCTCGTGCCCGATATAAAGGCTCGCCTGAATGGGAAACCTTGCCTTCACGTTGGGCGAAACGCGAATAAAATAGCCGTTCTTCGGCTCCGCGCCGTCTTGTCCATCCCCGGGCAATAAACGGCCGAGGTACTCCCTCACCCAGGCGTATTTTTCGAGGGCTTCCCGGATGTTCAGCAGCTCGACTCCCTCCTGGGAACTGCGGCAGTGGACTACCGAATGATCCAGCTGCATGAACGTACCTATCCTGTTCGTTTCCTTTACATCCACGCCGGTGTGCAACAGGCGCTCTTTCTCTATATCAGGGAGCAACTTGAGGTCCTCGACGTAAGTGTGCGGCTCGGCTTCTAAAACAAAACCTTTTATTATATCTTTGGGCATTCTATCTAATAACCCCCCGTTTTATCAGAAACCGTCTTGTGTTAAATCTTCATCAGCGCCAATAACCTGACGGAGCATAAATGCATTTTATCCGGCTTTTCTTACACTGTTACAACGTACAGCGTATACACTCGCCGTAACCCACGCGTTTGATACATCCGAAGAGTTCGCGGGGATTTCCGCTGCACGACAGCCTTCCCTTATACAGAACATGCCCGACATCCGCTTCCAGATAATTAAGGATATAGCCGGTATGCGTGATGATCAGACCTGATTTTTTCCGCTCCCGCCGGATTTCTTTAATAGGCCGTCCGTTCAGGCGTTCGACCCCTTTTTCCAGGAGGCGGTTTATAGCCTGTCCGATGAGCGCCATATTTTCAAGGTCCACTCCTGACTCCGGTTCATCCAGCAGCACAAGATCCGGCTTCTGGGCAAGCAGTTGAATGAGTTCCGAACGCTTAAGCTCACCACCGGAAAAACCGTGGTTAACCTCGCGATCGAGGAAATCCGTCAAGTCCAACTCCCTGGCAAGGGCGTCGGTTTCAAGCCCGTCCCGCGATGCTATTTCAATGATATCGCGCAACAGTACACCGCGAATCGTCGGCGGGCGCTGAAACGCGATCCCGATTCCCCGCACCGCCCGTTCGTTAACCGGCAGTTCGGTAATATCCTCATCGTTTAGGATTATCCTTCCGGCAACGATCCGAAACCGGGGGAAGCCCATTATTGTCCCCAAAAGGGTGGACTTTCCGGAACCGTTCGGCCCGAAGAGGACGTGCGTCTCTCCCGAATTGATTTGCAGGTTGATGTCCTCAAGCACCGTTCGATTGCCGATCGCTACACTGAGGTTTTCCAGTTTAAGCATACCGCGTCCCTCCCCTGTGATTAAAATCAAAAGCGGAAACGAAGCTTTCCCTCGGAACATCGATAGCAGCCGCCACCGGATTACACTTGGCCTTAAGCAAGTAAAACACCCTTTTATCGTTTACCTCCGAAAGAGTTTCATAGTAACCCATGCCTTTGGCTATAATTAAATCAGCCCGGTCGTAAAGCTTCCTGAACGATACCGATGCGGCCTGGAGATCCAGGCCGGGGGAATCCGTGCCGGTTGTCTCCACTCGCACAAATTGGTCCTTGAGTCCGGATTCCGCGAGGTCCGAAAGCGTGAGGTCGTTTTGGACCGGCCGCTCCTTCACCACGTAAATCACTTCGTCAGCTTCCGTTGAAAGCTTACGGAAAAGGGGTAAATCGAAGAAACACTCCGCGGCGTTATCAGCGAAAAAGAGCACAAGTCTTGCTTTTCTTAGCCGCTCAAGAAAAGCCGGAATCTGGTTGACCGCAAAGACCACGGGCTGTTTCATCTGTTCCGCTACCGATTCGAGATCTCGGAAAAAGTCCACCGTATTACCCAGGGCCGCCAGGCGGAATAGACCTTCCCAGCTTCCGCCGTAACGTTTTTCCGTTTCCCCTACTACCTCTGCTGCGAGGGCCTGTTCGCGTTTTTTTACTTCCCTGAAAGGATCATTGTCGTCGCAAATCTCCCTGATAATCCTTTGGGCGGCCGCCGCGATCTGTGTCGGTATGCTGTTTCGGGAAAACTCGACACGAAGTACCGCCCGTGCGGCGGCCAACGATCTTTCCCGGTCTACAGGATCGGCGGAAGCCAACCTTGCGGTAGTCGTTATCAACCTGTCCAAACAACCATAACACTCTTCCTGCGCCTGCATTTCACTCACCACGACTTTTATTATACCCTTTTTCAGGTAAGGACGGTAGCAAATCGTATCACCGCCTGATAATAGGAATAATAAAAAATGGGCTGCAACTACAGGCGCCGTGATATAAAATCATTTAAATTCAACCACCGTAACGCCTGCACCGCCTTCACCGTGCCCGCCCGGACGGAAGGATTTGACCCGCGGGTGTCCCTGAAGGTATTCCTTCACCGCTGTACGCAGCGCCCCGGTGCCGTAACCGTGAATAATATCGACCCGGCCAAGTCCGGCAAGCAAAGCGTCATCGAGGTACCGTTCAAGGTTATACAGGGCTTCATCTACCCGCTGCCCCCGGAGGTCAAGCGTGGTAGAAACGGCGCCGCCACCGGAGAAACCGACCCCGGCGGCAACCTGGCGCTTGGCTGCAGGTTTTACCGCCGCAAGCGGCACCTCCACCTTAAAAGCACCGACCTGGACGATAACCATCCCCTCTTTCGGAACTGAAACCACCGTGCCCTCCTGTCCGAAACGGGGTATAAAAACCACCTCTCCAGGTTCCACCATCCCGGGCGAACCACCCTGCGGAACCGGGTAAGGAGACTGCGCAAACCGTTCGTTTAACCGGCCAAGGCGCGCCCTTGCCTCCTGGATGGCCATCTCCTGTTCCCGCCTGTTTTCGAGCTGTATTTTTTCTCTGAGTTCGCGGATGATTTCCTCGGCCTCCCTCCGGGCCTGGCGCGATACGGCACCCGCTTCCTCCCGGGCTTCACCCAGGAGTCTGTTCTTTTTTACTAAAAGCTCCTCCAGCTTTGATTCGTACTCCGCTTTTATAGCCGCGGTTTCTTGCTTGAGCCGGATCGCTTCCGCTGCAGCCGCGTCAGCCGCGTGGCGCGCCTGTTCCAAGTCCTGAATCATTTCGCGCAGGTGCCTTTCCTCGGGGTTTAGGTAATCTTGGGCCCGGGCGACAAATCTTTCAGGCAGGCCGAGACCGCGGGCGATCTCGAAGGCGTTGGAGCGCCCCGGCTGACCGATAACCAGACGGTAAGTGGGAGTCAAGGTTTCCGGGTTGAATTCCACCGAGGCGTTCTCTACCCGGGGCCGGCCGGCGGCGAACTCCTTCAGTTCACCGCTGTGTGTGGAAGCAATGGTCTTCGCCCCGCGCCGCCCGAGTTCCTCAAGGATGGCACAGCCGAGCGCCGCCCCTTCCTTCGGGTCGGTGCCGGCGCCGAGCTCGTCCAACAGAACAAGCGCTTTTTCTCCGGCCTTTTCCAGGATTTCGATTATATTTCGAAGATGTGATGAAAAAGTGCTGAGGTTTTCGGTAATACTCTGTTCGTCACCGATGTCCGCATAAACCGCATCGAAAACCCCGATCACGCTTTCTTCCGCCGCCGGCACCTCCAACCCCGATTGAACCATCAAAACGCAGAGGCCGACGGTCTTCAGGGCTACAGTTTTACCTCCGGTATTGGGCCCGGTAACCACCAGGGTATCAAAATCCTTCCCCAGGCGGATGTCTACCGGAACCGCCTTGCCCTTAAGCAGGGGGTGACGCGCCTTCGCCAGGTCTATCACCGGATCCGAAGACAGAACCGGCGGCATGGCGTTTAAAACCGTACTGTACCGGCCTTTGGCCAGAATAAGGTCTAACCTGCCGAGGATTTCCGTGGAATCTATGACTTCGTCGGCAACCATCCCTACAGAAGAGGATAGTTTTGCAAGAATACGCTCGATTTCCCGCTTTTCTACAGCCTCCAGCCGGCGAATCTCGTTTCCTTTTTCCACCACGGCGATGGGTTCGATAAAGAGCGTGGCGCCGCTCGCCGATTGATCATGGATAAGTCCTTTTATTTTGTCGCGGTGTTCCACTTTCACCGGTAGAACGTAGCGTCCCTCTCTGATGGTCACGATGGGGTCCTGAAGATACTTCTGCCATGCCGGGGAACGCACGAAAACGTCCAGGGCTTCTTTAACACCGCTCTTTGCGCGTTCTATCCGTCTTCGGGTGTCGGCAAGGAGTGCGGAGGCTTCATCGGCTACCTCGCCCGGCGGACTAACGCATGTTTTCAATTCTTTTTCCAACTCCGGAAACGGTTTCAAATCTCGGGCGACCTGCCAGAGCGCGTGATAAGACGTTGATCGCTCGCTTAAAAAGTGCTTCACACGCCTGATTGCGGTAAGGTTGTCCGTTACAAGGCAGAGACTGCCCGCATCAAGTACCGCTCCATGTGATAATCTTTTTAGTTCTTCACGTATATCGTGCCAGCCGCCGAAGTCAAAGCCCGGCTCAAGACGTAAAAGATTGCGCGCTTCAGCCGTCTGAACCAGCAGGCGCTTTATGGTCTCCGGCTCGGTTACCGGGGCAAGGCTCTCCGCCAACTGTCTGCCGATGGCGCTTACCGTATGCTCGGCCAGACGCTCACGCACCAAATCGAACTCAAGCCGCCGTAAAACCCGATCATCCAAGTTTATGACGCTCCTTCGAAACTCGAAACTTCTTCAAGTCAGGCTTCCTGAGAGCCGCCCTTTACGTCCGCCTCGCGGAAATAATGACCTCTTGTGAAGCTTTTCCCCGCCGTCAGCTCTTGTTCCATCTTCTCGAGGTCTATGACAACACCCGC
>JBFMBL010000032.1:25517-29514 GCA_040755195.1 Bacillota bacterium
CTTCTTCAAGTCAGGCTTCCTGAGAGCCGCCCTTTACGTCCGCCTCGCGGAAATAATGACCTCTTGTGAAGCTTTTCCCCGCCGTCAGCTCTTGTTCCATCTTCTCGAGGTCTATGACAACACCCGCCGAAACGGCATCAAGCGCCTTCCGGTAGGTCTTCGTCACCCGGAAAACATACGCCGCGTCCCGCGTGCGGGCCTCAATCCGCAAGCCCGCCACACCCGCGCCTGCCAGCGCGCGAAGATGCGCAAGCATCACCAGCTCGCGGCTGTTCAAGATATGCATCCTGCAGGCGTCATCGGTGACAACGGGAAACAATGTCCCCAAACGGTCCCTGAGGGCAAATCCTTTTCCCCGGCAAACCGCGGCGCAAACCTTTCCATGCCCGGCTTTGCCGAGTACGCTTCCCACCACGCAGTACTCGGATACCATTAGAGGCAGCAGGCCGTGGACCATAACCTCTACGGGGAGAGGGCAGTCGAATGCCAGTTTGGCAACACGGCTCAGGTTCAGTTCCGGCGATAGCGTAACCCCGGCCACACCCAACTCTCTTAGGAAAGCGGTTGACTGGAGGTTAAATACGTTAAGATAATAATCGGTCCAGACGGGAAGGCGGGTGTTGTTTCTCACCGCCGCGATCAAACCAAGATTGCCGGCGACAACCCCGGAAATGCCGTTGCCATCTGTGCTTATAAATTCCAAAATCCCCTTTAATTCAGGGTCTTTTGATATCCTGGGAGTGAGTAAAAAGAAGTCGCGTTTACAAGCGGAGGCCCGCCTTACCGCCTCGGTTATTATATCTTCAAACGGTAATACAGGCCGGCCCGAGAAGTTTTCGCCCCCGAAATAAATCCGGTCGGCCCCCGCCCTAAGCGCCGCTTCAACCGCAGTCAAGTCTCCGCAACTGACGGCAAGGTATGGCTTTTCCCCCTTTTCCGCCGGCATAATAAAAAAGGCTTTATTAATCCGTTCCGAAAAAACCCTTTCCGTCAATTTTACGGGCGTCCTGCTGCGCCGTTCCTCCAGCGCCGCAAGCGCGGCGCGGCGCGCCGCATTCAGCTCCCGCAACGGCACAAAAAGACCTTCCGTAATAGTACCACTCAGTTCCTTTAAGTAAAAAGGGGTATTGCCCAAACGCTCCAACTGCTCGCGGACGGCGCCCGGGGTAAGCGGCCGGTTTCCCGCCGGCTGGGCGGGCGTCTCCGTAAAGCCTTCCCCGTGATTTCCTTCCGGGTCTTCGACATAAATTTTAACAGGTTTTCCTTTTGAAAGTACAACGTCGAAGCGAAGCGGGATTTTCTTGTTTTCCCTGGCGGTCGTACAGCTTCCCTGAGCCTCCCGGATAAGCCCCGCGTCCACGGTTTTAAAAACCCTGTCGCCGGAACGGATTCTGCCCGCCGCCGCGACCTGAACCGACGCCGGCGCATCGGCAAAAGGAACCGCTTGTCCGTTCATCAGCAGCTCCCGTACCTCGACTTCCACCCTGCCCCCGTCCGTTACCCAAAATTCGATTACGTCACCCACCTGTAAAGGAAGAGTCAGTTTAATCTCGGCCAATCGCCGGGTCCGATCGTACGCGACCACACGCCCCAGAAAAACGCCGCGGTTATTAGGCCGCCGGTAATTCATCAAATCCCGGCCCGGCCGTCCGAAAAGATACCCGGACGAAAAGCCGCGGTTGAATATCTGCGCCAGTGCCCTCTCCTCCTCGGGCTCAACAAAGAAGCGGCCTTCGGCCAGCCGGTCTATAAGCTTCCGGTATATCCGGACAACCGTCGCAACGTATTCCGGCCGCCTCATGCGTCCTTCAATCTTCAAAGCGTCCACCCCTGCCGCCGCTAAATCGGGCAGGTGTCGGCTGAAATTAAGGTCGCGTGTGGAAAGAATAAACTCACCGGTTACCCCCGGTTCCACTAGTGTATTACCCCGGTCATCCGCCAGAGCGTAAGAAAGTCGGCACGGCTGCGCGCACATACCGCGGTTGCCGCTTCTGCCGCCGATGAAGCTGGACATTAAACATTGGCCGGAATAACAGACGCACAACGCTCCGTGGACGAAAACCTCTACCTCCATACCGGTTTCTTTCTTTACGGTTGCGATCTCCTTCAGGGAAAGCTCCCGGGCCAGGATTACTCTGGTTACACCGGCCTTTTTAATAAGGGCGGCTCCGGTCGAATTATGAATGGTCATCTGCGTGCTGGCGTGCAAGGCCAGTTCGGGTACCACCGCGCGTGCCAACCGCAAAAGACCGATATCCTGAACAATGGCGGCGTCCGCCCCCGCCTCGTAGATAAAACGGAGGAAGCGCGCTGCCTCCTCCATCTCCGTATCCGCAACAATGGTATTTATCGTTACGTAAACCTTTACACCGCGGATGTGAGCGTATGCAACCGCCCGCTCGAGTTCCGGCGGGTTAAAGTTGGGGGCTTGCCGCCTGGCGTTGAAGTTCCTTCCCCCAAGGTAAACCGCGTCGGCGCCGTTCTGGACCGCCGCCACCAACGCCTCCCGGCTTCCGGCCGGAGCCAGGAGTTCAAGTGCGTGCATCAGGACCTTGCCACCCGGATAAGGCCCGAGGAAGCAATTATCTCTATGCCGTGGCGCGCCAGTTCATCCAGGAACAGGTTCATCCCCAGGGAGTCGCTTGCCATATGCCCGGCGATAACCACATTGATGTTGTTCTTTTCGGCTTCCTTCCGGTGATCCTCCTTAATGTGCATCCCCACCACGGTGCCGACGCCGGCAATCGCCAGTTTAGCGTAAGCATCCTGCGAACCGCTGGTGCCGCCGGTCATGTCGACAAAGATTTTCCCCGCGCGGCGGTCCTTGTCCCCGACCACAATCGTCGGACCGGCACCCTGTTTGGCGGCTGTCTTGTATTCGGGCAACTCTTTCAGAAGCTTAACCACGTCGGAAAGCCGCTCCGGTTTTCGCTCTTCGAAAAGCTTCTGCAAATAATCCGTTACGAGGTTGTCGGCGGCGGTATGCACGCACATCAGCGGGATATCCAACAACCTGGCGGTATCTACCGCTCGAAAATGGTTGAGCGGCATCAAGCCGCGTTTTACCTCGCTTATTCTTGATGACATTATCCCTTCGGCCACGTTTATCGGTACCCCGAAACGCGCCAGCACCTCCTCCTGGATGTGCATTACGTCGTGAAGCGCCGCTATCGCCGCCCCCTCGGGGTGATGGGCGATAATGAGGTCTATCTTTTTACCCTTTTCCCCAAGTCTGTCGGCCAGCAGTACCTCAGCCGCTTCCATGTCCACCCCGGTAAGAACGCGCCTCACATCGCGCTCCGAGTCACCGTAAAGCATGCGGGTATCCGCGTAGGGGTTTGTGAGCCTTTCCTCGTCATAATCCGCTTTTTCGTCATCTTTCAATTCTTTATACTTATCACGTTCCCGTGCAAGCAAAGCCTCCACCGCTTCTTTTCCGCGGGGATCACGGCTCATTCCAAGTTCTACGGCCAGAGAATAGATGTCCCTTATCTTCAAAAGATCCTCCTCCTCCAATTAACGCACTTATTATTTCACCCGTTCGGCCTCAATCAGCCGGACCAGGTTCTCGTGGTCATCTTTCATGACGAGGTATTCGTCCACGATGTTCAGCGCCGCCACGACGGCCGACTTCAGCAACGGAAGACGCGGGTTGCGCATTCTTACTTCCTTGATTTTCTGGTTTAACAGGGTTGCCACACGCTCAATATGTTCAGGGGCCGCTTCACCTTTTAAAACATAAGGTTCCCCCGCAATCTCGACTTCAACCCGATTTTCCTTTGTTGACACGACATCTCCCCCCGCCGCTTTTTAGCAGGTTTTCGCCACATTTATGCAAAATTCCTTCCTAAGGCTAAAAAGACGTGCGGGCAACCATGGTTTGATCAGCCCCGCAAAGTCCCGCCGAACTGCTCCTTCAGCCGGTTGATCACCGCCTCGAGACTCTCGGCCACCTCATCATCGGTGAGCGTGCGGTCCCCGGCCTGGAACAAGAGCG
>JBFMBL010000033.1:0-24088 GCA_040755195.1 Bacillota bacterium
TCGGTCATCCGGGCTACCCTGACCATTTCCTTGACGTCGTGTACCCGGACGATATCCGCGCCTTTCATTATCCCTACGGAAACCGACGCCGCCGTGCCCTCAAGACGCTCGTTCACCGGAAGGTCAAGCGCATAGCCGATAAACGACTTGCGGGACGTCCCGATAAGCACCGGAAAGCCGAGCGAGTTTAATTCTTCGAGACGCCGCAATACTTCTATGTTTTGCACCGGTGTCTTGCCAAAACCGATCCCCGGGTCTATGATGATATTTTCCGCCGGGACACCCGCCGCCAGAGCACATCTGACGCGCTCCTCAAGGTATGCCGTGATATCACCCATCAGGTCCTCGTAATCCGTGCCTTTCTGGTTATGCATCATGATCACCGGCGCTTTAGCCGAAACAATCAGGGGGGCCATCTCCGGATCGGAAAGGGCCCATTGGTCATTGACCATGTTTACACCGGCTTGCAGTGCAGCCCGTGCAACGGCAGCTTTGCACGTATCTATGGAAACCGGAACGGACACCATGGGCATAATGGCCTCTAAAACCGGGAGAACGCGCCGCAGTTCCTCCTGAACGTCCAAGGAGGTATAACCCGGACGGGTCGATTCTCCCCCGACGTCAATAATATCGGCCCCCTGCTCCACCATTTCAAGTGCCCTGGCCTTTGCGGCCTCGACCGTACCGTAGCACCCGCCGTCAGAGAAAGAGTCGGGCGTGATGTTCAAAATTCCCATAACCAGCGTCCGTTCGCCGATTACAAGCTTACGGCCGCGACAGTCAAGGCGGTAGGACTTACGGCCCTCAGCGCTGTGAAGGGCTTTCCGGATCTCTTCGCCGAGGCCGGCAAGCCCGAAAGGCTGCATCCTAAGCTTGGCCAAAACCTCTTCGTACTGGCGAAGGGTTCCCATCAGCAACACGTCGGACTTGGGAACGGCATGGGTTATCACCCCCCGCGAAACCGCCGCTTCCCCGCCCTTTGCCAGCATTTCCTGTTTTAAGATGTTCGCCTGCACAGGCTTTAGGCCGGATACCTTAATAACGCGGAAGACGGCCTTGGGCGCCATTATCCGGCACCCTGCTTCATCCGCCCCCACCGCTGTCATAGCACGGATCGCCTCGGCACGGTTAGCTACGCTTATTACACGTACCTTAAACGTTGTTATCCCTCCTAAAAAAAAACCCGGGTTCAGTGTACTGCTCCCGGGTTTTTTGAAGAATCAAATTATTATGAAGTGTATAAGCTTTTGCTCTCGACTTTCTTCAGTTTCCCCAACCTTTCGTCAAAGAGGCGCGGAAGATGTTCAAGCCCGCTGTGATCATAATCTTCGATCTTACCCGCATCAACAAGCTTTGCCAGTTTGGGGTCGATTGGAAGTGTTCCCACCAGTTCCAGTCCGGTTTCCTCGGCCACCGCCTTGCCCCGCGGCTCACCGAAAACGTGGATCTTATCACCGCACTTCGGGCATATGACGTACGCCATATTCTCGATGATGCCGAGAATCGGAACGCTCATAATCCCGGCCATCCTGATGGCCTTGCGTACAACCATTACCGCAAGTTCCTGGGGGGCGGAAACGATGACGATTCCGCTGAGCGGCAGCGACTGCATAACCGTAAGCGGCACATCCCCCGTACCGGGCGGCAGGTCTACAAACAAGTAATCAAGCTCGCCCCAGGCGACGTCGGTCCAGAATTGTTTGATCGCGCCGCTGATAACCGGACCGCGCCAGATGACAGGCTCGTCCTCTTTTTCGAGAAGCAGGTTCATTGACATTACGCGGATGCCGTAATACTCTGTCCGCGGTGGGACAACAGCAATTTCGTTCCCTTCCGGATGACCTTTCAGTCCGAACATTTTTGGAATGCTCGGCCCGGTCAGGTCGGCATCAAGTATCCCTACCCTGTACCCATCCCGGCTAAAGGTCTTGGCCAACAGCGCCGTCACGGAGGATTTGCCCACGCCTCCCTTACCGCTCGCTATCGCAACCACTCTTTTAACATTGGAAAGTTCGTTTTGCGCCAGAAACCCAGGCTTCTCAACACTGTCGCAGGATTCCTTTTCCCCACAAGTTGAGCAAGCACTTCCGGCCATCTCACACTCTTTTTTTTCATCGGCACCCAAAGAAATCACCCCAACTAATCTATATTTTATTTTAAGATTCGTTACTTCCGTACCGACATCCGTGACCGCCCTTTACGCCTGGAGCCTTACAGGCGGTAACATCTTCTATTTCCCTGCCGCCGCACTTCGGACATTCAGCCGTTTGGGGATTGCCGCGGGGTTCTTCCCATTCATTATTACAACCGGTACACTGCAAACGCCTGGTTACCAGCTGGAAATGACCGCCTTCAACGCGGATGGCCTTCCCTTTCACCAACGCTTCCGCAAGTTTCATCCTTGCTCCCGTAAGCATCCGTTGAAAAGTGGGCCTTGAGATCCCCATCCGGTCCGCGCACTCTTCCTGCTCCAACCCCTCGAGGTCCTTCAACCGGAGTGCCTCTATCTCCTCCACACCCAAGCCGATTTCCTCAAGGTTGCAAAGGGGTATCCCTGCAGGTTTAAAGAACGTGCAGTGAGGCATGAATTCTACCCGACGGCATTTAGGCGGCCTTCCCAAACCAAGCCCTCCGTTTCAAAAAAGGACGCGTATGTTATTATACCTGCTGTGGTAGAACCGTTCAAGTTCCGCTGATAAAAAAGAGGGAGGATTTTAACTCCTCCTTTACAAGATGGCAAGAAAAATTAACCACAGAGACACAGAGTACACAGAGGGGGAAAGATAAAATATAGGTATTCATTTTTGTTATTTAGCCTTATATTTTTATTCTCTGTGATCTCTGTGCCTTTGTGGTGATATATTTTGGTTCCAGCTTGTCCGGGTTAAGACTTAGAACAACCCCACCGTGCGTCCGTTTTCGTCGATGTCCACCTTAAAGGCTGCCGGTTGCGAAGGCAGTCCGGGCATCGTCCGCATCGCGCCCGCAAGCGGGTAAAGGAACCCCGCGCCTACCGACGCGCGAATGTCGCGGATCGGGAAGGTGTAATCCCGCGGTACGTTTTTCAAAGTCGGGTCATGGGAAATGGAAAGGTGGGTCTTGGCCATGCAGATCGGCAGCTTGCCCCAGCCCTGCGCTTCAAACTGCTGGATCTTCTTCTCCGCCAGGGGCTCGTACCGTACACCGGCGGCGTTGTATATCTTTTCGGCCATGATACCGATTTTCTCTTTAATGCTGATATCGTCCGGGTAGAGGAAACGAAAGTCCTTGGGTTTATCGCAAGCCTCAACCACGGCCTTGGCCAGGTCGGTCGCTCCCGCACCGCCGTCCGCCCAAACCGTGATCGGGTACGCTCCTTCAGCTCCCGCTTCAAGAGCCTTAACCCGCACCGCTTCGACCTCGGCGTCGGTGTCGGCCACAAACCGGTTTATGGATACCACCACCGGCACACCGTACATCTTCGCAATCTTGATCATGTGGGCGAGGTTCTCGCATCCCTTCTCAACCGCAGGCACGTTTTCCTTCAGAATCTCCTCCGGCATCGGCTTGCCGGCCACCACGTTGCCCACGCCACCGTGCATCTTCAGCGCCCGGATCGTACTGGTAATGACAACGCAATCCGGTGTCAGTCCGGATTGGCGGCATTTGATGTCCATAAATTTCTGCATCCCAAGGTCCGCGCCGAAGCCGCTTTCGGTAACAACGTAGTCCGCGAGCTTGAGGCCGATCATATCCGCCAGCACGGAACACTGGCCGTGGGCGATGTTGGCGAACGGACCGGCGTGCAGAATACATGCCTGGCCCTCCAGCGTCTGCATCAGGTTCGGTTTGATAGCCTCCTTCATGATGACGGTCATCGCCCCGGCGGCCTTGAGGTCTTCCGCCGTGACAGGTTTGCCGTCGTAGGTGTAGCCTACCACCATTCGCGCAAAACGCTGCCGCATATCTTTCAGACCTGTGGTAAGCGCAAGGATCGCCATTACCTCCGAGGCAACGGTGATATCAAAACCGCTTTCCCGGGGATAACCGTTTTCCCTGCCGCCAAGCCCGAGCACGATATTGCGGAGCACCCTGTCATTGACGTCCACCACCCGCTGCAACATTATGGTCAGGGGGTCGATGTTCAACGGGTTCTTGAGGAGGATGGAAGCGTCCATCATCGCCGCCAGGAGGTTGTGCGCCTGGCCGACGGCGTGGATATCGCCCGTGAAATGAATATTGAGGTCTTCCATCGGAACAACCTGGGAGTAGCCCCCTCCCGCAGCACCGCCTTTGATTCCGAAAACCGGCCCCATCGAAGGCTGGCGGAGGGTGCAAAGCACCTTCTTGCCTATTTTACCGAGACCCTGCGTGAGGCCGACCGTGGTTACGGTCTTCCCTTCGCCGAGCGGAGTAGGGGTAACAGCGGTAACGTCGATGTACTTTCCGTTGGGGCGATCGCGGAACTTCTCCAGGACATCAAGGTTGATCTTGGCTTTATATTTGCCGTAATACTCAAAGTCGTCCTCATCAAGACCAATAGATGCCGCTATGTCCCTTACTGGTAACATCTTATGGGCTTGGGCAATTTCCAGATCGCTGGGAACAACACGCATTAACTCTCCCATCCCTTCTAAAAAGTTTTAGCCATGTGGCTTATAGTTTGTTTAGTATAGCATTTTTCAAAAATGGTTGCCAAACCAGCCGGGTTTTAAACGCCATAAAACTAAGGTAAATTGCACAAAAAGGGAATCCACCGGCTGAATGAGAAGTGGGAAGTGGGAGGTTAGAGGTGGGAGCCTTATAGGAAATCGTTTGCGATTTTCTTATTCTTAATGGATATCGATAAAAACCTAAAAGGCGGCAAAAACCGCCGCCCCGACTACAAAGCTGTCTTTGTTATTCGTAAATCCAGTTGTTGATCGTAAGGTTGTAAGGAACGAGTTCTTCCTCCTTGAAGAAGATCCCGATTTCCCGCTGGGCGCTTTCAGGAGAATCCGAACCGTGGACGACGTTACGCCCGATATCAATCCCGTACGTAGCACGGATGGTTCCGGGAAGCGCCTTCTGAGGGTCGGTGGCCCCGAGCATATCCCGCGCAGCAGCCACTATGTTTTTCCCTTCCCAGACCATTGCCGCTACCGGGCCTGAAGTAATGAAGTCAACCAGGCCCCTGAAAAAAACTTTTTCCCTGTGCTCGCCGTAATGTCTTTCGGCGAGCTCCGTTGGGATTAAAAGCATTTTCAACCCGACAAGCTTGTAACCGCGCCTTTCAAACCGGGCTATTATCTCACCTGTTAAACCTCGTTGAACCCCGTCGGGTTTTACCATGACAAAGGTACGCTCCAAGACTTTTCCCTCCTAACCCGGACAAGCCGGAACCACCCAGCACTCAACGGTACGTTAAAACTACTTTACATCGTTATATACACAATGCGACTTAGAACGCCGCGTCTTAAGATCAGCAAGTTGAGTGCTGGGCTTGCCACTTCTCGTAGATTTTCGCGTCAAAGGCCCTAATAAAAAAATTACCAGGCCCGCGCGAAACGAGCCCGATTTGTTCTAAAGTTTCTTAAAGGTTATCACCGGTTCCGGTTTGGCTACCGGTAACGGGCGTTTTGTTTCCTTGTTGAAGGAAACCGCAGGAGCAGGGGTCTGCTCGCCGGGAGATACCTGTCGGGGTGTCCCCATTAACTCGCCGAACTCATCCGCCTCAATCGTTTCCTTTTCAAAGAGCCGTTTAGCCACCTGTTCAAGAGAGCCGAGGTTGGCGGTCAAAATCTCGCGCGCCCGGTTGTAACACTCGTCAATGACCCGCCTTACCTCCCGGTCGATGGCGTAGGCGACCTCTTCGCTGTAATTCCGGTCTCTCGCAATGTCACGACCCAGGAACGGCGTATCCTGCTTGTGGCCGAAGGTTAACGGCCCCAGCTCCTCGCTCATCCCGTATTCCATTATCATCCGGCGGGCCACTTCCGTCGCCCGTTCAAGATCGTTCTGGGCACCGGTGCTTATCTCCTTGAGCATAAGGTCCTCAGCAACCCGCCCGCCAAGAAGCATCGTTATCTGGTCCAAAAGCTGCGAACGGGTCATATAATACCGGTCTTCCTTCGGCAACAGAAGGGTATACCCTCCCGTGCGCCCCCGGGGGATGATGGAGATCTTGTGCACCGGGTCGCAGTACGGCAGAAGGTAGCCGACAATGGCGTGGCCGGCCTCGTGGTAGGAAACCAGCCATTTTTCCCTTTCGCTGATAACCCGCGACTTTTTTTCCGGTCCGGCAATCACCCGCTCCGCCGCCCGCTCCATGTCAGCCATCTGGATCTTCTTCCGGTCCTGCCGCGCGGCCAGGAGAGCGGCCTCGTTGACCACATTGGACAAGTCCGCGCCGCTAAAACCGGGGGTCCGCCGCGCCACAACGTCGAGATCGACATCTTCCGCCAGGGGTTTCCCGCGGGCGTGTACATTGAGTATCGCCCTGCGCCCGTTGATATCAGGCATGTCGACTACTATCTGCCGGTCAAACCGCCCGGGGCGTAAAAGCGCCGGGTCGAGGATATCCGGCCGGTTGGTGGCCGCGACAACGATTATCCCGTCATTCGGGTTGAAGCCGTCCATCTCTACAAGAAGCTGGTTCAGCGTTTGCTCCCGCTCGTCATGACCGCCGCCCAGGCCGGCGCCCCGCTGCCGACCCACGGCATCGATCTCGTCGATGAACACGATGCACGGCGCGTTTTTCTTGGCCTGCTCGAAAAGGTCACGCACCCGGGCCGCACCCACGCCGACGAACATTTCCACAAAATCAGAACCGCTGATGCTGAAGAAAGGAACCCCCGCTTCACCTGCCACCGCCCGGGCCAACAGCGTTTTGCCCGTACCCGGCGCGCCGAAAAGAAGCACGCCCCGCGGGATGCGGGCTCCCACCTCGCTGAACTTCCGGGGGTTTTTAAGGAATTCCACTACCTCCTGAAGCTCTTCCTTGACCTCGTCGATACCGGCCACATCTGCAAAAGTAACTCGTTTTCGCTCGTCGGAGTGGAGACGCGCGCGACTCTTGCCGAAAGACATGACCCGGCTGCCACCGCCCTGCGTCTGTTGAATCATAAAAAAGAACAGTCCAACGACAATCAGCACGGGTAAGAAAGCCGCAAGAAGGTTCGTCCACCACGCGGGTTGCGGCGGCGGCTGCCACTCCATCTTAACCCCTTTTTCTCTCAACGCGTTAATAAGTGTGTCGTCGAGAATCGGGCCCTTGGTTTCAAACTTAGTGTTGTCGCGTTTGGTCCCCGTTATGAAATTGGTACTGTTTTCCGTACGGACAACAACACTGCTGATCTCTCCCTTATCCAATTCCTGCAGGAACTGGTTGTACGGGATAGATTTTACGTCGTTGTTACGCGCCGGGGCATACCTGATCAACATCACGATAACCAAGACGATGAGCAGGTAGATACCCAAGTTTTTAAGAAGGCGCTGCAAAAAACTCTCCTCCTGTTGTTTTCTCTGCTTCAAAAGAATTTTAACCAATAAATTATATCACGTTGCGCCCCTTTTTAAAAGCCGTAACGCTCTCTACCACTCTTTTCGCACGCAAGGCGGCAAAAATCCACAAACACCTCTCATACTAACAACCAATAAGCAGTGATTCGCCGATAACATACGTTTTCCCTTCTTTAACGTTAAACCTGGGGATAAAAGTCCGTTTTGTTGTTGAAAACGCCCTCGCACCTATGGCCGCTACCCGGGCGTTCCCCGCGCAGTTCCTTCCGTCAGGGGAACCAGGCGCAGGTGGAGAATTCGTTTTGTTTCCTCCGTCACCGCTGCCCGGGAACTCGTCCGTACCCCTCCGACCCATACTATACCGGACGCATCGGCCACCAGAAGTATCTCGTCACGGCGGTGGCGGGGAATCTTCTGGGCGATGAAAAAATTCTTCAACTTAACCGGCGTCCGGAAACCAAACGGGTGAAAAACATCGCCGGGACGCCTCCGTCTCGCAACCAGCGGGGGTTCAAGGCGGTCGAGGTCCAACAGCGCCTCGTTGGGAGGTAAACCGGAAGGACTGGAATTTTGGCTTTTTATCCGCGTTTCAAGCATTAAATTCAGCTCTGGTATGAGGGTTGCCCCCGGTAAGCCGACAGACCGGCAGAAGTCGGAAATCTCGCGCCTTTTCCCGCGCATAAATAAAAGGGTTTTATAAGACCGCACCACCCTCAGGCCACGCGGGAGAACAACCTCCTGACCGGCGCCGGATTTAAGAAGTTCTAAAACCTTCTCAGTATGCAAAAAATCGGGTCCGTAAACACCGTCACTGAGCGTTTTACAGGCGAGGCGGACCACCCGCCGGGCCAGAGCGACGGGAAGCGCGGCGAGCGCGGTTGCGTCTAAATCAATACCTTCTTTCGTAAGGGACGCTATCCGGTCATAAGTTATAGTCGTTTCAGCCGCAATGAACCTCTCTTCCTCACGCGCAATGTCCGCCAGGCGGCCGAGGGCTTCAACCACAGCCGGATTGTAATCATGTTCTAAAAGCGGGATCAGTTTATGGCGAATGCGGTTCCGGAGGTGCTCGGTACTAAGGTTTGAAGCGTCAAGACAAGTTTTAAGCCCGCGGAAAACGCAATACGATTCTACCGCCGCCCGCCGGACTTCAATCAGGGGTCTGACAAACGGCCCCCGCACGGGAGGAATTCCCTTCAACCCGGCCAACCCAGCGCCCCTTATGATGTTAAGGAGCACCGTTTCCGCCTGATCGTCCGCCTGGTGCCCGAGCGCCATCCGTGCCGCCCCGGTTTTGGCAAGCACCGAAGTAAAAAACCGGTACCGCACCTCCCGCGCCGCAACCTCTATCGGTAGCCGGCGATCCTTGGCGTACGCCCGAACATCGGCGTCCTGTACCATTGCCTTCAGTCCGTGCGAGGCGGCAAGCCCTTCGACGAATTCCGCTTCTCTGATTGCTTCGGCTCTAAGGCGGTGGTTGAGGTGGGCCACGTACAGCCGGAGCCGGAGGTCGTCTTTAAGCCGGCACAACAAATCAAGAAGCGCAACCGAATCCGGCCCCCCGGAAACGCCGACCGCCACAACATCCCCCGGCTGGAGCATCCCGAAGCGTCTAATAGTCGACTGTACCTGTGGAAGGATGTCCAAATTAAACCACCCGATATTAAACTTACACGCGTTTCGCCGTTTCCCTCCTTATATTAAATCGTCCTGCGAGTAAACAGCGCGCATTTTATCCGATCATACGTTAGAATAGTAGCAGGTTGGATATATGATTTTACTGAAAATACATAAGCCCGGAAGGCTTCATCTGCATTCGCCACTTGGGGGGGCAAGGTCTTTGGTAAGTCTTCTATCATCGGAGCGTCACCGGTTTGGGTTTATGGTGGTGACTACCGTATTTCTCGCCGTTGTGGTCATCTTCGTTGAGCGGGTTTCCGGCTGGTTGGCACGCAGTCCGCAGCACCTTATAGAAATCCCAACGGTTATTGAAAACCGGGACGCAAATCAAAACGGGATTCCTGATGCCCTGGATTTTGTAAACGGTGCGCGCCGGGAGGTGCAGCATCGCACCCGGTATGATGCTGCTTATTATGCAGGCGGTTACCCGCCGGAGGGACGGGGCGCCTGTTCCGACGTTATCTGGCGGGCCTTTCAAGAAGCCGGCTACGACCTCAAAAGAATGGTGGATGAAGACATCAAAAAGAGACCAAGCTCTTACGGAAAAACAGGGGCGCATCCCGACCCGAATATCGATTTCCGCCGCGTCGCGAATCTGGTGGTCTTTTTTCACCGGCACGGACAGGAACTCACCAACGAAGTTATTCCTGGTGACAAAGACAACCTGATTGAATGGCAACCCGGCGATATCGTGGTCTTCGGCCCTCCCTGGGAGCACATCGGTATAATTTCAGACCGGCGTCGTCCCGACGGCGTGCCGTTTGTCCTTAATAACGCAGCTCCCGTGGCAAGTGAAAGCGATTACCTCTTGCGCTGGCCGAGCAAGATCACGCATCACTTCCGGTATTCCCAATAAAGTCACGGGTCACGGGACACGCGTTCTAAATCAGGAAGATAAAGGACCTTTTAAACTTATTATCCCCGTTCCGCCTCCATAACCCGGGCGACAACCACCGTGGCGTCGTCCGGCAGCGACCCGCCGGAGACCAACCGCGCCCGGTTGAGTATGAATGACCCCATCTTGCGAGGGTCGCCGTCAACAGCCTCTTGAAGGCAGTCGAGGAACCATTCTTCCTCCTTCCCTTCGCTGCGATTGAAATCAAATAAACCGTCGGTGACCAGGAGTAAAACGTCACCCGCTCCGAGTTCCTTCTCCACCACCACAACCTCAATCGGATTTACAATACCAACCGGTAAGGAAGGAGCACGGACAACCTCCACCATCCCATCCCGCCGGTAAATAAAACCCGGCGCGGCGCCGATCTTTACCCACTGCAGCTTCCCGTTGTAAAGGTCGATCACTGCCAGGTCAACCGTTGCATAGCTTTCCCCGGGGGAGTGCAATAAGAGCAAGGAATTTACCGTTTTTACAGCCAGTTCCTCGCCAAATCCGGCCTTTAGCAGCAATTCGAGCAGCGAAACCGCGGTTGTGCTCTCCACCGCAGCGTCAGCGCCGGAACCCATCCCGTCACTGAGTACCAGGACGTAACGCCCTCCCGGTATCTGGATACAGGAATAACTGTCCCCTGAAACCCCGCCTTCCTTCCCCGCCGTGGCCATCCCAACCGCAAGACGGTAGCGCAGTGCGGGGTAAAGGGTGAACCAGCACCTCTCTTCGCCTTCCCGGAGCGGGCAAGCGGTATGGGCTACGGAATACGTCTGCCGTGTGATCCCTGAGATGGCGGGGGCGACCACGCGCTGGCAGTAAAGGTTTCCGGTGCAGGCGCCTGTAGCGACCTTGACCTCTATTCTTCCGTCATCCCGCAACGACACCTGCAGGTGATCGACTTTAAGTTTTCCGCTGCGGGCCATCTCCCAAAGCTCGGCCTCGATCGCCGCAACACGGGAGAAGCCCTCCCCGAGTTCCTCATAAAAGTCTTTCAGCACCTGCGCAATGCCGTGCAACTGCTCGGCGACCACCGCCCGGCTTTCCACTATCCTCCGGTACCAGTACCTGTTCAACCGGAATGTTTCATAAAGGAGGCCGATGGTGAGCGTCAGCTCTTTGAGTTTCACGCAGCGCTTTTCAAGATATTCCGGCAAGTCACCGGATTGCAGCCGGCCCTTTCCGTCGAGCAGGGAGATTGCCTCCTGCAAAACGGCCACCGTCTGCTTCTCCTCCCACTGCCAGCAGGTGCGGTGAAGCGGGCAGTTGCCGCAAACCCGGTCCCTTACTTCCTTTAAGACCTCGATTGACCCGTTTTCACCTGTTTGTCTGAGAGCACCCGCGGTATGAAAGGTAGCGGCAAGTTCGTCCAACACCTGCGCCCAGCCGTTAAGGCGCCCCAGAACCAGCTCTTCATATACCTTCTTGTCCGGCGCGGTGCTGGTTACCCCGGAAATAGAAGCCCTGAAGCCCGCATACCAACTGACGGGAGTAACAAGATATATTAACGTGGCGATTCCTGTCTCCGCAACAATCCGGGATAAACTGTTAAGATCCTTGATATAAAGCGCGAGAAGCACGTTTCCTAAGGCAAAACCCACCACTACCCCTGCTCTGCCAAAGCCACGGAAACAACCACCCAGGAAACCGGCCAAAGCATAATTGGAAACCGCCTGCGGGGCTACCGTGTAAGCCAGGCCGGGAATGACTCCCAATATTGCCCCCGCCGCCGCGCCCGCGCCGCCCCCACCGGTTGCCGCCGCAAAAAGAAGGCAAAGCCGGGTCAAGACGCCTTTTAAAGAGACCGATCCGAGCGAGAGCTCACCGGTGCCGGCTATAACCCCGGCTACTACGGCCAAGAGACAAAAAATTTCTTCAACGGTAAGCTGAAGACCGCGCTTCTGGCGCCAGGCACCAAGCCCCTGGCGAAAAACATACACCAGAACACCGGCAAAAGCGGCTTCGAAGAAAATACTCACGTATGCGTAAGAGGTGGGATTACCGAAGGCTAAAAAGCACGTCTTTGTCACCACAATCGAGGCGGCCGACAGCCCCGGGGCCCCGAGGGGTTTATCCAAAAAATCGCGCGGTGATATCCGCAACAGGAAGAGGATGGTTAAAGTGGCGGCAACTGCGCTGACAGCCGTAACCCCTTTTAACAGCAAGACCTGCCCCACAAGCACACTGACCCATACAGGCCAGACCCGGCCGCCGTACGTTAGAGTGGCGGCGACCGCAAAAGCGGGGCCAAAAGGAGTAAGCTGTCCGAGTAAAACCGCCCGTCCGAGGAAGAAACCGGCGATATAGAGCGCCGATCCGCGGCTTTGATCTTTTAACGCCTGATAGAAAGAAGTGTTTTTACGACGCAGATGTTTTGGCGTAAGTCCTTTAACCCCATCCTCCCGCCGTATGGCTTGGAGTCTCCGGCCCTTCGTGCTTGCTTGACGCCGGTAGGGGTAAGTGTCGGCCCGTTCCAGCACCCTGACACCCCCGTTAGTAATAATTACCTAAACTATAACCAACGAGGGCGGTAATTCATGTCGTTTTTAACAGCCGTCGGGTAATTTTATTTCGACACCGCCTACTGCGTTGAGAGCCACTCCATAAAGGATGTCGTTTTCGCTTACCGTGATTCCGGCAGCGCCGGTGAGGTTCAAAAGAGCCATTAGAATACCGGCGCCGGCAACAATAATATCCGCACGCTCAGGTTGCAAACCTGGTATCTTCATGCGGTCGGCCAGGGAAAGGCCGGCAAGTTTAACAGTCAACGCGGCCGCCTCTTCAGCCTTCAACTGGTAACCATGGATTTTAACCGGATCATAGGATTCCATCCCCTGGCTGATAGCAGCGAGTGTGGTAATGGTGCCGCCGGTTCCGATGATACGGCGCCCGCTTATGAAGCCGGTAAAAGGTTTCAGCAGAACCTCCGCTTCAGATGCCCCCCGACCTTCCTCCGTTAGACGGACAGCTCCGAGAGGAAGGCTGCGTAGCAAAAAGCGCCCGTTCTCGACCCAGATAAGCTCTGTGCTTCCGCCACCGATATCCACTACCACCGTCTTTTCGCGTTCCACCTTCAAGCCTGTCATAACTCCGATAAAGGTGTAATAGGCCTCCTCAGACCCGGAGAGGACCTGTACCTCCAACCCGGTTGTCTGGTGGACGAGTACGAGGAAGTCCTCCCGGTTGCTTGCCTCACGCACCGCCGATGTAGCCACAGCCCTGATCTCCTGCGCCCTCATACCCTGGGCGCGCCGCCAGAATTCCGCCACCGCCGCCGCCGTTCTGGCCATCGCCTGTTCCGTCAAACGTCCGGAAGTGATATCCTCACCGAGCCTGGTTGTTTTAAGTGCCGTTTCGATGCGCCTAACCCCCGACTCAGGGTCAACGTCTGCCAAAAGGTACCGTGTGGAGTTGGTTCCGATGTCGATAGCTCCGATAAGCACTCAAAACACCCCCCATAACTTAGTCCTCAGTCCTCAGTCTGCTACGGTGCTACAGTACTACAGTTTTTTAGTGCGTCAGTTCCAATGAACTTCGAACGGACCCGGATTTCATACAGTATCAGCATGAACGTTGAACGGACCTTAAGGGTCCATCAGTATTAGCTTGAAACCTCTTGACCGCTTGGTTCCTTGCCTTGTAAGATAAGGCTGTATTTATTTAGCTACCAGCTCTCAGCCGTCAGCCAAAAGTCACGAGTTGCGGGTTACGAGTTACGAGTTCGGGGGTCTGGCTTCTGGCTTCTGAATTCTACCTTCTATCCGTGAACTTCGAACTGTGAACCGTGAACGGACCTCAGAGGTCCATCAGTATTAGCTTGTACGTCGAACGTTGAACGGACCCGAGAGGTCCATCAGCATTAGCTTAACCGTGAAGGAGGTTAAAGAAGTGAAACTACGTCTCGGCCTACCAAAAGGCAGCCTGCAAGAAGCCACGTTTCAGTTGTTTAAGCGTGCAGGGTACAATATTACCGCCAGCGGGCGTTCTTATTACCCCTACGTTGACGATCCTGAAATCGAAGTCATCCTCATGCGTGCCCAGGAAATACCACGGTACGTCTCCGAAGGAGTGCTCGATGCGGGTTTGAGCGGCTACGACTGGATCCAGGAGAATGAAGCCCAAGTCGTGGAAGTTGCCGAACTCACCTATGCCAAGCAATCCAACCGCCCGGTGCGCCTGGTACTCGCGGTAGCCCAGGACAGCGATATCCAAAAAGTCACCGACCTCCAGGGAAAACGGATTTCAACCGAATTTGTCCATCTTACCCGGCGCTTCCTGGCCGGCCACGGGACGAGCGCAAGCATTGAATTTTCTTATGGCGCTACGGAGGCAAAAGTTCCAGAGGTGGTGGACGCCATTGTGGATCTGACCGAGACGGGAAGCTCTCTCAAGGCGCACAACCTCCGGGTGATATCAACCATTCTCGAGTCGACGCCCCGGTTGCACGCCAACCCTCAGGCCTGGGCGGATCCCTGGAAGCGCGAGAAACTGGAAAAAATCGCCCTTCTTCTCAAAGGCGCCCTGTCCGCATACGCCAAGGTAGGACTTAAAATGAACGTTCCCGGTGAAAAGCTTCCGGAGGTGCTGAAAATCCTGCCGGCCATGAAAAACCCTACCGTGTCACCCCTGTACAACAACGGCGGCTGGGTCGCCGTGGAAGTGGTGATAGATCAACACCGGGTGCGGGAATTGATACCCGCGCTTAAAACGGCGGGAGCCCAGGATATAATTGAATACCCCCTCAACAAAGTAATCACTTAAAGGTCAGGCTTTAGCCGTCAGAATTCAGAATATAGAATTCAGAATTTATTCTACCTTCTATCTTCCGTATTCTACCTTCTATTTTCCGGCTTCCGGCTTCCGACTTCCGACTTCTGAATCACCACCGGAACTTCCCCGGGCTTCACCAGCCCCAGTTTCTCTCTGGCAAGGGACTCTACGTACGCATCCGATTGCAGCAGACGAACCCGTTCCCAGAGCGCCTTATTCTGCTCTCGTATTGACTCTAATTCCTGCTCGGACTGCGCCACGCCGCGTTCCAGGGCGCCTAACCGGCTGAACTGCGCACCGACCATAAGAAGGAGATAGGCTAAGAAAACAAGAAACAAGACGACCGGTAACCGGGAAGGATTAAAACGCCGCTTCGCAACTGCCCTGGTTGTTTCAGTCGCCGATTTCACTGTCACCCTCTAACGCCTCCTCATCAGGCAACAATACCCGTCCCGGCAGAATAATAACGACTTCATAGCCCTTCTGGCGCGCCCGGTTGAAAAGGGTGGCCACGCTTGAAGGGCTCAGTTTCAAACGATGGGCGATGGCTTCCGCAGCATAGCCCATCTCTTTTAGAACCACTACCTGTCTCTCGCGATGACTAAGCTTCTCGGCGCCCCTGATTTCGATCTTCAACCGTTATCACCTTGAGAATAACATCTTATACTACAAAATAAGGACAAAATTATTACGTTAATTCTACGTTAAATTTATTTCTCCTGCTGCGCTAAGAATTATTTTCCTCGAGTCAACTAACCTGGCGACGGTGAAGCAACCGGGATAGATTTCGGAGAGGACGAAAAAAAACAAGGAGGGGTTTTTTTATTGCAGTCATCAGGCGGAGCAACGCCGCGCCGCAACGACTTTCAAACGCCACCACACGGCGGTGAAATAAACGCCGGTAAAAGATTAAACCAAGTACCATGCCTAAAAAGGTATAGAACCGCACCTCGCCCGCGTTCCCGATAAAAAGGAGAAAGCAGGCAGCCGTAATAAAAATCAGCCAGAAAGACGCGTCACCGACAGCCGTAGCAAACCGCGTACGCCACTTCAGGAGTTGGAAAGATACGCGGTAAAGGTCGTAAAGCCAGCCACCGATAACTCCGACAGATATGCTTACACCGAAGCTCTTAATCTGGAAGAGAAAACTCGGCACGCCAGAACCACTCCGTTGTTTTTGTGGTTAGTGGTTAGTGGTTAGTAGTTAGTGGTTAGAATAAAAACTTTCTTGATACCGATGCCCCATCGATTCCATGCAGAACATATTAGATTCCGGGCTTCCGACTTCTGACTTCTGACTCCTGACTTTTGGCTTTTAGCTTCTATATTCTGTATTCTGTATTCTTTATTCTTTATTTTTTATTTTTTATTTTTTATTCTTTATTCTTACTTCCGGGGTCACCGGGCCAGCCTTTCCCAAAGCCCTCGCTTAGCAGTCTTTTTCTCCTCCGAATAAACAATTGACTGGAATCTTCCTTCAACCACCAGCTTCCCCATCTCGAGATTCAGCTCGGTGATATAAAGCCCTTCACCCTTTAATACCAAGAAACCCAGATTTGTGTCCGCTTCAATCTCCCTCTCCGAAAATTTGCCCACGTGTCGCACCCCGTCAGCGACAAAGCGCTTCCGGTCTTCAACACTAAAACTATGGCGAGCGCTTTCGGCCACAAAACTCCCCCCATTTTCGGCGTCAGACACCGGATGGCCGATGTCAGGTCTGATCTTCTTGATCCATATCTTCAAGCGCGTAATCTTTTACAAAACAGCGGATCAAATGCCGCTCGTCTTGATAAACCGGCAGGAGTGGTTTCAGCGGTCTTCTCACGTTTAATTTGCTACTGATTTTATGCGCCGGAAAACAAGATAGAACGTAACTATTCAGGTACGGAGTAAGGTCGGAATTCGGAAGTCAGTAGTCAGTAGCCAGTAGTCAGAATCCAGAATAGAGACAAAAAACTTATCGACCACCAGCTAAAGCTGGTGGGTTACGTTGCGACTGAAAGTCGCCTAAAGGCGAAGGTTTTAAACCTGGCGTTTGTAAAATAAACCGCGCCTTAATGGCACGGTTTATTTTTTGGCTTCGATAAAATTACTCTGATAACACCTTATAAAGAGACGGCGCCTCTTTGGCCGTAATGTGCTCACTTACGGCAAGCACTTCGACCGTTATAGTTTTAGGCCCTAAATTTATCGACACCACATCCCCTGGCCCAACCTCAGTCGAAGGCTTTGCTGTTCGTCCGTTTACTGTCACCAGCCCTTCCCGTAAGACTTCTTGGGCAACAGTACGCCGTTTAAACAGGCGGGCGATTTTTAAATATTTATCTATGCGCACCCTATGTTTTTATTTAGAAACGGTCTCCTTGAGCGACTTCCCGGCTTTGAACACCGGCACCCGGGCCGCCGGAATCTGAATCTCGGCTTTGGTCTGCGGGTTCCGACCCTTCCTTGCCGCCCTCTGCCTCACCTCAAACGTACCAAACCCGACAAGCTGTACCTTGTTACCCTGAGCTAGCGCGTCACTGATGCTTTCAAAAACCGCCGTAATAGCCCTTTCTGCGTCCTTTTTCGTCAAATTGGCTCTCTCTGCGACACTGGCAACCATTTCCGATTTGTTCACAATCATCCCTCCTGGAAGAATTATGGGTTGATTCACTATTCGCTAAAGTCTTGATTTCTCCTGCAAAAAAAGCAATTTATACTCAAAATTTTTCTAAGTAATGGTTTCCAACCTTATGTTTGAGCGCCGGGTTGTTTTTCACAGCTTTGAGGCGCTCTATATAATAGACGAACGAGCTTCTTCGAAGCCTTAGATGTTGTCATGGGCCTCTATCATCTTCGCTTCCTCCCACCATTCGTCCATTTGTATTATGTTAACATCTTTCAGCTCTAACCCTTTCTCCCTTGCCTTTCGTTCGATATAACCGAAGCGGCGCACGAATTTTTCGGTGGCCCGGTTCAACACCTCTTCCGGATCCTTGCCGAGGAGCCTGATGACGTTGACTACCGCAAATATTAGATCCCCGAGTTCCTCTTCCACCTTCTCGGGTGCTTCTTTCACAGCGGCCAGTTCCGCTGCCTCTTCCTGAATCTTCGTCATTGCGTCCTGCCACTTCGCCCAGTCAAAGCCGACCCGTGCCGCCTTTTCTTGTACCCTGGTCGCCCGGAGCAAAGCCGGCAACGATCTCGGAATCCCATCAAACATCACGGCGTCTGGTTTTTCAACCTTCTTCAGACGTTCCCAGTTAACCGCGACCTCTTGACTGTTCTGCACCCTCGTTTCCCCAAAAACGTGCGGGTGGCGGAAAATCATTTTTTTGCTTATGGCTTGTACCACGTCTGCAAAATTAAAATCACCCGCCTCGGTCGCAATCTGGCAGTGAAAGATGATTTGTAGTAGTAAGTCTCCCAACTCCTCGCAGAGATTATGCGGTTTCCCGCGCTCTATCGCGTCTAAAACCTCGTACGTTTCTTCTACGAGATACTTTTTAAGGGTCTGGTGCGTCTGTTCCTTGTCCCAGGGGCACCCGTTTTCCCCTCTTAAAGCCGCTATTATGCTTAAAAGCGGTTCCACCGAGGATTGATGCCGCCCGGCGTTGACAAAACACCCCGGAGGCCCCTCCGGCCCAGGCGACTCCTGTTTCCTGCCGTTTAGGGAAAAATAATCCGTTTGTTTAACCGAGATAACCAGTGGCGGAAGGTAGACGCTGGTTAGATGGTCGAACCAAGGAAGCGTGTCGAGCTTACAGAGGGGAACATCCGCCCGCCTTTCCTCACGCGGGACGGAAGCAGCGCGAATAACCGTAACCGGGTGATCATCCGGATAATAATCCTTAAGAAAAAGCATCACTTCCGATGCAATCGGCTGGTTCAGCACCTGTATCACAATCACAGGCAAGGCGGGATAAACGCCTTTGGGGTCTAGCTCTAATCCATCCAGGATATTCATACCCCGGACAGGGTCGAGCCGCAACGAAACATAAATCGCTTCCAGGAAACTCATGGCCGGGAGCACGCGGACTCTCAATCCTTCGCTTTCTGCCTTTTCGATTATTAACCTGCTGGGTTCTTCCGCTACCAAAGGATGCCCCGGAACCGCGTAAACGACAGGTGTTTTTTCCTCGGAGCCGCGGGCGGCCTCAAGAACCGCAGCCGCAATCCGCTGGCACACCGCATGAAGACTGCTTTCTTCTTCATAATAATGGTCAAAGGTAGTAAAGCTAATCCCTTCCTCTTGAAGAAGCGGTGCCACCGGGTGTTGCCCGGTTCGTAAAAATTTAATCCCCGTCTGACGCAATATTTCCATGACGCCGACGGGGACAGCTTCCCGGCCTCCCGGCCCGAGGCCACAAACTATTATCTGGCACGCGGCCATATTCGCTTACAACCCTCACTCAGCCTGAAGTAATTTAAGGTCAGCCATATCAAAATTCCGGGCAATTCGATTGCTTTGCGAATTCCATACTTAAATCCGAGTGATTTATTTATTGTTCCATCTGTTTCGCTAAAAAGCCTGCGGCTGTCTCCGCTAACTTTAACTCCAACTCGCCCATTTTTACACCCGCATCACGCGATACCAGGACAACCGCTCCAATTGGATCACCTTCGGCAACGATTGGAACAATCACCTCAGAAGAGAACTTGCACTCTCCGTTTTCTGTGGTTAGACACTCTTTGCAAAGCGGATCGTCGCCGGGGCAGTTAATCATTGTCGGCCTCCGGCCCTCCATAACCTTTTCTATGGCCGGACCAATAGGTTTGTTTAAGAATTCCTTCTTAGCCGCACCCGCAACAGCAATGACAGTATCCCGGTCGGTGATCATCGCGAGGTGCCCAACCGCTTCATGAAGAGAATCCGCATATTCCTTGGCAAAATCACCAAGTTCGCCGATAGGGGAATACTTCTTTAGAATAACCTCGCCGTCCCGGTCCACGAAGATCTCCAACGGGTCACCTTCACGTATTCTAAGTGTGCGCCGGATCTCTTTCGGGATTACCACCCTGCCCAGGTCATCAATTCGCCTGACGATACCTGTTGCCTTCATGGTCTACCTTACCTCCTTAAATAAATATCCTGCGGGAATTAAGTCTGCGGTTATCTATAATGTAGTATACAGCAGGTTAGTTTCCCTTATTCATTTTTTACCAGAACACCGCCTTCCCTGGACAAACATTCCAAGCCAATATTATAACGGACTCAACCTAATTCTACAAGAAATTGTGCAAATTTTTTCAGGGTCGCGATCGTTTCTTGTCGCTCCGTAGCCGGTATAATCGCTTCAAGCCCGTCCCCTCCTTGTACGAATCTCGCGGTGTAATGCTTGGCAACCATAGCTAGTTTGTCGCTTTTCAGGGAATGTCCGGGGGCAAAAACAAAGCGGCAGAAATTTCCTTGGCGCGTTATGAGTCTTACCCGTAATCCGCGCGCATACGCTCGAAGAAGGGCAACCGAAGTAAGGTTCTGCATTGGTTCCGGCGGCGGACCGTAACGGTCTTGAAGTGAAACCTCTACAGCCTTTACGTCTTCCGGTGTCACCGCGTTGGCTATCATTCGATAAACCTCCATTTTTTGGTGCTCCGGAATATATCCCTCCGGGATAAAGGCGGGTATGGGGAGTTCTACCAGGGTCTCTACCGGCGGCTGAAAATCCTCGCCGCGAAGTTCCTGTATCGCTTCCCGCAACAACCGGCAATACAGCTCGAATCCTACCGCTTGAATATGGCCGTGCTGCTCTACACCGAGGAGATTACCGGCCCCGCGAATTCCCAGGTCCCGCTTCGCGATTTTGAAGCCAGCGCCCAAATCCGTAAAGTCCCGGATGGCTTGAAGACGCTGGCGCGCTGGTTCATTGATTATTTTATCCCGCTGGTACATAAAATAGGCATAAGCCAGACGATTTGTCCGTCCGACACGCCCTCGAAGCTGGTAAAGCTGCGCCAGTCCAAGCTGGTCAGCGTCTTTAACGATAAGGGTGTTAACGTTCCCGATATCAAGGCCGTTTTCTATAATGGTCGTCGCCACAAGAACATCGAATTTTCGGTCAATGAAATCGAGCATCACCCGTTCGAGCGCCTCTTCGGGCATTTGGCCATGGGCATGTGCCACACGCGCTTCCGGTACCAGGCCTTTAACCCAGGACGCCACCTCGTTCAACCCGATCACCCGGTTGAACACGAAGTATACCTGTCCCCCGCGCGCAAGTTCCCGCCGGATCGCCTCCCGCACAAGCACAGAGTTTTCCTCTACAACATAGGTTTCCACAGGAAGACGGTCCGGCGGCGGTGTAGCCAGGAGGCTGGAATCCCTGATTCCGGTCAGGGACATGTAGAGTGTCCTGGGGATGGGGGTAGCCGTCATGGTTAACACGTCCACCTCACGCCGCAGGAGTTTCAGTTTTTCCTTTTGACCGACACCGAAGCGCTGCTCCTCGTCAACGATAAGTAAGCCCAGATCGGCAAAACGGACGTCCTCTTGCAGCAGCCTGTGGGTTCCAATGACTATGTCAACCTTTCCGTTTTTAAGTCCGGCGATAACCTCCCGTTGCTCCGCCGGTGATTGAAAGCGGCAGAGCCACGAGACCTTAACCGGGTACGGGGTAAACCGCTCCTTGAAGGTCTGGTAATGCTGTTGCGCCAGAATGGTGGTGGGCACGAGAACCGCAACCTGTTTCTCGTCCATCACCGCCTTGAAGGCCGCCCTCAAAGCCACCTCGGTCTTGCCGTATCCCACGTCGCCGCAGAGGAGCCGGTCCATAGGCCGCAGCTTTTCCATATCCGCCATGACTTCTTTGATCGCTCGTAACTGATCCGGTGTTTCCGTATGGGGGAATGCATCCTCGAACTCCCGCTGCCAGGGGGTTTCGGCCGAAAAGGAGTAACCTTTTGCCGCTTCACGGGCGGCATAAAGGGACAGGAGGTCCAGCGCCACCTCGCGTACCGCGTGTCTGGCCTTTGCCCTCGCTCTCTTCCAGTCGCCGCCGCCAAGCCGCGAAAGGCGCGGGGCGGCATCCTCCCCGCCGATATAGCGCTCCAGTACTCCCACCTGGTCGGCGGGTATGTACAACCGGTCGGCGCCTGCGTATTGTACCAGTGCGTATTCTTTTTTGATCCCTTCGACGGTCAGGGTAGTCAGTCCCTTATAGCAGCCCACTCCGTGGTCGGGGTGAACCACGAAATCGCCCGGACGAAGTTCCGGCCTTTCGCCTACCTGGTCGGCAAGCATCCCGGTCCGTACCGCAAGCCTGCGCGGTTGTCCAAAAACCTCCGCTCCGGTCAGGATAACGGTGCGCACCTCCGGAATTATCAGCCCCTCGCTCAACTCACCGAGGGTTACCACGACGTCCCCGGCCTCGACTTGCGGCAGGCTCAAGCGGTACACCGCCTGAACGTTCCTTTCCTTGAGACCGCTTACTAATTGCTCAGCTTGTTCCGGCTTCCGCAACAGAACAATAACAGCGTATTTGCGCCGCCACTGTTGAATCTCTTCCGCGAGGGCGTCAATCCGGCCCAGGAAGTTCGGCGCCGTTTTTACCAGGAGGCCTAACGGCTCCGCAGGGCTTGCCAAAGCAGGTTTCTCCGGTAAAAAAGAAGTCATGACCACCGGTCGCCGGCTGAACTTGCCGGTAATCTCGCTCCATCTTTTGTACACTCGGCACTGGCGGGGTAGAAAGACGCCTGTTTCCTGAAGCTCAGCAACGAGTCTTAAGGTTTCGGTTTCGGCCTTGCCGGCAAGCGCCGCGCATTTTTGCGGTTCGACTACAGCAACCAGGCCATTGGGAGCCAAATAATCAAGCAGTTGCGCAGTTTTTTCGTAAAAATACGGGAGAAGCGCTTCCCCTGCTGAAACGCAACATTCCGCGCGTAACAAGTTCAGGTTTTCTGATACCCAGGTTTCAAGCCTGGCACGAGCCTGGGGGGAGGTAAGCCTTGTGTTAAAATCGTCGTAGTCTCTGGCAAGCCGCCCCGCGGCCGCCGGGAAGTCTTCCGTTTTGTAAACTCCCTCTGAGGCCGGTCCCACCGCAACCCGCGTCACCTTTTCTTTCGACCGTTGGGTGGCGGGATCAAAGTATCTCAAAGAATCGATAACGTCCCCGAAGAATTCCACCCGAACCGGCGCTTCCAGCGCCGGTGGGAACAAGTCAATTATTCCACCCCTGCGGCTGAACTTACCGGGGGTCTCCACCACCTCCGCAGGTTTGTAACCGATCCGGGATAGATGCCGCAACAACGCATCCGGTTCGAGAACGTTCCCTTTCTCCAGTGCCCGGCACGCGCTGTAAAAGATATCAGGCGGCACAAGACCTCGTAAAAGAGCGGGAGCGGTCGCAATCACTACCCCGGTCCCGCGTACCAGCGTCTCCAACGACGCCAGGCGTTGCCGTGGAATTAAAGCACCGCCGGAGGCTTTTTCCGGCAGGTATTCCCACGGAAAAAAAAGAAAAACCTCTCCCCCGAGAAGATGGCGCAGGTCGGCCTGAAGTCTGAAGGCCGTATCCTCGTCCGGCACTATCACCACCGCCGGCGCTTTCGCTGCCGCCACTATCCCGGCTATGAAAAGGCTTTGTCCGGAACCACTCAAACCGTAAACGGCCCTTGATTGTCCCCCGGATAGCGAATCGACTATCTCGCGGACCACGGGCGCTTCAACCCAAAGATTTATCAAACCCTGCATTACTATTTTGATTTTACCGCCGGCGGTTAAATTTATTCATCGCCGGGGTCATGCCCTCCCGGAGAACACAGTCTACCGCGGCAACCGCCGCTTCGAGGATTTCATTAACCCTTTCCCGCTCTTCCGGAAGAAAGCGGCTTAAAACGTAATCCGCCGCCTCCCCTACCGGCCTTCCGATACCTACCCTGACACGCGGGAATTCGGCCGTCCCCAACGCCGAAATAACCGAGTCGACCCCTTTGTGCCCGCCGCTTGACCCGCCTCGCAGGAGCCGCAATCGCCCAAGAGGCAGATCCAGGTCGTCGTAAACCAGCAGCATGGCACCGGAGGATAATGCGTTTTTCTTCAACAGAGACAAAACGGCCTGGCCGCTCAGGTTCATAAAGGTCTGGGGTTTGGCCAGAATTATCCCGGCCTCACCGACCCGGGCGATAGCCGTAAGGACTTTCCCGCGAAGCATCCTTTTAAAAGCGGTGTGATAAGATGCAGCCAGGAGATCCATTACTTCAAAACCTATATTATGTCTTGTTCCTGCGTATTCCGCACCTGGGTTGCCGAGGCCCACGACCAGCTTAATATCCGCCATGCCAGCCTCCTAAATT
>JBFMBL010000033.1:24188-26178 GCA_040755195.1 Bacillota bacterium
TCACTTCCAACTTCTCACATCCCACCTCTCACTGCGACCACACTATCTCCTATATTGTAAGCGTCCGGCGCATTTTTGCAATAATCTTTTGGAATCAAGTCCGAAGTCCTATGTCCTGCGTCCTAAGTCCGGAAACGGGGACTGGGGACTTTCGACTTCGTTCCCTCCCGTTCCTGGACTGAGGACTGGGGACTTTCGACTGAGGACTTAATTTATGACTCGTGACTCGCGACTTTATATCAGTCCCTCTCCGTGTGCTCTGTGTCTCTGTGGTTAATTTTTTTTGCCGTTTTATGTAGATCTTGGCGTCAAAGCCATAACCCCTCAGTCCCGTCGCCGAAATTCCTTGACACTAACTGATAATTTAGCTAAATTGAGTATAAGTCTTTCCAGTGTCAGGACTAAAATTTTACGTAGCTAAAGTCAGGTGGCGTTCAGTATGGTGCACCTTCCGGCGAACCTGTGGCTCCGGCGGCTTATATATGCTTTATGTGTTTCAATAATAGTAACAGGAGGATACTGCTTAACGGATTTCGGATTGAAAAGACTGGAACAACCCGGTTATTGCATGTCCTGCCACGAAATCCGTCCTGAATACATCGCTTGGGAGCATTCTTCCCACAGCCAGATCGACTGCCTTACCTGTCACGGCGGCGACAACAGCGGTCTCGGACGCTGGGCGCGCCGAACCATCGAAGCCCGTAACGCTTTTACCCACTTTTTCGGCAAGCCGGAATATCCTTTCAGACAATCCCTTACACCGCAAAACAAGGTCTGCGGGCAATGTCATTCCAGTAATCGGGAAATAACCCCGTCCGGTGACCTCATTGTCCCGCACCGGGAGCATACCACCGTGACCGGAACGCCTTGCGCCGCCTGCCACGTTGATGTTGTGCACGCCCGCGCCGGCAAGCGGATGACTGCGGCTCTGCAGAAGACCGGCGGGAAAGACGATCCCGCATTTGACCTTCTTGAAAAAGAATTGAAGAATCTCGGGCCCAAAGAACATCGTCCTTTGATGGGCGCATGCATGAAATGCCACAACGGCAAGATAGCGCCGTCAGCCTGCGCCGCTTGCCACAAAGACCTCGATATTCCGGAAAATCACAAGCCCAAGGACTGGTCGTACAACCACGGCTCTTCCGCCCGGAAAGACATACAGGGTTGCGTTTATTGCCACGCGGTTCTGCTCGATGTGGCGAGGCCCGGAGAAAAGATCAGTTTGATGCAAGGAGTGCGCGGCAACCCGTTCTGCATTGAGTGTCACATTAAACGGCCGGTTACCCACGGGCGGGATTTCAAGCTCAAACACAAGTTCCGGGGTGAGAATAATCTTGCCGGATGCCTGGTTTGTCACGACGCCAAGCCTAAAGGACCCGTTGCCGCACAAGAGATTGTAACGTGCAGCGAGTGCCACCGGACTCCGGTAACGCACCCGGAGAACTACCGCAAGCTGCACCCCAAGATCGTCGCGCAAAAGGGAGCAACACAGTGTTTCAAGTGCCACGATACCACGGCCTGTTCTTACTGCCATACCCAGGGCCGGATCGGGCTGCCTTAAAAGCGTTCAACGTTCTACGTTCTACGTTCTACGTTGGATTCAAAGGATGGACCTCCGGGGTCGGTTCGAAGTGCGACAGTTCAAAGTTGAGCTCAGGTTGATAGACCTCCGGGGCCGGTTCGAAGTGTGATAGTTCGAAAGTTCAAAGGTTAGAACGCAAGCCGGCTCTTAAGGAAGGGCTGTTCGCGGACGATTAACTTATAAAGAATGTTGCAAAACAAATTAGCCGGTAGAAAGAAGCCCTTACGTCTTTGAGGTACTTCAGTCTTCAATAAACGTAGAACGTAGAACGGACCCCCAAAGGTCTATCCATTTAAGCTTAAACGTTGAACGTCTGTTTTCAGATGAGTAATTAGTGGAGTTTTAAGATGACCGAAGAAGAGAAGAACATAAAACCACCGGTTCGGATAAAGCCGGTTTTTATGGTTA
>JBFMBL010000033.1:26278-28596 GCA_040755195.1 Bacillota bacterium
GGTCTATCCATTTAAGCTTAAACGTTGAACGTCTGTTTTCAGATGAGTAATTAGTGGAGTTTTAAGATGACCGAAGAAGAGAAGAACATAAAACCACCGGTTCGGATAAAGCCGGTTTTTATGGTTATAGCCGGGGCGGTAGTCCTTTCCGCCTTGGTCATTTTGTTTATTTGCCGTTTCGGAATGCCCTCCCGTGAAAAAACCTCAGAACAATGGCTGGAAGAAGGCCTGAATGCGTTTAGAAAGCAGGACTTCTTCACAGCCGCACACGACTTTAACGAAGCCGCGCGCCTCGACCCGACATCCGGACACGCCTTTTACTACCTGGGGCAGGTTTATGATTCCTGCGGCCGCCGCGATGAGGCAAAGACATGCTACACCAAGGCCCTGCGCTGCGAGCCTTCCCTGGCGGCGGCAAGCTTCAACCTGGGGCTCCTTTACGGACTGCAGCGGGCGCCGGAGATGGAACTGGCCGCCCAGAAGCAAGCGATATCCAGCGATCCCGCCTTTGCCGGCGCCTGGTTCCGCATGGGTGAACTCTACTATGCTCAGAGCGAATGGGCAGACGCCGCCGAGTCTTATTTGAGCGCCGGGCAAAACCCAAACGCCGTTATTAACCGTAAGCTCATAGAGGAAAGGCTTTCAGAAATCAGCAATCGCCTTGGGACCGTTAAAAATATGGCTACGGAAAAAGAAGCCCCGCCGGAAGAGGCGCCCTCAAACGACCGGCTCTGCACGCGCTGCCACACCGATCTGTCACATAAACTGAAAAAAGATAATGATAATAACTGCCTCCGCTGCCACGCACCCCATAACCCTCTTTTCGCGCCGAAACTAAAGACTCCTGAAAAGAACCAGTGTCAGGTCTGCCACTTTGAATACGGCCCCGAAGCCGTAAAGGCGGCGCGTAAGGAGGGAGCCCTGGTCCATATCCCGATGGTTAACGGAAACTGTATGGATTGTCACCGGGAGCACGCCCTCGGTGAGAAATCCGGTTTAAGAATAGACCAGCGGGCGCTTTGCTTCACCTGTCATCCCGATTACAACGCCGAGCTGTCCCGCCGGGTCAAGCACCCGCCTTTTGCCAACAGCTACTGCACCGACTGCCATAACCCGCACATAAGCAAGTATCCGGGTCTTCTCTGGGGGCCGCAGCGCCAGATGTGTTACAACTGCCATTTTGCCTTTAAGAATATCGGCGACCTCCCTGTGCAGCACTCGCCTTTCAAACAGGGGTTCTGCACCTCGTGCCATGAGCCGCACGCTTCCGATCACAACGGGCTCCTGCGGATAAACCAGATGCGACTTTGCTACAGCTGCCATTTCGACCGGGACGCCGATCTCGCCAAGCCGGTCAGACACAAGCCTTACGCGGAAGGACGCTGCTGTGACTGCCACGACCCTCATGCCACGCAGACAAAGGGGCTTCTGCCGGCGCCCTCACAGACAGAGTTTTGCCTGCGCTGCCACTCACGCGCGTATGTGTTCGGTCCAACCCACCACCCGGTTCCGGAGGGCCTGGCCTGCACCAAGTGCCACTCCCCTCACGCCGGGTTTGAGAAAGCCCTGCTGCCCAAAAGAAGTCCGGACCTGTGCCTGGACTGTCATACATTCGGCAACGACAAGATGGCGCTGATCTATTACAAGCGCAGCAAACACGGCAAGCTGTCCTGCTTCGACTGTCACGGGAAGGAGGGGTTTGGCTTTAAGTTTAAGACCCCGGAAGAAAAACTGCGTGTTTGCCTGAGCTGCCACCCGGATTTCACAGACAAGGTACAGCTAAAAAAAGGACGGAGAAATTACCTTCACCCAGTTGGCTCACCGTGGACAGATGTAAACACCGGGGAACTCCTGACCTGCAGTTCCACCTGCCATAACCCGCACGGCACCCCTTACCGGAAACTTCTTACCGGTTACGGAGACGGCCTCTGCATTAAGTGCCATCGGGATAAAAAGAGCCAAAAAACGTAATTCTATGAAATTTGGTCTAAAAATAACTTGTTCTTGTGTATTAGTAAATGAGAAAGACTGATTGCTTAACAAGATAGTCACAACAGATGCAGTACAAAATCGTTAAATATCTTTCAATTAAGCAGTTGTTGTTTTTGCCCTTCGTATGTTAAAATTAGTTTGTTTTAGTTTGTCCTGCAATAATCGGTACACGGAGGCAGGAATGGATGACAAACGATACTGATGTAAACCTTGCAACCAACCGGCAGGAAAATGCCATGCCGCTCGGCCGGGCGCTGACCATCCTCGCCGCGGTGCTGGGCGTAATTGTTGTGGTGGGTTTGATTATAGGCTACGCGTTTTTCTGG
>JBFMBL010000034.1:0-28275 GCA_040755195.1 Bacillota bacterium
AAGGCGCTATTGGAAGAAGGTTCGACAGGTTAACAGGTAGGTAAAATGAGGCAATAGTACCGTTTGTTTCATATTCGCCTGGGTGAAAAGATAAAAAACAATGGCTACTTGCCGGATTCAGGATTAAGTTTTGTGTAGATAAATAGAGAAAAAACATGATGATGACTGGCTCTTAACTTAATTTCTTATTCTCCAATAGATGCCAATGCTTTTTTATGCATAATACTTATTTTCTCAGTTTAAAGTCAATATTTTTACTCTTTGCTTTTTCATTAAACCATGACTCTATCATTTTAATTTTGTCTTTTTGCGGAATTGTTTCGTCACATTTTTTAATATGTTCTTTTATATCATTCAAATCCGCGAGATCCAGAAGATTGACGGCAATACAAAAAAAGTTCTTTTTTCTGCCATCGTTGAAATTGCTGATTAAGTATTCCAAAAACAAAATTTTTTCATTAAGCTCCGCTTGATACTGTTCAATCCCGTTGTCAATGGCCTTCTGCATATCATTTATAACATTCCGATAGGTGATGAACGAATCTTTTTCGCTTGGGCACTTATATCTATTACACGGATAATCTTTGCACAGGAAGCAATACGCAACATCACCATGCTTTTTACTGCACGTAATCACTGCACAGCTTGGGTGTTGCAGATGAAAATCTTTGCCACCGCATCCGGGGCACCTTGATGTTCCCTCGCTTTGATATCTTGGGCAAAGTCCACAGTTAAGACCACATAAAGAAAACAAGTGATATTCTCTTTTATATTCCTTCATGATTTATCACCATTTTCATCTCTTCCTTACATAAAAAGTAATTCTTTATATTAATATATCATAAATATAATATGAGCAAAAGGACTTCAACCACGAGGGTTCAAGTCCTTTTGCTTTAATTTTGAATGTAATGTTAGTCCGATTTAGATTCACCTTTTCCTATACTCTTGATAATTCATCTCTGAACGCAGCAGCCGATAAAGACTGCCTTAAAGGGAATCAGACCCAAATAGAGGTTGAAATACTTAAGGATTTCAAAACAATTGTTCCCCCAGATACCAAACTTATTATTTTAGCAGACCGGGGCTTTGGTAATATTGAGTTGTTTGAAATTTATTGTAAACACTATAACGGCCCCCTTGAAAAATTAGTTGTTGAGCCGGATACCTTGCGTTCACTCAACCTCAAAAAATCCGAAAAACATCCAAATTGACCACACGCAAGCCCCTGACATCTAACCTACTCTCTCACGAACACCTGACATCTAATCCGCTCTGTACGCTGATTTCAGAGCCTCTTGGACAGATTTCCACGAAGCGAAAAATTCGTGGTTTTCACACTCCGGTTTCATACTTCATAATCAAACAAAAGGCTTATATCAAGCCTTTCCAGACACCCCGTTCTAAACCCTCGACATCAATACGACCGTCTCAACGTGAATTTCTGAGGCAATATGTCATTTCATAGGAACATAGTAAAAATCATGTGTTTATGCAGGTTCAACGTCCATTCTGACTTCTCGATAATTCATTTTCGATTAGGCTATTTTGTATTTTCACTTCTTTGAACTGTATTTTTTGCTTTTTCTCTGGCTACCATCTTCGGCCTTTGTGACATTGCTGCGATGCTGTTTTTCAATCTGCATCGTTTTAAATATCAATTCCGGTAAGCACTATGAAAAATGCCAAGGCGGCAACATATAACTCGGCGAAATAATACATCCACGGCATTTTCTTAATATAAAAATAACCGGTCAAAGCTACAATAATAACGGCACCAATAGATATTGGTACATATTTCGGTTGTTCATACAACGACACTCCTATAGCAATCAACAGTGACATCAAAGGCATTGTTAGAAAAGTGGCTTTTATCAAGTCATCTAGTTTGGACCGGAAAACAAAATATGAAGCAACCAGCAACAGTAATATAAAGACAAGAATGCTGTAAATAGTTGGCGGTTGAGAGTCGCTGCTCAACCGCAACAGAAGATTAATACCGTTAACAACAATAGCAGCAAGCATAAATGCAGCATTAAATAGAGCGAATCCCCCAACCAGGATTATAGCTACATACACAATATTTCTAATAACTATATTTTCGATTTTATTGAACATAACGAACCTCCTTTATGGATGCCTGCCTAATATAACACATCACATATTTTCGATTAGGCTATTTTGTATTTTCACTTCTTTGAACTGTATTTTTTGTTTTTTCTCTGGCTACCATCTTCGGCCTTTATGACATTACTGCGATGCTGTTTTTCAATCTGCACCGCTTGAAATATTTCTTTGGATATGATGGCCGGATTGTTAGCCTCCGACAAATAGTATGTAAGGTTCTTACAATCCCTGAAAGCATATTGAAGGCGTTCATGGACAATTTTATGGCCTCTCTTCCCGCATCTCCAAAGGGCCGACTTCAACTTTCAATCTGCGAAAGTTGAGGAGCGCCGTGCAAAGCTTTTGCTTTAGCCAGTAGGGTGCAAGGTACCTACCGCGGAAATTTCTCGTTCTCCGCGAAGTCATCGGGCAGGCGTTTTAGGGCGACCTAAAGCGTCAAGCTGCCCGAAAAGGCCTGTTTTAGGTTGAGCAGGGTTAGACCACCCCGTCGTGGTCAAAAAAAGATTTCCTGGGTGGTCTATTTTTCGGTTATCAAGTGGGTAGCTTTTCGGTCTCAATCACCACTGTACACGATTTGCGTATCGCCAGTGAGTTCTTTGTTAAACTGAGGGCTTTTTCGATCAATAATTGTAAGCTGGCTGTAACTGTCTGGGTCTTTGAAATACTGGTATTCCAAACAATTAATGGTCTTTTCCCATTCATAGCCTGCCTTTGGCAGTTCAAGCCCATAAAACTCCACAACTTTTTGGATATTATCTGCTGTCTGCCATTTAATGCAATATCTACCCTCGCTGATGACAGAACTCTGCCATATCTCTGCTCCCGGGTAAATTGGAAAGTCCTTGGGAAAACCATCCGGGAGAACAAGCTCTTTCTCTGCCTCCTTGCTTTGGCCCTCCGTGACAGAACTTACCTCCGGCTTTTCTGTTTCAGAACTCAGTTGCTGCTTCTCAGCTTCCGGAACAGTAACGTTTTCTTTCGCCGTGCATCCCGTAAAAATTATGAACACGAAAGCAATCAATATAATGATTAATATCATTTTCAAGCAGACTACCCCCTTGTCATAATTTTCCATCAGCTTTTTCTTGCTTTAAAAAAGAGACACTAGCCGCTAAAAAAGCAGCATCACGTTATCGTTTCTGGGGCACCAAGGCGTGTTCACTCCCAAGATACATCCCCGTAGAAGCATCTATGTAGTATTCATAAAGACTCTTGTCCTGAATGACCCAGTACAGCTTGCAAGGCGCGGAAACAAAATCCGGCGTTTTAAAGACAGTAAAGTCCTTATTGATCACTTCCAAGTCCCTCACCTGCAGCCTCATCCACTGAATTTCTTTAGCACCCTTTTGGGATGCAATCTCACATGCCTCCGGGCTGTCAACCTTCCAGTCATCAATCCAGTCCGGAACGGAAATCGTAACCTCTTGATAAGACGGGTTCTTTCCCCGGTGGGGGCGGCCTTTCTCCCAATTTGCGGTCTTGTAAGAGTAGTAAAAGACTTCCCAGACAGCTTTTTGATCCGCCGCGTAAAACCCCGCACTCCAGCCCGAAGCCTTTCCAGCGGCCACAGGATGCTCCGGAGCGGATTTTCCCCAAATAAAAACCGGAACCCCCCCGGAACCTACGGCTTCCTTCGCGTACGGTCCGATTATTGCCCAAACTCCTTTAGCCGTTAAATTATCCGGCTCTGCTCCGTCAGCCGGCTTGGAAGTTTTTTCAGAAGACTTGACTGGCTCCTGCTCTGGCGCCTGGCTAGAATAAGGTTCTTTGGCCGGCGGGCTTTTTGCAGCCGGTGAGGCTCCGCAGCCGGTTAAAGAAAAAACCGCCAGGCAAACCACAAGCACAAAAAGAAGGAGCCGGTATAAAAGCATAATTTTCTTCCCCCATCCCGTTTTTTAATGACTGTTTTTTGCTCCCAAACCAGTATAGTTAAGCACCGACGATAGAAGCTCTATTTGTTCTCCTTTTCTACGAGGACATTACCCTTTTTGCCCAGGATAACCACCTTGGCTATCTTGGGGTCTGGGCAGCCCAGCGCAGCTTCGGTGTAGAAGCGCAGTACCTCTTTTGTTTTAGCTTTATGCGATGGCTGGATATCGAGAACGATTATGCCCACCCGCCCCTTAGCTCCCTTTCTAATCTCAGGCATTGCAGCTAAGGAGTGGTACCATGACTCGGTTCTATCCGCTCTGGCATCCCCTATATACTCGGCAAATGCCGCTGAGGCAAGCCAGTCTTTTTCTCCATAGTCTTTGGCGAAATCTATTGCCCCTTTAGCCGTTAAATTATCCGGCTCTGCTCCGTCAGCCGGCTTGGAAGTTTTTTCAGAAGACTTGACTGGCTCCTGCTCTGGCGCCTGGCTAGAATAAGGTTCTTTAGCCGGCGGACGCTGTCCGGTCTGCGAGTCCCCGCAGCCTGACAAAGAAACAGCCACGAGTAAGGCAGCCAGTGTAAAGAATAAAAATCGGCGTAAATGCATAATCTCCCCTCTTTCTATTCTGGTTTGATCGGTTTGTTTTTGGCCCTGGCTGGCTGTCGCCAAACTACCCCTCTAAAGGTCTACAGCTTGGGTTTAATTGTTATTTTTTGCCCTGTCCCATCCCAGTCGACTTCGCAGCCCAGATTCTCCGACACAAACCTCAACGGCAGCATAGTTCTGTGCAGAATCAGTTGCGGAGCGACGTCTGTTAATTTTTCTTCGTCGTTTACCCTGGTTGTGTTGCTGCCGATCCAGAGTTCGATAATCGTATCCTTGAGCCGGACCGTTACCTTTGCTTTTGTTGCGTCCCAATCAGCAATCCCACCCATTGCTTCAACAACAGCCCTGATCGGCACCAGCGTTCTGTTGTCTAAAATAACCGGTACCGTTCCCCTGCCGGGGTCGATTTCCCTGCCCGCACCGTTTACAGTCATGTAGGGATTACCGATTTGGAGGATGATTTCAAAATCGTCTTGCTCCGGGGCGGGCGGAGCCGGCGGCACGGGAGTTGCAGCCGGCGTGGTGGCGCTGGCCTCGTTGGTATAATCGGAGTCCCCCGAATCGTTGCGGGCCTTTACCCTGTAATAGTAGGTGGTGTCGGGCGAAAGCCCCGTGTGGGCATAGGTTGAGAAATTCGGCCCGATTGCTCCGATAACGGAATAATCCGAGCCTCCCGCTTTGGCTTCGATAACAAACCCGGTTTCATCGCCTGAGTTGTCGGTCCAGGACAGGTTGACCGCAGTGCTGGAGGCAGCCGTCGCCACGAGGCTTGACGGCGCGGCGGGCGGCGCCGGGGCCGGCGGTACAGTGTCTGCGGCCGGCGTGGTGGCGCTGGCCTCGTTGGTATAACCGGAGTCCCCCGAGGTGTTGCGGGCCTTGACCCTGTAATAGTAGGTGGTGTTTGGCAAAAGCCCCGTGTGGGCATAGGTTGAGAAATTCGGCCCGATTGCTCCGATAACGGAATAATCCGAGCTTCCCGCTTTGGCTTCGATAACAAACCCGGTTTCATCGCCTGAGTTGTCGGTCCAGGACAGGTTGACCGCAGAGCTGGAAGCCGCCGTCGCCACAAGGTTTGACGGCGCGGCGGGCGGCCCCGGAATGGTGATACTGGCGGTTGCAACGTTGGAGTGGTCCGAATACCCTGAAGCATTGATGGCCTTTACCCGGTAGTAGTAGGTTAAGCCGGGAAATACGCCCGTATGGGTATAAGTAGTTACATTTGGGCCAACTGTTTCGATGCCGGAATATAATAAGCTTCCCATCACTTTACCCTCAATAATAAACCCTGTTTCATCATTGGAATTGTCCGTCCAGGACAGGTTGATTGCAGAAAGTGATACGGCCGTAGCATCAAGGTTTGACGGCGCGGCGGGCGCCGCCGCCGGTGTAGTGACGCTTACCTCGTTGGAATAGGATGAATACCCAAAAGCATTATGAGCTCTAATACGGTAATAGTAGGTGGTGCCGGGATAAGCCAATGGATCCGTATGGGTAGTACTATTTGCCCCAAGTACGACAAGTACTGCATCATAGGCTTCGCCGGCTTTCTTCCTTTCAATTGAAAAATCTGTTTCATTATTGGAATTGTCCGTCCAGCTTAATACAACTGTTGTACCTGAAGTAGCGGTTGCCGTAAAGTTTGAGGGCGCGGCAGGAGGTAACGTAGTAGCGGGAGGTATGTATGGAGGTTCTATAATAGGCGCTCCGACGGCGTTACCACTCAACCCTAACCCCAAAAAGGCAGTGCAGACCATTACGATCAGGATCGACATTATTAACCTTTTCACGACATCACCCTTATAAAAATTTAAAAACATCAACAAACGTAAGGATGGAGGCTGCTCAATATAATTGGTAACATAAAAAATCCGGTGAGCAAAGAAAATTATGGACCTGTGTTTGCCCCCGGGCTATTCAACGTAAGCATCGGTGACGACAAAGGTCTGGCCGGTGGCGCCGGAGGGTTTAAAGTTGCGCAATTGAACAACCAGCCTGGCAATCCCCGTCACGTCAGCCTGCACTTCCTTGAAACCGTCTTGTTCGGTCAGCTCGACAGTCTTGATGACCGTCCTCTGGCCGTAACCATTGGTATAATCGAACAGGCAAACATCCACCGAGCCGGAACCTTTCATGCCGATCCTGAAATTGACCTGCTTGAACTTCCGGTCAAGCTGAAAGTCGGCCTTCTGAAATTCCATGGGCTTGCGACTTTCACATAAAAGTCCGTAGGTGACGTTCTTACCGTGGATTGAGAGTTTGTCCGCTTCCTGGGAGAGGCCCCACCCGTATTTACTCGTCATCAGGTCGAACAGGCTCCTTTGGGCAGAACCCAGGTAGACGGTCTTTGTAGCCCCGTCCCACGTGACCGCCTTCCCCACAGCTTCGGCAACGGCCCGTACGGGAAGGTAATACCGGTCATTATAAAGAATGGGCTTTTCGGGAGAGTTTAAGGTGTTGCCGTCGAGGACAATCTTTACTCCGGAATCAACATACGCCGTGACGCTCTGCAGGGTGGAAGACGCTACGGCCTGGGTCAGCATGCCGAGCAGGAACACAACCAGCAGGCATGACAAGAACAAAAGTTTCTTTTTGCGGGGCAAGGTTCACCGCTCCTTTCTAAAATTGTAAAGTTAAGTTATTATTAATTTTACTTGCAGATATTGTGAGTTGCCTGAGCAATTCCTGTGAGTTGCCTGAGAATTTCAACGAATACAGGCAGGAGATCATCTGCCGGGGGCGAACTGTCTTTCCAGGAATTATTTAGGAGTGAATCCTTATGCTTATAAAAGAGCAACGGGAAGTCTCTTTGGCTGTACAAAGACACGGCACGCCCCGGGATATAGTCATTGTTTCTCTTATTTTGGACCTTGGATTAAGTGTGTCGGAAGTTGCCGCCTTGCGGAGAGAAAACTTGACGATTACACCATCCTACAGTTTGGTGGGGCCGGATCAATTACCCCTCAGCCATTTGGTACACCTGGCCTTGAGAAAATATATAGACGGCCTGGAAGGGATGTGGTTATTTCCCGGCCGCCGGGGAGACCACATTTCTGTCAGGGCCGTCGAGAAGATACTGGCCAAATACCGGCGCTTGGCCACAATGCGGGAGGCAACCGGTAATTCAGGCCAGGCTGCCAAAGCCAAACTTACTATGGTCTTGGGGAAACCAGGCAGGGTTGAGCCGGAAGAACCCTCCGTCTTTTCTGAGGATTTTTACCGCGACCTGTATAACGCTGTAAATGATGCCATTATAATCTTTGATAAAGAAGCCTTTAAGATCATTGACTTCAACGCTAAAAGCGCCGAGTTATTCGGGTTTACAAAGGAAAATATCAGATTATTTAATATAAAGAACATGACTTTTGAGCCCCCTCATGGGGAGGAGGAAGCCAGACAATTTGCCATGCAGGCAGCCGCCGGTGAGCCCCAGCTTTTTGAGTGGTTAGCCAGGTGCATAGACGGGCGGCCGATATGGCTCGAGGTTAATTTAAAACGTGCTGTCGTTGGGGGTACCGACAGGTTAGTGTCAATAGTGAGAGATATTACGGAGCGCAAATTACTGGCAACAAAACTGGAAAAAGCCAAAGAGGAAGCGGAAGCTGCCAATCGCGCCAAAGACGATTTTCTGGCCAATATGAGCCACGAATTGAGAACCCCTTTAAATGGAATCCTGGGCATGGCGGATTTGCTGCTGGGAACCCAGTTGAATGACGAGCAGCGCAGGTTTGCCCGGATTATCCATGAGTCTGCCAGCTTATTAACAGGAATCATAAACGACATTTTGGACCTTTCAATGATAGAATTGGGGAAAATAACCCTGGAAGACAATGTGTTTGAACTGCAGTCTGTTATCGATCTAACAGCGCAACTGATGGAAGTAAAAGCCAAAGAAAAAGGGATCGCCCTGAAAACATTCGTCGATCCCAAAATCCCGGCGTTTTTGAGCGGTGATCCCATGCGTCTGAGCCAGGTGTTACTAAACTTGATCAGTAATGCCGTAAAATTTACCGAACGAGGAGAAGTGGCGTTGCGAGCCATTGCCGGCGCCGCAGACACTGAGCGGGTGACGGTGCGCTTTGAGGTTACGGACACCGGCAGTGGTATCCCGGAGGAGTCCCGCAAAAATATATTTGAGCCTTTTGTTCAGGCTGATGGAACAACCACCCGCAAATATGGTGGTACCGGGCTGGGACTGGCTATCTCCAAACGCCTGGCTGAACTGATGGGTGGTGATATTGGCGTGGAAAGCATGGTAGGAAAAGGTTCTTCCTTTTGGTTTACCGTACCCTTCCTATGCCCTTCTACAATAACGCGAGAGAAAGCCGTTAAAATCCCGCAGCATGTGTCCTGCCCGCCGGCTGCACCGTTTGAACCAAAACAGGGTGAACTGGTACTGGTGGCCGAAGATAATCCCGTCAATCAGCAGGTAATCCTGGAGCAGTTAAAGAGAATTGGATTTTCCGTACATACCGTGGACAATGGCCGTGAGGCGGTGAAAGCCGCCTATAACGTCCCTTACGATTTGATTTTGATGGACATTCAGATGCCAGGCCTGGATGGATTTGAGGCAACCCGCAGCATCCGCCGGGCCGAGGCGGTTCTGGGGCGTCGCACCCGGATCGTCGCCATGACAGCCCACGCCCTGCCGGGTGATCGGGAAAAGTGCCTTGCTGCAGGAATGGACGATTATATCAGTAAACCCGTCGAGCTTGGTAAACTACGCCAGGTACTCGGGCGTTGGTATACAGAGGAAAGGGGACACAGCTGCGAACAAGGAAAGGGGACACACCTCCAAGCAAGGAAAGGGGACACACCTCCTTCGGAGGAATGTCCCCGATGGAATGTCCCCGATGGAATGTCCCCGATAGCTGAAGCAGTTGACCGGTTCAAAACCGAATTTGAGAAGGTAAGTGCGAAACTGCAAAGGTTGCAGGTGGAGCAAAAAAGGAAGAGCGATAATAAAGGCTCAGTATCAAAGTCTCCGGTAAAAATATTAATCGTGGATGATGATCCAATCATCCTGGATTACCTTTCTATAGGTTTGAGACATGGAGGATACGGCAATGTTCAAACCGCCCGAAACGGCAACGATGCCCTGGATATTGCCCGGGCCGCGCCACCTGACGTTGTTATTCTTGATTGGATGTTGCCGGATATTTTGGGTCCGGAAATGTGCATCCGCCTGCGCACCCTTGTGGATCCGTTGATTGTAATGCTAACCGCCAAAAACGGGGTAAATGACCGGGTCACCTGCTTGCGGGCCGGCGCAGATGATTATCTGGTGAAGCCTTTTCACTTCGATGAACTACTGGCACGGCTGGAGGCGCTGCTGCGGCGCCGAGGCTTGCTTGCCAGCAATGAGTACCTTCATTATGCAAACCTGACTATCTGGCCCACTCGCCGCGTGGCATACCGCAATCAGCACCTCCTGAAGCTGACACCAACCGAGTTTAATCTGCTGCACCTGTTGCTACGCCACCAGAACCAGGTCCTGCCCAAAGAGATTATCCTGCAGCATGTTTGGGGCTATGACTTTAATGGTGATTATAATATCGTTGAGACCTACATTGGCTATCTGCGGCGCAAATTGGGAAAACCGGTTTTGATTCATACCGTGCGCGGGGTGGGCTATTTTTTAGGTCAGGCAGATTATTAATCTGGTGTTAATCTGGTGCGACCACAGCAAACCCGCAGAGGAGAATTTACTAGTTTGTCAACTTGTCAACAATATCCCCTGATCCTCCTCCGGCAAATCCGGCCGGTTATAGGGTCTTGATTTTGCTTTTGTTTAAGGCAAAATAGGCGTGCATTGCCACTAGGCCAACGATATACCCGGTTATTACCACAGATACTGGTAAAACCGGAAGGTAAACATAAATTCGAAAATCCTGTATAATAAGGGCTGCAACAAGTAGCTGCCCAATATTGTGCACAACCGCGCCAGTAAGGCTAATACTGATGATGCTTATATACTTTGCAAATACTTTCCATAGTGTAAAATCGTACCGGGTACCAAGTTACTATGTTTTTCCACCTTACTTTTCGGTACCGGGTACCTAAGTTACTTTGACATTTCGATGAGGTAAGTTCATGCAGGGGTTCAAATCCCTTCGATATACCCTTGAAATCTCAGATGCATCTATGGAAAACGGGCTTCCTGAAATTGCTCTCAGAAAGCCCGCAAATCCGCATGGTTACTGGTCAAAATGGACCTGCATCTATATTGACCTTAAATTCTGGTGGAGGCGGGGGGAATCGAACCCCCGTCCGAGAGACCGACTACAGAAGCTTCTCCGAGCGCAGGCTGCGTACTGTTTTTCGCTTTACCGGCGCCCGCAGCCGGGCTCCGGTTAAGCTATCCCGTTAGTTTACCTTAAGACTTCCGGGATAAGTCTTAAGGTTAGCCTGCTAAGTCGACACCCTTGCCCCGCCCCGCAGGCGAAAGCGGGAAGGATGCTAACCGCTTATGCGGCTAGGGCTAGTTCGTTTTTGGCTGTTATTGTTTTGCCGCCGTATTACGGGCTGGCAGCAACCCCGGCTCGCTACTCCTGTCTCCGCTTCCCCCGTCGAAGCCTGTCGCCCCCGTTTTCAGCTAAGATGGATGGACCTTTGAGGTCCGTTCTGCGTCCTACGTCCTGCGTCCTGCGTCGTTCGAGACCGTCCGGTGTTAAAAATATTAGCACAGAATCCGACTTCTCTTGCATTTTGCCCCAGTTTTCGTTGGAACAGCTCACCGTACAATCTGATCCTGCCTTACTCGCAACTCGAAACGCGAAACTCGTAACTCTTTTCGTACTTAGGACATAGGACACAGAACCGGGCTTTAACTGCGCTCCCTGATCCTGAGCGCCTTTTCCATTTCCCGTTTGGCATCACGGGCCGCGATATCCTCCCGGCGGTCATACTCCTTCTTACCCTTTACCAGCGCCAGCTCTACCTTTATCTTGCCGTCCTTAAAATAACAACGCAACGGCACCAAGCCTAAACCTTTCTCCCGCGTCGAACCCCAAAGCTTCATGATTTCCCTTTTGTGCATCAACAGCTTCCGGAGCCGCTTCGGCTCGTGATTAAACCGGTTTCCCTGCTCGTATGGACTTATGTGCATGTCGTACAGCCAGAGTTCCCCTTTCTCAACCCTGGCAAAACTATCTTTGAGATTTCCCCGCCCCGCGCGCATTGACTTTACCTCGGTCCCGGTGAGCGCCATCCCGGCTTCAAATGTTTCCAAGATAAAATAATCATGCCGCGCCTTGCGGTTCTCACAAATCACCTTCGTCGGCACGGCTTCTCACCCCTGAAAAAACCTCAATATTATTATATCTCCTCAAGCCGCAAACCGTCAATCCGCGGGACTAAGAATCTAGCTGTATTCTGACTTCTGTCTACTGAATTCTTGCGGTGGATTTCACTCCTTGAATATCTCCCTTTCGTAAACCACCCTTTCCAGACACAATCCATGGGGCGGCGCCGTTGGTCCGGCAAGTCTCCTGTCCCCCGTTTCTAATGCCTTGCGCACCATCGCAGGATCCCGTACTCCCCTGCCTACATCCAGCAAAGTACCTACAAGGATACGCACCATCTGGTACAGAAATCCGTCAGCCGTGAAAACGAAAGACATAAACGGCCGGTTTTCTTCAATTCGGGCTTCCATAATCGTCCTTACCGCCGATTTAACCGGCCGGCCGGTATTCTGGAAGGCGCTGAAATCATGTTTACCGTTAAGGTCTGCGGCCGACGACTGCATCAGCGCCACGTCAATCGCTTCGGGAAAATGAAGCGTATAGAGACGCGAAAGCGGGCAACGTTCTGCCCGCCGGAAGACGGTATAACGGTAAGTCTTTCTGATGGCGTCATAACAGGGGTGGAACCCCGAAGGGACCTCGGTCGCTGCCAGAACACTGATGTCTTCCGGCACAACACCGTTTAACGCCGGGACCAACCGCGCTGTCGGAATCCGCCACCCTCTGAGGACGAAGGAAACCACCTGGCCCCGCGCATGCACTCCCGCATCTGTCCGGCCGGCGGCTTTCAGGGGGCAGGAAGCGCCACTCAGACGCTCAAGGTGTTCTTCCAGCACCCCCTGTACGGTTCTTAACCCCGGTTGCTTCTGAAAGCCGTGAAAGGCGGTTCCGTCGTAAGCGATTTTAAGTGCTACGTTACGCTCATGTACTTCGGTCACACCAATTCGAGGACCACCATTTCGGCCGCGTCGCCACGCCGCTGCCCGATTTTCAGCATGCGCGTATAACCGCCCGGTTTGGTCTGGTAGCGCGGGCCGATGTTGTTGAAAAGCTTTTGTACTACCTCTTCGTCATAAATATACCGAAGCGCCTGCCGGCGTGCCGGTAAGTCACCTCGTTTGGCCAACGTAACCATTCTTTCGGCTATGCTTCTTACCTCTTTTGCCCTCGGCTCCGTTGTGGTTATTTTTTCTTCTTTAAATAACGATGTAACCATGTTTCTCAAAATCGCCTTCCTGTGTCCTGACAAAACCCCGAACCGTCTGTAACCCATTTCCGTCTGACCCCCTTTACCATGAATTCCGAAAGGCCGCTTTTCTAATTGTACGGCCATTAACTATTCGCCGTTTTTCCGCAGCGAAAGCCCGAGTTCGGCAAGCTTAAGCTTTACCTCTTCGAGTGATTTTTTACCCAGGTTCCTGACTTTAATCATCTCTTCCTCATCACGCTCAATCAGTTCTTCAACGGTGTTTATACCGGCACGTTTCAAACAGTTATACGAGCGCACGGAGAGATCCAGTTCTTCTATCGGCATCTCAAGCAGCCTGTTCTTCTTTTCCTCTTCTTTTTCAACCATTATTTCCATCTTGCTTACCGTATCGCTCAAACCCACGAAAAGGTGGAAATGCTCGTACAGGATGCGGGCGGCAAGGCTCACCGCTTCGTCAGGCCGGACGCAGCCGTTTGTCCATACTTCAAGGATCAGTTTGTCGTAATCGGCTGCCGGACCAATACGCGTGGTCTCAACGTTGTAACTGACCTTTTTTACCGGCGAGAAATCAGCGTCAATCGGCACAACCCCGATCACGAACTCGGCACGATGGCGTTCCGCCGGTACGTAACCTCTCCCGCGTGATACCGTCATTTCGACAAAGAGGCGACCTTCCGGTGACAGGCTCGCGATATAGTGATCGGGGTTGATGATTTCCACGTCGGCATCGCCTATTATGTCCGACGCATACACAACCTTTTCGCCGGTCGCCTCGATGCGAAGGGTACGTTCTTCGTCGGTGTGTATCTTAATTTTTAAGCCTTTAAGGTTTAAAATGAGTTCCGTCACATCCTCCCGGACGCCGGGAACAGATGCGAATTCGTGCAGAACGCCTTCTATTTTTACCGCGGTAACAGCGCCGCCGGGAATCGACGAAAGCAACACCCTGCGCAAGGAGTTACCGATGGTAATACCGTAACCGCGTTCAAGCGGCTCTACCACGAAACGCCCGTAATCACCCGCGGCGGAAAACGCCTCACATTGAATCTTTGGTTTTTCGATTTCAATCATTAGCTGCCCTCCTTACGGAGATTTACTCCCGGGAAGGATATCTCCACAGCGCTTTTTTACAGCTATAGTCCTGCGACATTCGTCCGGGAATTTCTAACGCGAGTATAATTCGACTACCAGTTGCTCCTTAACGGGTATGTCGATCTGTTCCCTGGCCGGGTATGCAAGAACCTCCCCGGTTGTCGATTCAGGGTCATAACTCAACCAGGCGGGCGGTGTGTTCTGAGCCGCCCGTTCGATCAGCTCCTTGATCCGTGGTGATTCGGAAACATTGTTTATGCTGATCTTTTGCCCCACCCGCACCATGAAGGACGGGATATTCACCTTTCGCCCGTTTACCCGGAAATGACCGTGTCTGATTAATTGCCGCGCCTCGGAACGAGAAGCTGCAAGACTCAGGCGGTAAACCACGTTATCGAGCCGCCGTTCGAGCAGTCTTAAGAGATTCTCACCGGTAATTCCTCTTTGTCTTTCCGCTTTTTCAAAGTAGTTGCGGAACTGTGCTTCAAGAACTCCGTAAATCCGCCGTACCTTTTGCTTCTCACGCAACTGTACCGCATATTCAGTGACCTTCCGCCTTGACCGTGTCTGCTGCCCCGGAGGAAAGTTCCGCCGCTCAACGGCGCAGTGGGTGCTGTAGCACCTGTCACCCTTTAAATATAACTTGATCCCTTCCCGGCGACAAAGCCGGCAACGAGCCTCGGTATACCGTGCCATTTATATCAACACCTCCTACACCCGCCGGCGCTTTGGCGGCCGGCAGCCATTGTGCGGTACGGGGGTAACATCCTTAATAAGGCTTACCTGGAGACCTGCGGCTTGAAGCGAACGAATCGCCGCTTCACGTCCCGCGCCGGGCCCCTTGACCAGTACCGAAACTTCTTTCATTCCATGTTCCATCGCCTCGCGCGCCACCTTTTCGGCAGCCATCTGGGCCGCGAAAGGAGTGCTCTTACGGCTGCCCTTGAAACCCACCGTCCCTGCGCTCGCCCATGCCACCGTGTTACCGTTGGTGTCCGCGATGGCCACAAGGGTGTTGTTAAAGGTGGACTTAATATGGGCTACGCCCACCTCAATGTTTTTTCTTTCCTTCTTCTTTGTTCTTGTACGCCGTGCCATCGTTTACCTCCCTACTTTTTTCTCCTCACGCCTACTGTCCTGCGCGGTCCCTTGCGCGTTCTGGCGTTGGTACGCGTACGTTGTCCATGCACAGGCAGGCCCCGACGATGCCGCAACCCTTTATAACAGCCGATTTCCATAAGCCGCTTGATATTCAGCGAGGTTTCCCGCCGGAGGTCGCCTTCGACCTTTTGTTCCCTGTCGATTATCTCCCGCAGCCGGATGACTTCCTCTTCGGTGAGGTTCTTCACCCGCGTGTCGGGGTTAACTCCGGTCTTTGCCAGAACCTTTTTCGCGGTGGAACGGCCTATACCGAATATATAGGTAAGAGCGACCTCCACCCGCTTGTCCTTGGGTAAATCAACCCCGGAAATACGTGCCAAGCTCCATTACCCCCTAACCTTGTTTTTGCTTGTGCTTCGGGTTGGCGCAAATCACCATTACTTTCCCTTTGCGCCGGATTATCTTGCATTTTTCACAAATTGCCTTAACGGATGGTCTTACTTTCATATTAAACCCTCCTTACATAAACGCTGTTACGACCTGACCGAATGCTTATTTATAACGGTATACTATTCGGCCTCTGGTGAGATCGTATGGTGAAAGCTCCACCGTCACCCTGTCCCCGGGAAGAATCCGGATAAAGTGCATCCGTATTTTACCCGAGACATGTGCCAGAACCTTATGCCCGTTAGCAAGCTCAACCCTGAACATTGCATTGGGCAACGGCTCTACGACGGTACCCTCCACCTCAATTACATCCTGTTTGGCCATGGAGCTTCCCTCCCAAGATCATCGACCATTTGCGCCAGCGCTTGCCTAATTTCAGCATTTGTTACCCTTTCGCCTTGATTTAATTTTGCCGCAACTTCCCGTGCAGCCGCAGGATGGAACCTCAGGTGTTTGACGTTCTTTCCCTTCGGATTCTCCGTACGGCGCACAACACCGTCAACCAGCCTTACCATACGCTCTGACAGAACTTCAAAAACAAGATAGTAGTGACCCGAGTCTCTTCCAGCGATGGAACTCACCAGCCGGCCTAATAACTCTTCTTGTTTTGCATCAGCCAAATCTAACATAACCCCCGTATCAAGCACGGGTTAGGATTTCCGCCTTCCCGTCCCGGACGGCCACAGTATGCTCAAAATGTGCCGATAACTTACCATCTCTGGTAATAACGGTCCAATTATCCTCCAGGATTTTTACCTCGTATGTGCCTACGTTGACCATGGGCTCGATCGCCAGGGTCATTCCTTCCTCGAGTCGCGGACCGCGTCCCGGCGGACCAAAGTTTGGTATCTGAGGGTCCTCATGCATCTTTCTGCCTATCCCGTGCCCGACGAAATCGCGTACAACCGAAAACCCATGACTCTCGACATGCTTTTGTACGGCGTGGGATATGTCCGATAACCGGTTTCCCGAGATTGCTTTAGCGATTCCTTTATCGAGCGCCTCACGGGTTACCTGCAGTAGCCTTTCCGCAATGCGGCTTACTTTCCCGACCGGGAAAGTGGCGGCCCCGTCACCGTAAAAACCGTTCACATCTGTTCCAACATCAATACTAATGATCTCGCCGTCCTTCAGCTTGCGAGACCCCGGAATCCCATGCACCACCTGCTCGTTAATGGAAGTGCAGATGCTGGCCGGGAAACCGTAAAGACCCTTGAAGGCCGGCTTTGCCCCCTGACGCCGGATGAATCCCTCGGCAATGACGTCAAGTTCAATAGTACTGATCCCGGGTTTTATGGCCTTCTCCAGTTCTTGTAAGGTCAGAGCCACAATCCGCCCGGCCTCGGCCATATAACGAATTTCACCGTCTGTTTTCTTCGAAATCATAGACTATTTAATAAATCCCTGATAGCTGCGCATCAACAGGTGCGCCTCCAATTGCTTCATTGTTTCGAGCGCCACACCAACCACAATCAGAAGAGCCGTGCCGCCGAAATATATATTCGGAATCCGCGTTACCATCAGCACGAAGTTGGGCAGGATAGCTATGAATGCAAGGAAAATGGCGCCCGCCAAAGTTATACGGCTTATAACCTTGCTGATGTATTCCGCAGTGGGCCTTCCCGGCCTGATGCCCGGTATAAAGCCGCCGTACTTTTTAATGTTGTCGGCCACGTCCACCGGGTTCATAATCACCGCCGTGTAGAAATAGGTAAAACCGATGATCAAGAGCGCATAGAAAGCCGTGTGCAGGACGGAACCCCAGTGGAAATAAGTTGTAAACCAATCTGCTACCATGTTTCCCTTAAACCATCCTGCCACCTGCTCCGGGAACATCAGCAGCGACGAGGCAAAAATTACGGGAATCACACCGGCCGTGTTTACCCTGAGCGGCAGATGAGTACTCTGCCCTCCGTAGACCTTCCGCCCCACAACCCGCTTTGTATACTGTACCGGTATCCGCCGCTGTCCCTCATTCACCAGAACAATCCCGGCGATAACCGCCACGCCGATTACTACGAGAAGAACCAGACTCAGAATATTAATCGTACCGGCCTGTAAATACTCCAAAACCCGCGCCCCGCCCGAAGGAACACGCGATACAATACCGGCGAAAATCAACAGGGAGATGCCGTTCCCGATACCTTTTTCGGTTATCTGTTCACCCAGCCACATCAAAAATACCGTGCCTGCGGTTAAACCGACAGCCACCACCAGGTAGCTGAAAATATTAGGGTGAACGAGCGCCCGGCTCAAAAACGCTGACATCCCTAACGCCTGTATAAAGGCGAGGACTACAGTACCGTACCGGGTATACTGGATTATCTTCTTTCGCCCTTCCTCACCCTCTTTGTTCAACTTTTCGAGGTAGGGTATAACCACTGTTAACAGCTGCATGATAATGGACGAGTTTATATACGGCGTAATACTCATTGCAAAAACCGAGAAGTTTTTAAAAGCTCCGCCGGAAATAACATCAAAGAAACCAAAAAGAGCGCCGCTTTTAATAAGGTCGGCAACCACCGAGGGATTAACGCCCGGAACAGGAATATGCACCCCCAGGCGAAATACCAGCAGAAGCGCCAGCGTAAAAAGGAGCCGCGTCCGAAGTTCCTGAACGTTGACCGCAGTCTTTAGACCGCCAAGCACCCTTAAATCACCTCTACTTTACCGCCCGCCGCCTGTATCTTCTGCGCGGCCCCCGAACTGAAGGCCTGCGCTTTCACGGTAAGGGCCCTTTTGAGCTCTCCCGCACCAAGGATTTTAACAGCGTCGGTTTTGCTCACTATCCCGGCTTCCCGTAAAACCGCGGGCGTTACCACCGTACCGTCCTCGAACTGATTGAGTCTTCCTACGTTGACCTCAATGTATTCCTTTTTAAAAATATTTGTAAATCCCCTTTTCGGCAACCGGCGCGCCAGGGGCATCTGACCACCCTCAAAACCGGGACGTACTCCACCCCCGGAACGAGACTTCTGCCCTTTATGCCCCTTGCCGGCGGTCTTGCCAAGGCCCGAACCTATGCCCTGCCCTTTTCTTACAGCCTTACGGCGTGCGCCGCGGGCCGGCTTCAACTCCGAAAGTCGCATTCGTCAACCCACTCTCCTTTTAACCCTCTTCCACCCTTACCAGATGCAAAACCTTCGCCAGCATGCCCTTTATCACCGCGTTGTCCTCTTTAACAACCATCTGGTTCAACCGCCGGAGCCCCAGGGCCTCAACCGTCGCCCGTTGTTTTTGGTTGGCGCCGGCAACACTCCGCACAAGGGTGATCTTGATCTGCGCCATCAGACTTCCCTCCCGACCGCATAATCTTTGACGGCCGTTCCGCGAAGGTGTGCCACTTCCTCCGGGCTCTTAAGATTCACCAACGCGTCAAATGTCGCGCGCGTCATGTTGTGCGGATTGTTCGAACCCAGGGACTTCGTTAAAATGTCCTTTACCCCGGCCAACTCAAGAATAGCCCGGACCGCACCGCCGGCAATAATACCCGTCCCGGGTGCCGCAGGCTTCAACAGCACCTTGCCTGCGCCGAAGTGCCCCACCGCTTCGCATGGAATGGTGGTTCCGATCATGGGAACCTTCACCAGGTTTTTCTTGGCATCTTCAATTCCCTTTCTAATGGCTTCCGGTACCTCACTGGCCTTACCAAGCCCTGCGCCTACGTGACTCTGGCCGTCCCCAACAACTACCAGAACCGAGAAGCTAAACCGCCGGCCGCCTTTTACCACCTTCGCGCAACGTCTGATGGAAACGACTTTTTCGGTAAGTTCCAGCTTGGAGGAGTCAATTCGCTCCAACACCCTTTCCCTCCTTGCTTAAAATTCCAGTCCACCCGTCCGTGCAGCTTCGGCAAGAGCCTTAATACGTCCGTGGTAAATCTGCCCGGCACGGTCGAATACAACCTTGGTTATCCCTTTGGCCTTTGCCTTTTCGGCAATAAGCGTCCCAACGGCTACCGCCCCTTCAATGTTGCCGCCGACAACCTTACCCTTAAGTTCGGGTGAAAGAGTTGACGCTGCAGCCAGGGTAACCCCCCGGTCATCGTCAACAACCTGTGCGTATATATGATTCGAACTGCGGAATACATTAAGCCGCGGTCGCTCGTTTGTACCATGTACCTTGTTGCGTACACGCAGCCTCCGCCGCTCACGAAGTTTCTTACGGTCAACCTTTTTCAGCAAGCCTTGTTCCCTCCCAAAGCTACTTCTTCGCCTTGCCGCCAGCCTTACCTGCTTTACGGCGGATGCTTTCGCCTTCATATCGTATACCTTTGCCTTTGTACGGCTCCGGTTCTCTAACACTTCTAATGAAGGCCGCAAGCTGTCCTACTTTTTCCTTGTCCGTGCCCTTGACGATGATTTTGGTCACCGCAGGCACCTCAATTTCCAACCCGGGCGGCGGCTCCACCTCTACCGGATGGGAATAGCCGATCGTAAGCATAAGCTTACGTCCCTGTTTCGCCGCGCGGTAACCGACACCCACAATCTCCAGGGACTTTGTGAAACCGCTGGTTACACCCACGACCATATTGTTCAAAAGCGTACGGCTGAGCCCGTGTAAGGCTTTTTCCCGCGGAGCGTCCGAAGGCCTGGTCACTACCAGTTCGCCGTTCTGTTTTTCGATGGTCATGCCGGACGGAAACTCCCGCTCAAGAACACCCAGGGGACCCTTCACAACAACTTTATTCCCGTCAATAGTTACTTCTACTCCCGCCGGAACGGGAACAGGTTTTTTACCGATTCGCGACATAAGCTACCTCCCCGCTACCAGACGTAGCAGATAACTTCACCGCCAAGCCTGAGTTTACGTGCCTGCTTGTCGGTCATTATTCCTCTTGAAGTAGACAATATTGCCAAACCAAGACCGCCGAGGACCCGCGGAACCTGGTCGTTGCGTGCGTAGACCCGCAAGCCGGGTTTGGAGATCCGCTTGAGGCCGCTGATTATTCGCTCCCGGTTGGAGCCGTACTTCAAATATATCCTGATAATCCCCTGTTTCCCGTCCTCAACAATCTCGTAATCTTTAATAAATCCTTCTTCTTTAAGGATTCCCGCCATGGCGGCTTTTACCTTTGAGGCCGGGATTTCAACCGTGCTGTGGTAAATCATATTTGCATTTCTGATACGCGTTAGAAAATCTGCAATAGGATCGGTCATGACCACGGGCACGCACCTCCTTCCTTACCAACTTGCCTTGCGGATGCCCGGAATTTCGCCCCTATAGCAAAGCTGCCTGAAACAAAGCCGGCAAATCCCAAATTTTCTCATGTAAGCCCGCGGACGCCCGCATAGTTTGCACCGGTTGTAGCCCCGGACTTCGAACTTCGGCGACCGTTGGGCTCTAATAACGAGCGACTTCTTAGCCATTCTATACCTCCTATTTCGGAAGTCGGACGTCGGATGTCGGACGTCGGACTCGTTGAAAACTGTCATTACGAAGCCCTGAAGGGCATCCCCATCAGTCTTAGCAATTCTCTTGCCTCTTCGTCGTTCTTCGCGGTTGTAACGAAAGTTATGTTCATTCCCCGTGCCCTATCTACTTTATCGTAATCGATTTCCGGGAATATGATCTGTTCCTTCATCCCGAGGGTGTAATTCCCCCGCCCGTCGAAGGACTTCGGCGAGACACCGCGGAAGTCACGTACGCGTGGCAAGACGATGTTAACGAGTTTATCCACAAATTCATACATCCGCTGGCCCCTTAAAGTAACCTTGGCGCCTATCTGCATGCCGGCCCTGAGCTTAAAAGCCGCGATGGATTTTTTTGCCCTGGTCACGACCGGTTTTTGCCCGGTAATGGCCTTCAAGTCCGCAACTGCGGCATCAGTGGCTTTCGGGTTCTGAATAGCCTCTCCCAGACCTACATTTACGGTCACCTTCTCGAGCTTGGGAACTTCCATCACGTTCTCGTACCCGAACTTCTCCATCATCGCCGGCATAACTTCCTTTTGATACTTTTCCTTCAAGCGCGACACCCACTGGCCTCCTTTCTGCCTGCGCCCGCGGTACGCGCGGCAATGGCAACATATTTCCGATGATGCGTCTCTTTAGAATCACGACGCTTCAAGTTATAATTCTTTTTCACCGCGAAACCCGCCCTTTAACCGAGCACCTCGCCGCATTTCCTGCAATATCTTACCTTGGTGCCGTCGTCCAAAAGACGCCGCCCAACCCTGGTGGGTTTATGGCACTTACCGCACAAAAGCATCACATTTGAAGAATGAATCGGGGCTTCTTTTTCAATGATTCCGCCTTGAGGCAGTTGCCGTGTAGGACGTGAATGACGCTTTACGACATTCACCTTTTCCACGATCACCCTGTAAGTATCAGGGAAGACGGTCAGAACCTTGCCTTTCTTGCCGGCATCCTTGCCTCTGATAACCAGAACATTATCGCCCTTTCTTACATTAACCTTTGGCATAATTCAAAACCTCCGAAATCACGCAACCCTACAATACCTCTGGGGCAAGCGAGATTATCTTCATGAAGTCACGCTCGCGCAACTCCCGGGCTACAGGCCCGAAGATCCGGGTTCCGCGTGGACTTTTGTCATCCTTAATTATGACCGCGGCATTCTCGTCAAATTTGATGTAGGATCCGTCCGGCCGCCGCATCTCTTTCCTTGTCCGAACCACAACCGCTTTCACCACGTCGCCCTTTTTAACGACGCCTCCCGGTGATGCTTCTTTAACCGCACCGACGATAACATCCCCGATACCTGCATAACGCCTGAACGGACTCCCTAAAATGCGGATGCACATCATCTTTTTAGCGCCGGTGTTATCTGCCACCTTAAGCACTGTTTGAACCTGGATCACCTTTTAATCCCCCCTTGGAAAACCCGCTGCAAATTTCGCGTGTATTGTCAGCTACGTCGCACTTTGCTTTTTTATCCTAAGCGCGCTCCGCTTGCTCAGTCTAACGACAGATGCAAGGAATCACTTAAGCCCTTCCTTAGGGGTCGAAAAGTCGTCGAAACGCTTGCTGCGTTCGATGATCTCCACTACCCGCCAGCGTTTTTGCTTCGAAAGCGGCCGGGTTTCCATGATTTTAACCTTGTCGCCGATATGGCAGGCGTTTTCTGCGTCATGTGCCTTAACCTTCTTTGTCCGGCGGATGGTTTTCTGGTACAAGGAATGACGAACCAAATTTTCTACGGCTACAACGACCGTTTTATCCATCTTATCGCTAACAACGCGTCCTATACGCACCTTGCGCAGCCCGCGCTCCATCTGATTACCTCCTTAAAATCGGCCGCCGGTGTCCGGCCCCTGTAGCTGCATACAACCTTAGATATGTTTCTTCCCGGCAACCAAGAGAACTCCTCAGTTCGTCTTCAGCGCTCTTTCGAGCCCAATCTCCCTCTCGCGAAGGATGGTCTTTAGCCGTGCTATCCGGCGCCTTACTTCCTTAATCTTCATCATGTTATCGAGTTGGCCCGTTGCCAGTTGGAAGCGCAACCTGAACAACTCGTCCTTTGAATCAGAGATTTTTCGAACCAACTCCTCGTCGGTCATATCCCTTATCTCATTAACCTTCATTGGCCTCACCAGCTCCCTCACGCTTTACGAACTTGGTTTTCATGGGCAGCTTGTGCGCCGCCAAGCGCATCGCTTCACGGGCCAGTTCTTCAGGAATCCCACCTATCTCAAAGAGAATTCTTCCCGGTTTAACCACCGCCACCCAATACTCCGGGGAACCCTTACCGCTACCCATCCTGGTTTCCGCCGGTTTCGCCGTAACCGGTTTGTCGGGAAATATCCTGATCCAAACCTGTCCACCGCGCCGGACATGGCGGGTCATCGCTACCCGGGCCGCTTCTATCTGTCGCGCTGTAATCCAGGCAGGTTCCAGGGCTTCAAGCCCGTATTCGCCAAAATTAAGCTCATTTCCGCCCTTAACCTTGCCGGTCATCCGGCCCCGGTGCTGCTTTCTATACTTCACCCTTTTGGGTTGCAACATCTTTTTCTACCTCCTCGAACCTGACGCGCGCTCCGGCAGGATCTCGCCCTTATAAATCCAGGCCTTGACCCCGATTTTGCCGTAAGTGGTATTTGCCTCGGCAAAGCCGTAATCAATATCCGCCCGCAGGGTATGAAGTGGAACCTTGCCTTCGCTGTTCCATTCGGTTCGAGCGATTTCCGCGCCGGCCAGGCGGCCGCTTACCGCCACCTTGATGCCTTTTGCTCCCATACGCATCGCCCGCTGGACCACCTGTTTCATCGCCCGGCGGAAAGCCACCCGACGTTCCAGCTGGAAAGCAATGTTCTCCGCTACCAGCTGCGCGTCCAGTTCAGGAACTTTTATCTCAACGATGTTGATGTTTATCTGCTTTCCCGTCTGCCGCTCCAGTTCTTTCCGGAGAATTTCAACCTCGGTTCCACCGCGCCCGATTACGATGCCGGGCTTCGCGGTATGGATGGTGACTTTGATCCGGTTTGCCGTCCGTTCAATATGTACGGTGGAAACACCTGCCTGATGAAGCTTCTTTTTAACAAACTTCCGGATTTTTACGTCTTCCAGAAGTAAACCGGAAAACTGTTTCTTGTTTGCAAACCACCTTGCGTTCCAGTCACGGTTAATGCCGAGCCGTAATACCCGGGGATCTACCTTTTGCCCCACCTTATCCCTCCTTTCTTTCACCAACCACTACGGTGACATGGCTCATGCGCCGGTGCATGATATTCGCCCGTCCGTAAGCCCGCGGTTGATAGCGTTTAAGGGTAGGACCCTGGTCTACATAAGCTTTCAGAACGATGAGCTCATCCGCTACCAGGTTATAATTATGTTCTGCGTTCGCCACCGCCGAACGCACTACCTTTTCCACTATCTTCGCCGCCTTTTGCGGTAGGAAGCGAAGGATGCCTAATGCTTCGTCGATATCCTTGCCGCGAATGAGATCGACCACCTGACGGGCTTTTCGCGGTGCCAGGCGAATGTATTTTGCCGTCGCCTTGGCCTGTTTTGTTGCTGCCTCAACCATATAAAACCCCTCCTGCTTGAGAGGTGCGAGGTGAGATGTTAGAGGTGAGACATTCGTTGGAATTTGACGGAGCTAAATTCCTTCGAGAACCCCACTTCCAACCTCGCACTTCTCACTTCCCAATTACTATTTAAGCGCCGTGGAGCGTTCCGTGTGCGCTCCGTGGCCCCTGAAGGTCCGGGTCGGCGCAAACTCGCCGAGCTTGTGCCCAACCATCTCCTCAGTAATGTAAACCGGAACATGCTTTCGCCCGTCGTGAACTGCGATCGTATGCCCGATCATCTCGGGAAAGATGGTGGAGCGCCTTGACCAGGTCTTTATCACCCGTTTTTCCCCACGGGTATTCATCGTCTCGATCTTTTTTAAGAGTTTGGCCTCACAATACGGCCCTTTCTTCAGCGAACGTCCCACTGGCTCACCACCCTCCTACTTCGTACGCCGTTTAAGGATCAGCCGGTCGCTATGTTTCGGCTTCCGGGTGCGAGCACCCAACGCCGGTTTACCCCAAGGCGTTACCGGGTTGCGCCCGATGGGCGACTTACCCTCTCCGCCACCGTGCGGGTGATCAACAGGATTCATAACCACACCCCGGACGGTGGGTTTTACGCCCTTCCAACGCGCACGACCGGCTTTACCAATCGTAATGTTTTCGTGCTCCTCGTTCCCAACCTGACCTACAGTGGCCCGGCAATTGATGTGAATCAACCGGACCTCCCCGGAAGGCATCCTTATATGAGCATAATCTCCTTCTTTAGCCATGAGCTGGGCCGATGCACCCGCGGAGCGCACCAACTTCGCCCCTTCCCCGGGATTAAGCTCAAGGTTATGAATCACGGTTCCCACCGGGATGTTCTTCAGCGGCAGGGCGTTCCCTACCTTGATGTCCGCAGCGGGCCCGGAAACCACTGTCTGTCCGACCTTTAATCCCGCCGGCGCGATAATATACCTTTTCTCCCCATCCCGGTAATGCAAAAGAGCGATACGCGCCGAACGATTGGGGTCGTATTCTATAGTCGCTACCTTCGCAGGTACACCGTCTTTGGTACGTTTGAAATCTATCTCACGAATAAAACGCTTGTGCCCGCCGCCACGGTGCCTTACCGTGACTCGCCCCTGATTGTTGCGGCCGCCTCTTTTCTTCAACGGCTTTAACAATGACCGTTCCGGTTCGGTGGATGTAACCTCGCTGAATGTTGCTCCTGTGACAAACCGTCTTCCCGGCGACGTTGGCTTGTATGTTTTTACCGGCAACTTGGTGACCTCCTTTCCGCAATCCTCCTAAGAGACCGCTGCAAAAACTCCATTAAGTCTCTACAATCCTTCAAAGATTTCGATCTTATCTTCCGGCCGCAAAGTAACAATCGCCTTTTTGACTTCAGGGGTCCTTCCCGGCACACGCCTCACCCGTTTCACCTTACCCTTAACCCGCATCGTGTTCACTTCCGTGACCTTCACCTTGAAAAGGATTTCTACCGCTTTTTTAATGTCGGTTTTGGTTGCTTTCGGGTCGACGATGAACGTGTACTTATTCTCGGCCAGAAGCGACATGCTCTTCTCCGTAACCACAGGACGCCTCAGTATATCATGCAAGTCTTTCACTGTAATACCTCCTCCACCCGGGTCAGTGCAGCTTTTGTTATCAATAGTTTCGGGTAACGCAGGAGGTCATAAGTGTTTAAACTTTCGACCGGCAGGAACTTGACGCCTTTAATGTTGGATACGGCGGCCTTCACTTTCGGATCTGTTTCCGCTGTAACCACAAGGGCACCGCTTTCAGCGCTGAACCGTGACAATACGCGCAGCGCCTCCTTCGTCTTGGCCTCCGGCAGCTCTAAATCCTCAAGCACAACCAGGTCCCCATTCCGCACTTTGTCTGCCAGCGCAGATTTGATCGCAAGGCGCCGCGCCTTCTTCGGCACGGCATATCCGTAATCCCGCGGGTGAGGCCCGAATACAATACCCCCGCCTTTCCAGATAGGAGAGCGTATGGTTCCGTGACGGGCACGACCTGTGCCCTTTTGGCGCCAGGGCTTGCGCCCCCCGCCGGCTACCTGGGAACGGGTTTTTGTGTCATGTGTGCCCCGCCGCCTGTTTGCGTTTTGCATCACTATTACGTCATGCAATACAGACGGTTTTACTTCTACACCAAAGATGTCTTCCCTCAGATCAACCTCTCCTACCTGGTCGCCTGCGGAATTATACACGCTTATTTTGGGCAAGTCCATCTCCTCCTCCAGACCGCAGCAATACCCTTCCCGGCTTCCTGCCCGGATTCCGCTTTAGGAACCCTCTATTTCGAGAAGCAATCGGTTATGTATCCTGCGTATCACTAACGGAACTGGTTAAAGCAAACACGTTCCGTTCCGAATCAAAAACTCTACATCGTTTTCTTTGCCTTAACCGCCTTTTTTATTACCAAGAAGCTCCCGCTGGGACCTGGAACGGAGCCCTTAATCATCAGCAGGTTGCGTTCCGGATCGACCTTAACCACTTCCAGGTTCTGAGTGGTTACCCGCTCGTTTCCGTAGTGACCGGGCAGCCGTCTCCCTTTAAACACCCGGGCCGGTCCCTTCGCCGCAAGAGAACCGGGGCGACGGTGGTACTTGGACCCATGCCCCATCGGGCCGCGGTGAAAACCGTGCCTTTTTATTCCCCCGGTAAAGCCGTGCCCCTTCGTGACACCTGCAACGTCTACCTTTTCGCCCGCATTAAAGACGTTTACTTTAATCTCTTGCCCTGGAGAATACTTTGCACCATCCGAAACACGGAATTCGCGCAGGTACTGAAGCGGCTTTACCCCAGCACGCTCAAAATGGCCCTTCAAGGGTTTGTTCGTCAGACGCTCGGGTTTTGCGCCAAACCCTACCTGAACGGCATCATAGCCGTCCCTTCCCTTTATCTTCGTCTGGACGACAACACAGGGCCCGGCTTCTATAACCGTCACCGGAACCGCTTCTCCAGCCGGGTTATAATACTGTGTCATCCCCAACTTTTTCCCGATGATTGCTTCCATGTTTTAGGCACCTCCGTATTACAGCTTGATCTCGATATCTACTCCTGCCGGCAGATCCAGGCGCATCAAAGCGTCAACCGTCTTTGGTGTAGGCTCGAGTATGTCGATCAGTCTTTTATGCGTCCTGATCTCAAACTGCTCCCGTGAATCCTTATCCTTGTGTGGAGACCGCAGAATGGTATATATATTCTGCTCCGTCGGCAAGGGTATAGGTCCGGCCACGAGGGCGCCCGTACGCTTTGCGGTGTCTACGATTTTCTGGGCCGACTGATCCAACATATAATGGTCAAATGCCTTAAGCCTGATTCGTATTTTTTGCCGAGCCATTATTTTTTAAATCCTCCTAAGAGAGTCTTGCAATTTTCTATCTTCCGCCTTCTGTGCTACTCCCTTACCCCGGTGACCACGCCGGCGCCGACCGTCCGGCCGCCTTCACGAATAGCAAACCGGAGCCCCTCCTCAATCGCAATCGGGGTGATCAGATCGATGTCGATCTTGATGTTGTCGCCGGGCATCACCATCTCCACTCCGTCCGGCAGCTTCGACACGCCGGTCACGTCCGTCGTCCGGAAGTAGAACT
>JBFMBL010000035.1:0-2879 GCA_040755195.1 Bacillota bacterium
AGCTTATATGCTCGATCGCCAACTGGCAGCAGTCAAGCCGGTCGATGACGTCCCAGGCCTGCTGCAGTTCATAGAGGTCGCGTGCAACCAAATACCGCAACTGGTCGCGCCGGAGCCGGTTGATCCGCTTCCGGGCGATGTCGAGGTAGGGCTCGCTCACGGAAAAGTGTCTTACCCGACCGCCGCAGTAATCCTCCATCACGTTCTGCATGTGCTCTTCCATGTCCTTCGGGAGGACGCCCATCACCGGCTTACCGTTGGTGTAAAACTCCTGCTTGCCCCAGCGCACGAGCGGCGCGAAAGCCGCCTCCTCGAGCCGGTCGATTTCCTTGGCGTCTATCTCAGCCAGCCCGTTGCCGGTTTCTTCAACCCACCGGACCATGTTCCTGCCGGCGATGCGCCCGCAGGTCCAGGATCCGGAAATAAACCGTGAGGGCGCCTGCCCCAGGGCCTCACCGCTGGCGAAAAGACCGGGAATAGTAGTCATCCTGGTGGTGCCGATACTCCAGGCGCCGCAGCAGGCCGCGTGCGCTCCCACGAGGAAGGGCGAGTCCCCCTCGATCTCCACCGGGTCCTTGGCCGGGTCGATGTCGTGCGCCCCCCAGTACAGGACCGTCGTCGGCGACATGTCGAGGTACTGCTCCCGCAGTCCCGCCACCTTTTCCGGGTCGCCCTTGGTGGTGTCCATGAATATGGGCCCCCGCCCCGCGGCGATCTCCCGGTAGCACGCCCAGACCCGGACCGGCGTCGGCGCGGTGTGCCCGCCCATCCGGACGTACTCCTCTTTCTCCAGCATGAAAACCTCTCCCAGGGCGTTGACCATCGGCGCGTTGGCGCCTATGGCCATGGTCCCGCCGGGGGCGTAAGTGTCCTTGACCCTTACCGGTATCATCCGTGTATCGAAGCCGGTCATCTCGGCACCGGCCCGCTTCATCATCGCGTACCCCGCGCCGGTGTTAAAAGGCACCGACCAGATGCGGTGGTGGGCGTCGCCGCTGCAGCGCGGCCGCCAGATGCCCGCCGCGCCGCCGGTGGCCATCAGCACCGCCTTGGCCCGTACCACGTAAAACCGGCCGTCGCGGCTGCCGAAACCCACGGCGCCGGCGCAACGGCCGTCCTTTTTCAACAGTTCCGTCACGTAGACCCAGTTGATGATCCGGGCGCCGGCCTTCTCGGCCATCTTGGCGGTTATCGGCTTCAGAAACCGCCCGTTGACCTCGATGTTCCACTTCCCGCGCGCCAGGTAACGCCCGTCCACGTCCTTTTTGATCGGCAGACCTTCCTTTTCTATAAGGGCCACCGTCTCGTTCAACTCACGCCCGACGCTCAGCAGGATATCCTCCCGCACCGGCGCGCCGCAGAGGTCGTAGCGGACGTAAGCCACCCAGTCTTCCGGCGTGCCCTGGTTGATATAGGCGTTCAACGCGTTCTGCCCCGCCGCCAAAGAGCCGCTGTGCCGGATGTTCGCCCGCTCCAGTATGGTGATCCTGAGATCCGGACCGCCCACCTGCCGCGCCTCCCATGCCGCCAGGCAGCCGGCGGTCCCGCCGCCGATGATCAGAATATCGGTATCGATGTTGACCCTTTCCCTCACTTATGGGCCACCCCCGCTCCAAATAACCTACGGTTAAAAACTAACCGATAAACAACCCGACAGCAACAAATTCCACCTCAAGGAGCAAAATCCTCCTCCTAACGGCGCCATTTAACCACTTAAAAGTTTCCGCCGGGCACCATCGCGCCGAAGTAATTATTTCAAACCGTTCTAATGTTTTTGTAGGAATGTGACGAATACGCTTTATAGGAGGCTGCTGCAAAACTTTAAAAGAAAGCCTATTTTGATTTCTGGGGTGATAATACAGTGTTATCCTGGGAGTGGGACGAGTACCCGCAATCGCACGAACTGCTGGAAAACGTCCGGGCAGGTTACGAAAACCACGTGGAGCGCGTAAGCAGAGTCATCGATCTGGAGTGCAGGCCCGATTCGCAGCAGCCGTTAGCCTACCGTATAGGTTTTGCCGCCTCCCTGCTGTTAATCAGATCGACACACCTCCTCTGGGGGTTCTTCACCGTGCTCAATTCCGGCAATCCCATCTGCGCAGCCCTGGCGGCAAAGTCGCAGATGGAAGCGACGGGCTCCATGTTTTATCTGTATCAGGAACTCCTCCGCTACTATGAAGGTCAACGGGAAAGACAGGACGATATCATCGGAAAACTTTCGAGAACAAGCACCAATGATCTGGTCTGCGTCGTGGACGCCTGGATAACCAGCCGGGGCGAAGCAACCGCGGGGAAATCCTTCCGGGAAACCCATCAGTGGCTGTCGGCGTTCTACCAGCCCTATCAGGGCGCACCGACACCGGGCGACGACGGCGCCCTGAGTCTGATAATCGATACGGACATCGAAGATACGTTCCTGGCAAGCTTCGTTAAGGGCCTCGCCGCAAGCGCGTCTTACATAATCCATTTCTTCGACGCCATAGCGGCGCTGATCCAGGAACACGAACACGTCTATATCCTGGCGGAAGAACCGAAGATGGTGTTGTAGGAAGCATCCTTTTATTACTTGCCTGCCACCTTGCGAAAATATATAATCAGATTAACAGCAATTGGAAGGTGATTGGCGCTGTCCAATTTGGTAGAGATCGATTTGCAACTGATATACTGCCGCAATATGGAACGAGTCACCGATCTGATTGAATACGTTACAACACCCCGAGGTTTTTCTTCCTCTCAACGCAGGTCTTTTCCCACTCGCAGCCGTCGCAGAAGGGTACAAACCACTCTTTCGGAGTTGCGGCGACACGGGCCTTCATGTCCTGCCAGAGCACCGTGTTCCCCGGTGATACGCCGAGGTGGACGGTCGCCTTTGCGTCAAG
>JBFMBL010000035.1:2979-27652 GCA_040755195.1 Bacillota bacterium
ACTCGCAGCCGTCGCAGAAGGGTACAAACCACTCTTTCGGAGTTGCGGCGACACGGGCCTTCATGTCCTGCCAGAGCACCGTGTTCCCCGGTGATACGCCGAGGTGGACGGTCGCCTTTGCGTCAAGCTGCCTGATGTTCGCGTCCGCGTCCGGCGTGTGGGCGCATTGTCCGTCCTTTAGTTCGGAGCACGCGCGGCAGACATCATCCGCGCCTTCTATCACTTCTATCGTGTCGCCTTTTTCGGCTTTACCGAGCACTTCTTCCAGGTTATCGATGAACTCACGATTGTACCCCTCGCCGCGGAAAAAGTGCAGGCAAACCAGGTGGTGCCCGCGCAGTCTGATCATTCAAATCACTCCTGAAAATCGTTCTGCGTTAATGACTCGTTGGGTCACAACTTCGGGGTCCGTTCTACGTTCTACGTTAGGAAGTATGAGGCAAGGTATTCTCAGCGTTTGATTTTTATCCCTTCGCGCCGATGCGGGTAAAACAGGCATTCACTACTCCTTATTTAATGTAAAATATCTGAGGGTTAGGTTCCGGCTCTCAGGAGCGGTCCCGCAGGTTCCATAACCTGACCAGCAAAATGATCAAGGCGCTGCCCGCCACCAAGAGGCTTACCGCCTGGCCCAGGGTCAGGTAGGCGCCTGCCGGCGGTGAGACGCGCACAAAATCGATCCCGAACCGGTAAACCCCGTAAAGCGTCAGATAAAGCAAGGCCAGTTGGCCGGGAAAACGCTTCCGCCCGCGCATGAGCCAGAGCGCCAAAAAGATAAGCGCCCCGATAAACATGGAATAAAGTTGCGTAGGGTGTCTGGGAACCTCGTCAGCAGTAAAAACCATCGCCCAGGGCACACTGGTGGGTATACCGTAACAGCAACCGTTGAGAAAGCACCCGATGCGGGCGAAGGGATAACCCACCGCCAGACCGAGGGCGACGATGTCGGCCACCTCCCCGAATCGCATGCCCTTCAAGCGGCTGTATAATATCACAACCGGAAGTTCGGCGATCAGCGCGCCGTAATACGAAAGCCCGCCGTCCCAGACCTTAAGTATGGACAAGGGGTCTGAAGCGTAGCTGGGCCACTCGATCATTACATATGCCAGACGGCTGCTGATAACCCCGCCGACCACCAGGATAAGCGCAAGATTAAAGATATGATCGGTGTCAAGTCCCCGTCTCGCCGCCTCGCGTTCCATCACCGTCAGACCGACCAGGACGGCGACGGCGAGCATAACGCCGTAACTGTGGATCGGGTAACCGCCTATATGAAATAAAATGGGCCACACGTTTGATTCTTTTCTCCTTTAAGGTTCCTCATGGTTTTCCACATTCGCCGGCCCGGCCGGTCAGGATTGCCAGGCCGTGTCCCAAAACCGGTAAAATTACCGGAAGGCATTCCCGCACGCCCCTCTGGCTGCCGGGAAGGTTAACAATGAGGGTTTTGCCCCTGACGCCGGCCACAGCGCGGCTAAGGATTGCGCGCGCCGAAAATTTGCGGGTTTCAAGCCGCATCGCCTCCGCCAGCCCGGGCACCTCCCGCTCGATTACCGCCAGGGTAGCCTCGGGGGTGTTGTCCCGGGGACCAAGCCCGGTTCCGCCCGTGGTCAGGATCAGTTCCATCCCCGCTTTAGTCAATTCCAGCAAGGCGTTTGTTATTTCCCCGGGATCGTCGCTGACGGTGCGGGTCTCTTCCACCTTCAGTCCTTCGGCCGCCAGCATATCCTTGATCATTTGCCCGCTTGTGTCCTCACGCTCACCCCGCGCGCCCTTGTCACTGACGGTAACCACCGCCACCCGGTACATAAATACACCTCCGGTTTGAAAGTTCAAAGTCAGGCTCAAGCTGAATAGACTCTGGGGGTCCGTTCTACGTTCTACGTTCTACGTTCTACGTTCTACGTTCAAGGTTAGTAGTCAGTAGTCCGGACTGAGGACTGAGGACTAAGGACTGAGGACTTTCTTTCCTTCATCCTTCCGCCTTCATCCTTCCGCCTTCATCCTTCATCCTTTTCTTATTACCCGCGACTCGGGACTTGCCTTCTTACCTCTCAAAAACGCCGCTTTTGCCGCCGCTCTTGTAGACCAGGCAGATCTCCTCTATTGAAGCTTCCCTTTCCACCGCTTTCACCATATCATAGAGGGCGAGCGCGGAACCCGCCACCGCCGTCATGGCTTCCATCTCCACCCCTGTCCTGTCCACGGCTTTTACCCGGGCCTTTATTTCCACCCGGCTTTTTTCCTCATTTAAAATAAAGTCTATTTCCACCCCGCTGACCCTGACCGGATGACAGAGCGGGATGAGACGCGGCGTTTCCTTGGCCGCCATGATCCCGGCAATCCGCGCAACGGCCAGGACGTCTCCCTTGGGAAGTTCCCCGGCGGAGATCAGACGGAGCGTTTCGGGTTTCACACGCAAGGCGCCTTGCGCGACCGCTTCCCGCAAAGTTTCCGGTTTTTCGGCGACCTCGACCATCCGCGCCTTCCCTTCGGCGTCGATATGGGTCAACTCCATTTTTTTACCCCCCCCATATTACGTCCAACGTGCAAGCTCCAAAAGATGGACCTTTGGCTGCGTTCTGCGTTCTGCGTTCTGCGCCTAACACCGCGCTATTAAACCGTACACGCAACTCAGACTGCATTTTACTCTCTCCGGACATAGGATTTATTTTCGCGGCTCGTGACTTACAACTCACAACTCGCAACTTTTATCCTACCCCTGAGTGTAAAGAACCTTCCCGCAGTCACGCAAGTCGTATCCCCCGCGGGCAAGCACTGTCGCTTGAAACTCCGGGTCGGCCAGAACCGACCGCAGCCTCTCTCCGACCTTGCCCTCCCAGTACTCTCGCAGGATGCACAGGTCGTACCGCTCTTCGGCCACGGGAATAAAATCGAGACCCAGCGCCACCGCGGCCGCCCTAATCCCCAGCCCTGTATCCGCGGTGCCGCCCGCAACCGCCGCCGCCACGGCCAGGTGGGTGTACTCCTCACGGGCGTACCCCGCAACCCGCCGCACATCTATTCCCAAACGCTGGAGGTTGAAGTCCAGCAGCACCCGGGTGCCGGCTCCACGCTGCCGGTTGACAAACCGCACGTCTTCCCTGGCCAGGTCCGCGAAGTCCCGCACCCCCTTCGGGTTCCCGGGAACGACGATAAAACCCTGCTCCCGGTACGAAAGGTTGACCAGTGCCACAGGAACGCCCTCCAAATACCGTTGAACATACGAAATATTATAATCCCCGGTCGTCTCGTCAAGCAGGTGTGTTCCGGCAACGTGGGCCTCTCCGCGTCTTAAGGCGAGCAGCCCGCCCAAACTGCCGACGTGCGCGGAAGAAAGCGAAGCCTCGGGATATTTCAAACGAAGGAAGTTGGCGATGATGTCGAGGGCAAGATCGTGACTGCCGATAACCACCACCGTGTCCAAAATCTCCTGCCGGTTCCTTAAAAGCTCTATTATTTGTTCGCTCCCGGCGTCAAAACCCTCAGAAAAGCGCGGCACCCTAAGGATGCCGTCGGCGCGTACAAGCGTGAGCAGGCGCCCGGCGCCGCGGCCGAGGGGCGTGGCAACAACAGCAGAGCCGATCCTGCCGAGTTTTACCCTGACGAACTCTTCAACCCCGGCGGGCGACACGACCCGGCGCGAAAGCACGGCCTTTATCTTCTCCCGCTCCGGAGGAACGCGCCCCTGTTTGGTCATGATCACCGGCCTGGCGAAAAGCTCCGCGTTCAACACCGCGGAAACGGGATAACCCGGAATCCCCAGGTAAGGCTTCTTCCCTACCGCCCCCAGCACCACCGGTTTTCCCGGTTTAATGGCCACGCCGTGAGCGTATAGACTCCCCAACTCCCGGACTACGGAAGCCGAAAAGTCCTCCCTGCCGGCCGAAGCACCAGCGTTCAAAACAACTACGTCGCATTCAGCCGCCGCCCGGGTCACGGCTTCCTTCAACGCCGCAAAGTCATCCGGCACAATTCCGTAGCGCACCGGAATGCCGCCCCACTCGCGCACCATCTCCCCCAGCATTGCCGAATTAAACTCCACGATATCTCCCGGCTTGAGCAAGGTCCCGGGCTCCACCACTTCGGTACCGGTGGGAATGACGGCCACCCGTGGCTGCGGGTGAACCGCCACCGTACCCGCGCCCCCGGCCAGCATCGCCCCCACGTCGACCGGGCGGATAAGGTGGTTTGCGGGCAGGAGCATCTCGGTGGCCACCACGTCCTCCCCCATGACCCGGACGTTCTGATAGGGAAAAACCGCCGCCGTGATTTCTATGAGACCGGGTTTCACTTCGTGCGTATCTTCGATCATTATAACGGCGTCGCATCCCTCCGGAAGCACGTCACCCGTATCCACGGGCAGCGCCTCCCCCCCCACCTGCAAAAACATGGGGTTCTGCTCGGCGGCCCCGAAGGTCTTCCGGGCGCTCACCGCAAAACCGTCCATCGCCGCGGCGTGAAAATGAGGGTGTGAGATAGCGGCAAATACCGGCGCCGCCGTGACCCTCCCGCATGATTCCTTCACCGGGATCTCCTCCGCCGGGCCGAAATCAAGCGCCCCCAGGTCCCGCAAAAAATTCAGGTAGCCTGACTGCGCCTCTTCCAGCGGCCTTTCTTCAAGATATATTTCCCGCTTCAATTTTAACCTCCGTCGTAAAGGTCCGACGTCTAACGTCCGAGGAGGCCGTTGCAAAACGGCGCCTGGCTTTGTCAGGCTTGCCATCCGGTGCTCACGTACCTCCATGTACGCTCCGCGCCGGATGTCTTCGCCTTCCGCGCCATGCTTGTTTTTCGCGGCCTCCGGGGCACTTACTTATTTACACCCGCCGAAAGCCGCCAGGTGGTTTTTCTACCGAATTTATTTGTTTTGCAACACTCTCCGAGGTCCAACGTCCAACGTGAAACGTCCGGCGTCCAATGTTCTTAAAACTTCAAACTCGTGACTCGTGACTATATTAAGAAAACATCCACCATCTCACCCGCCTGCGCTCCTTCGGCGTCGAGCGGCAGGCGCACCAGGGCGTCGGCGCGGCTTAACGTGGCGATCAAGCCCGACTTGCCGAGGATCGGTTCGGCCGCCAACCCGTCGTTTTCCAAAGTCAAGCGCGCCCTGACGTAATCCTCGCGTCCCGGCGCCGAACGAAGGGAACGCTTCAGGACCGCTTTCAAAGGCAGCCTGCGGAATCCTTCCTGTTCGATAAAGGGCCTCACCAGAATCTCAAAAACCACGAGCGCCGACACCGGGTGACCCGGCAGGCCGAAAACAGCCTTGCCGTCAACCGCCGCCCCGACGGTCGGTTTGCCGGGGCGAACGGCGAGGCCGTGAAACAAGACTCTTGCCCCCGCCAGCGCAGAGATCGCTGAAAGTGTAAGATCGCGCGTCCCCACCGAACTTCCTCCAGACAGGAGGACCATGTCGCTTACCGTTACCGCCCGCTGCAGTGCGTCCTGCAGCGCCGGCAGCTCGTCCGGAACCACGCCGTACACATCGGGGCGCCCCCCTGCAGCCTCCACCGCCGCCGCAAGCGTCACCGTGTTGACGTCGCGCACCTGACCGGGTCTGAGCTCGGCCTCCACATCCACAACCTCGTCGCCCGTACCTATTATCGCCACCACAGGCCGCCGCCGTACCGGCACGCTTTTCACGCCGCAGGCGGCAAGGAGGCCGATGTCCTGCGGGCGCAACCGCATTCCCGCCGGGAGCAATTTCTCGCCCGACCGGGCGTCCTCGCCCCGGCGCACCAGGTTGTCCCCCGGCGCCACCGGCCGCAAAACCGCAACCGTTTCCGGACCCGCCTCTTCGGTGTACTCTACCATTACCACAGCGTCGGCCGCTTCCGGCATCATTCCTCCTGTAGGAATCCGCCAGGCCTCGCCGGGGTTTACAGCCCCTTCCGGGGCACGCCCCATCAGAACCTCACCCGTTATGTGCAGGTAAGCGGGGAGCCCTTCCGAAGCCCCGAAGGTGTCCGCCGCCCGCACAGCAAACCCGTCCATGGTCGCCCGGTCGAAACCCGGAACGTCTTCTAAAGCGTGTATGTTCTCCGCCACCACCCTGCCTGGTGCTGCACCGAGCGTCACCCGTTCGACGGGCAGCGGTTTTATGCATTCCTTGACCTTATTCCGCGCCTCTTCAACCGTCAGAGTGGTAAACAGCAATCTTATCCCCTGCCTTAAAAGTATATACGATAGGGTGCGTTCTGCGTTCTGCGTTTTTGCGCGTTAGCTTGAGCGGCAGGCCTCATGGGTCCGTTCAAGGTTCAAGGTTGAGTTTAGATATATAGACCTTTAAGGACCGTTTAACGTTCAACGTTCAATATTCTGAAAAATATTCCTTTTAGGACACAGCACCCGAGACTTATTTGTGACTTATGATAACAGTTTCATGGTATCACGCACCCGGGATATGTCACAACCCTGCAAAGGCGGAATCGGCCGATTTTTTGCTATAACTATTGACTTCTTCCTTTTCCGCCGGCCCCCTCCCACGGTAATTACTTATTTAGAAGGGATGTACCGACTGTACGTTGCTTTTTAGCGAAAAAGGTCCCCGAACCGCATGCGCTCAAGCGCGCAACAGCCGTACCGTCAGACAAAATAAAGTATCCTGGCGTGTGGGAATAAATCAGCTATGGCGGTTGAGAAAAACTCCCTGATTTCAGCGTATAGCTCCGGGGGGTAAACGTATTTCCCGTAACCGAACTGTCCGAACTTGAAAACACGTTCCGTTTCGTCAAGGGGAACCTGCGTGTCCGGATACGCCTGAAGGATTATGCTCTTGGACCTGGCAGTAAAGCGGTGGGTAATGAGCTCGAAGGTGGAAAGCTTATCCCCAAGTTGTTCCGCCGCCGTCCGCAGCATCCTTTCGTACTCGCCGCGCCAACCTTCAAAGTAAAATATAGGCGCAACAAGAAAACCCACCGGATACCCGGCGCAGGCGCACGCCCCGGCGGCCTTAAGTCTTGGAAGCAGGCGCGGTATACCGTTCTCATACTTTGCTAGTACCGTATCACAATTGATGCTGAACCTTATCTCCGTTTTGCCGCCGTGCGCGAGTCCCGTCAGCCCTTTAACGTCCGTGTACTTTGTGACAAAGCGAAACCCTGCGCCGTCGAGTGACGCAAAGAATTCCACCGCCCTGCGCAACGACCCCGTCCACCCTTCCACCGCAACGGGGTCCGATGTAGCGGCACCTTCGAACACCGTCGATCCCGGCCTGCGCTCTTTTACGTACTCCCCGGCCCGGCGTAGGATTTCCTCGACATTCACGTTTATCTTTACATAGGGCCTCCGCCCGAGGTTCGTGTTCAAGTAGCAGTACTCACACAAGCCCGGGCATCCCGAGACCAGCGGCAGCTGGTAGTCGGCCGACGGCCTGCAGGTCCGAAAACCACGCTCCTTCCAAACGGAAAGAACCATCGTCCTCTTACCGCGGTGATAACTCTCCTTGAACGACTTCTCACCGGATACGGGTATTCTTTTATCGTAAACAATCGTTCGCACGCCCCGGCTCTCGATCCGTTCTTTCAGGTCCCTGCCCAGCGGGTACTCAAGCGCTGTTTTTTGAACCATCAATACCTCGGGAACGAAAGAAGGAATGGCGACACATCCTTTCGTAAAAGTCGATTTACCCGATCGTCCTTACTCTTCCATTAGGTGATAACCCGGGGAATACATACGGAGCGTGTAGGCAGCCCGTCCGGAAACCGGATTGGACAGGAGGTCCCATCCCCCCCGGGGCGCGGCTCTGAAATCGACAAGTTCCACGTTCCACCACCGGTAACCCCCTTCTGCGCCCCGGCAGTTGAAATCCTTAACCGCAACCCTGGGACCGCCGTTTTCCGGCAGCAACTCCTTCCAATCGGGCGCCCCCCAGCGGTTCATTGGTTCCGCCCGCATCCCGGCACGCCGAATGAAAGCCTCGGCTTCGGCCGCCCAATGCCGTACCAGCTCTTCCTGGAATGCTTGAGCGGGCGACAAACGGTTCACGATCGAAACCTCCCGCGAGTGCCGGGGGAAAAACGGGCTGTAAAACCGCAAAACGCCGGCCCCGTTCCCCGTGAGGATGGCAAAATCGTCGAAAGGAACGGTAAGATATGTGCCGTAGCATACCACTTTGAATTCCTGCGGGTCGGGATGATACGCATCAGCCCATGCCGCGCCTCCTACACACAGGGCTAAGATCACTGCCAGGGAAATCCGAGATAAAAAACCCAATATAGATCACCTCCTCCTTTAGAATTTCCCATAAAATCAGTCTCTTAAAATAAAAAGGGAGAAACCATCTAAAGTTTCCCCCTGGTCTTCGTAAGGCTATTGATTACTTCTATCTACCTTTATTCGCGCCCTTGTGACAGGATGCGCAGGTCTGTGCCCCCTGTAAAGTAGCTTTTACCTTAACTTTCGTCGGCGCTTTCATATGAGCCGCGCCGCCGCTGTGGCAGGTCTCACAGGACATTCCGGACATAGGGCTCTTAACCTTCGGATGACACTTCGCGCAAGCCCCGCCGGTCGTAGTCGTTGTGGCCGGCTTGGTGGTTGTTGTCGCCGGTTTTGTGGTTGTGGTCGTCGTCGGTTTCGTTGTCGTAGTCGTCGTCGGTTTTGTCGTCGTTGTCCCGGGAATATTCGACCCGTGGCAAGCAGCGCAGTTGCTTCCCATCGAAGGGGTCGCATTCACGGGGTCTGAGCCGAAGTTAGTGAGTCCGACCACGAGCAACCCGGCTACCGCCAGCGCAAGGCCGGAAAAGAATCTTTTCATGTGCCGCTGCTCCTTTCTCCATGGTTTCGGAGGAAACCGGTTTCCTTTCGGAAACGACGGGATTTCGGGGTAACTATCCTTCCGCTACGGGGCGGAAGGAGCTTCACCCTCCCCGGCCGTACTTGAGAATTTACCGGTTTGTGCCTGATTAACATAACCCTCGCGGGCGACAAGAAGGTCCAAGAACACAGTCTTTATGTTTTCGAGCAGGAGATCTTCCGGCCGGCTTTGTCTTGCGTCGACAGCCTTCAGATAACTCCGGCAGTACTCGCATAAATAGACACGGTATTGTTTGTTCCCTTCGAGCACCAGCAGTTTCTGCTCTTCATTGCTCCGTTCACAGAAAGGGCACCCGATTCTACTGAATCTCCACCTTGTGCCGCACAGGTCGCAATACAAATACCGTACCCGCCGATCCCCTTCTATTTCGGAAAAACTCGGGTGGCTGCCGCACACCGGGCAGATTCCCCGCTGCCATTTTTCATCCTCAACCCAGGCGGAAACCGCACCGGCATAGCCGCGCATAAAAATTTTTGCCGCTGCTCCCACAAAGAAACCGGCCATTTCGGCGGAAGGCAATGACTGTAAAAGGTCATCTTTACAGCCGTCTTTACGCTCAATCCTTTTCAGGATGCCCTCCAGGAAAGCCTGCCGTTCCGAATGGGTTGCGGGAAGAGCAGCCAGGCCGTTTGTTACCTCCTCCGCCAGTTGAGGATACAGTCCTTTCAAGACATCGGCAATCCGGTCAACCACCCCGAAAAACGGCCTTTCCTCTATCCGGGGTGGAATTATCATCAGCCACGGCATACCGGCCATCCACTTGTCGGTGTCGTTTTGGCACGGGGGCCTGACTATGCTTGGCCTTTCCACGTCCTTGAAACTCAGGAGTTCCCTCCATACCGACATAACGTCTTCGAGGGAAAACCTCTGCTCAACGTCCATTTACAACCTCCGCGTTAAAAATGTTATGCTCTTTTATCCGGTCTTTGCGCTGTGCATCGTGTGCCACAACTTAGCACCTTTGGATTTATCCGGGAACCCGAGTTCCACGAAGGGAACGGTCGATATGTAAAGCCAGGAAGTGCCGCCTTCGTCTTTTTCCCCGTACACGTAATTGATATAGCGCGTATCCGCCGTAATACGGCCCTTGGCTTCCGCCAGCAGTTCCTCCCGATCCCCGAACTTCAAGGCTCCCGTGGTGCATGCCGTTACGCAGGCGGGCTTCCGGTTTTGCCCAAGCCGGTCATACTCCCCGCCCGGATCGTAACAAAGACGGCATTTTTGAACCCGCGGGACTCCTTTGATCCACTCGTAATTCGGGACCTCAAAAGGACAGGCGACGTTGCAGTAGTAACACCCGATGCATTTATTCGATACCACGATTACCGGGCCTTCGGGTGTTTTCTTGAGAACGCCCATGAAACACGCCGCCGCGCAGGCCGGTTCCAGACAGTGCATGCACTGTCTTTTTACAAACTTCCACTGCAATCCCTGTTTTGTATTCAGGAACTTATGCTCAACTTTCGTCCATGTCGTCTTTGACAACTTTAAAGGGTTATCCCGGGTGGCGCTGAATGAAGTCTTTGTCGCCGGGAGGTCATTCCATTGCTTGCAGGCCACCTGGCAACTGCGACAGCCTATACACCGCGCGAGATCCACGAGTACGCCTTTCGCCATCTCCCAACCATCCTTTCCTCTCTAAAAATGCTTTCTTCTTTCGGTGGGCGCGTCGATAAGTAACGCATTGCTGCGTCAGCCCGGCAGAGCCGAATCCTCACGTACCTCTATGTACGCTCCGGTTCGTCTCCACCGGTCTTCCTTGCACTACATCACTTCTCGCCGCGTTCCGTCTTTGTTACGCTACTGCTTCTAAGTAGTCAGCTTAAGGGTCCTCATTTTCATTCATCACGGTGCGCTATGCGGGGGGTAATTCCCTCGAAAAAAGTATAGCCTCTCCTATGCCTTCCGGATATTGCAGAGACAAGCCTTGTACTCCGGAATCTGGGTGTTCGGATCGCCGAGAGCAACAGTGAGAACATTTGCCGATTCTCCCTTTCCGAGACCCTGATACCCCCAGTGCCAGGGTACACCGACGATCTCGACCTCTTTCCCGCCTACCATGAGCGGGTTGAGCTCGGGCAGAACGGATGCCTTGCACTTGATCTGGCCTCGTGCCGTGGATACCGCTACGGTATCTCCCGCCTTTATTTTCAGCTTCGCCGCCAGTTTTGACGATACCGCAATAAATACCTCCGGATTAAGCTCCACCAGCCACGGACAATTCCTGGTCACGGCGCCGCTCTGGTAGTGCTCGATCATCCGGAAGGTCGTGAGAACATAAGGAAAATCGGGGCTGGCCGTAGCCGCCACCTTGTCGAAGGCGCCTTTACGCCTCAGGATCATGGGGTTGTTCTGCTGCTTGGACATCACATTGACTACAGGGCTCTCCACCGGTTCGTAATGCTCGGGCAACGGTCCTTCCTTCAACCCCGCGGCCCTGATTCCGTACTGTGCTCCGAACAACCGCCCTGTTCCTTCCGGCATCATAATGAAAGGACCCGACGCGGTTTTATCGGGTGAGACCGCGGCGTTGAAGTCCGCTACGTCGTTGGTGACCCACTTCGCGCCGTCCCAGTACATAAGCGCCCTGTTGGCATCCCAAGGTTTCCCCGCCGGGTCGGTTGCGCAGCGGTTGTATACGATACGGCGGTTGACCGGCCAGGCGAAAGACCATTTAGGATAGAGTCCCAAGCCGCTTTTATCGGTCCGGTTGCGCCGTTTTGCAGCCACTACCTTCTCGTCGGCATCTACAGCCCAGTAGCCGGCGTAAATCCAGCAGCCGCATGCGGTCGAGCCGTCATCCGCAAGCTTGGCGAATGTTGCCAGGGCCTTGCCGTCAGCTACCGTATAGCCGTTGACCTCAAGAGCCACCTTTGCCACATCGGGCTCGTCCACGCCGGGTGCATCGTAATTCCATACCATGTTCAAAATCGGATCGGGGAACTTACCGCCCGCCTCATAAAGCTTCCGTACGGCTTTAAAAAGCCTGTCCACAATCCAGAGATCGGACTTCGCGTCACCGGGCGGGTCTACCGCCTTCCAGCGGAACTGCGCCCAGCGGCCGCTGTTGGTGATCGTCCCTTCCTTTTCATAGGAAAAAGCGGCCGGCAGTAAAAAGACCTCGGTATTAATCTGCTTGGGGTTTGCGCCGGGGCGCTTCCAGAAAGCCGCCGTTTCGGTTTCGAAAACGTCCACCGCCACCATCCAACTCAGGTTTTCCGCCGCTTTCCTTTCCGCCTCAGCAGTGGGACCGCCGACCAGCGGGTTCTGCCCCCAGGCAAACAGGCCTTTGACCTTGTACGCCGCTATGTCCTGGAAAATGGCCACGTGGGAGTGGTCTACCCCGTCGAGTTTGGGCAACCAGTCGAAGCAGAAGTCGTTTTTCTTGGTTGCCTTCTCGCCGAACCAGGCCTTCAGTTGACTGATTAAGAATTTCGGCGTGTTAGACCAGTAGCTGGTCTTCGGGGTTTCTTTGTCGATGTAGTCCTGCAGCTTGGTGTGCTTTGTGGCGTCTACCATGCCGAGATACCCCGGCAACAGGTGGAAGAGCATCGCCATATCGGTTGAGCCCTGCACGTTGGACTCACCCCGCTGCGCGTTCACGCCGCCGCCCGGGATGCCGATATTACCCAAAAGAAGCTGGAGCATCGCCGTAGCCCGCACATTCTGGCTTCCGTACGTATGCTGGGTGATCCCCATAGCATAGATCAGATTACCCGCCTTACCCGGGGTGCCCGTTGAGCAATAAGTTTCACATACCTTACGGTAAACGTCCTCCGGCGTCCCGGTAATGCTGCAGACGGTCTTGATGTCGTAACGGGCGACGTGTCTTTTGAGGATTTGGAACACGCAGTTCGGGTCGGTCAGGGTCGGGTCTTTTTTGATGGTTTCGCCGTCTTTCTGGTAACCCCAGGACTTGGTGTCATACGTTACCTTCCCGTCCTTTACGGTCGCGCCCGAGAACAGGCCGTTATCGAGTTTGTAGTCCGGGCTGACCAGATAGGCGGCGTTCGTGTAATTCACGATATACTCTTTGTGATAAAGGTTGTTTTCAATCGCATAGTTCATAATTCCGAGAAGGAAAGCGATATCCGTACCGGGTCGGATGGGAGCGTAAATATCAGCTAAAGCGGCGCTCTTGGTGAACCTCGGGTCCACCACAATAAGCTTCGTGCCGCGTGTTTCCCTACCCTTCAAAATCCAGCGCATCGACATGGGATGGCATTCCGCGGAATTGGAACCGATCATCAGAACGGCATCGGCGTTCTTGTAATCGATGAAGTGGTTGGTCATTACTCCCCTACCAAACGTGTTGGCCAGACCGGCCACAGTTGAGGAGTGTCAGAGGCGGGCGTGGTGGTCGATGTTAATGACCCCGAGGCTGCGGAGGAACTTGTGGATGGCATAGTTTTCCTCGTTGTCGAGAGACGCGCTTCCCAGGTGAGCAATCGCCTGGGTACGGTTAACGGTGACTCCTTTAGCGTCCTTTTCCTCGAAGTTGGCGTCGCGTGTGGCCTTGACGCGTTTTGCGATCTCCTCAATCGCCCAGTCCCAGTCCTTAACCTGCCATTCCGTTCCGCCGGGAGATCGGTAAAGCACCTGGGTCACCCGGCGTGAGTTTGCAGTCCGGTTCCTGCCTTCGTCGACGATGGTGTTAACATCGGAAATTGAAGTGCCTTTGGGGCAAAGGGCTCCCTCGTTAATTGGGTGGTCAGGATCACCTTCTATGGAAACAACCTTGTTACCTTTACTGTGAACAAGTAAACCGCAGCCGCAGCCGCAATAAGCGCAAACAGATCTCGTCTCCTTGGCGGTCACCAGTTTGTGGTAGCCGAACGATACAGCGGGCAATTCTGCTGCGGAACCGGCCACCGGATATCCAAGAACGCCCGCCGTTCCGAGGCCGAGAAGTTTTAAGAAATCCCGACGACTGAATCCTCCCATACGTCTCCCCTCTCTTTGAAATTATTTGGATACACCCTTCAGTGCTGGACTTTGATCCCGGGCGATCCCCCCTTAAAGCGTTAGTACGTTTGAGCAAGGTCGTTTCTTAAAGGAAGAACCATTCCGATAAACGCCTGGAAATCAAAAAAGTACCCTTCTTTCCGGCTCAGGCATAAGCGGGGAAAGGATGCTTGGGACGGTAAACCGACGGTTAAAAGCTCGTCCGCTTAAGCAGGGCCAAACGAAACGGTGCAGAAAAGAAATACCGGGGAGCTATTGGTTAAGTAGTGAAATAATTCACTCTATGTTAGTGTATAACATTCTTTTCCCGTGGTCAACAATTTTCTACAAATTATTTAATTTTTGTGCTTACCGGTATACTTTCTTTGCGGGTTTCGTCGCCTGAAAATCGGGACTTGGTTGGAAGAACCGCTGCTTTAAGGACCGACTGCCTGGCACGCCGCGTTGCGCCGATGAATCTGGTTCCCTGTAAAAGGTTACTGAACGGTTTGGCTTTACTTAAATAACTGGTATCCGCCGATAAGTATGAGTAGAACTCCGGCTGCCGCTCCCGCCGTGCCGCCGAGCCGGCGTGAAAGATAGCTTTCGCCGATTTTTACTCCCGACCATAACAATACAAGACTGATAACAGCGACGGTCAGGGAAGTGAACACCGGGTTCAATCCGAAAACGCCGGCGCCGAACCCGCCGGCGAAGTTGTTCAGGGTTAACGCCCCGCCCAGCAGGCAGGCCTCCTTTACGTCGATATGACCCGAATAGTCGGCGTCGGCAAGCGGGGGTGTCAACAACAGGTCCGTCAGCCTCTGAGAGGCAACGTCCCCGTCCGTCGAACTTTGCGGCGCGGGTTCTTTCTTGCGCAACGCTCTCGCAGCCTTTCTCCTGCGCACCTCATCGTATAAAACCCAGATTCCCATGCCTATGACCACAAAGCAGCCGATGTATTCCCCAATCAGTTGCGGGAAAAGCCTCGAAAGCCATCGCCCCGCCAAAAGCGCCGTTATCGTGCCGATGCTTGTGATAGAAGCAATCAGTACGTTAGAGACAAATGGTACGCGGATTTTCTTTGCCCCCAGAGAAATCCCGACGCCAAGGCTGTCAATATTGACCGCGAGCACCAGAAGCAGCGCGCCGACCAGATCCATACCCTACCCCCAAAAAACCCGACACCCCAGGTTATGATGGGGGTAGAAAAGCGGTTACTGATACGTCAGATGTTTAGTCCCGAGTCGAAAGTCACGAGTCGGGAAGAAAGTCCTCAGTCGAAAGTCGAAAGTCCTCAGTCCAGGAAAGAAAGTCACGAGTCGCGGGTCGCGAGTCAGAGGTCCGGAAGAAGAAGGGTTTCGGGTTTCGGGTTTCGGGGGTTGGGATTCTGGATTCTGGATTCTGGATTCTACTGTCTACTATCTACTACCTACTACCTACTGAATCCTAACCTTGAACCCCGGATGTTACCACCTCTTCCTTGTTTCATGACGTCGGACGTCGGACGTCGGACGCCGGACGTTGGACGCCGGACGCCGGACCCCGGACGTTTTTCGGCGCCCACAAGAGGCCGGCAAAGCTTAAAGCGGCCGCGGCAAACATCGGCGCATGATAACCCCACAAAGACGATAAAAAACCGCCCATAAAGGGCCCCGCCGCCATGCAGAGATTTGTGGTTCCCACCATAATGCCCGCAGCGGTGCCTTTCTCCTCACCTGAACGTAAAAGCAGCACCGACGCTTCGATGTAAAGCATTGACCACGCCAGCGAAAGGAGCGCCTGCATCGGGATAACCTGAAGAAAGCCGGCGGCAACCGTATAGAGGAGAAAGACGATCCCGGAAAGAAACAGGCCCAGCCGGAACATTCCCCTTCCGGTAAAGCGTTCCACCAGCGCCATCAATACCGCCTGTCCGGCGTAGTTCGTGGTGACCACTACGGCGATCCAGGATTTATCGGCGCCTAACTCCCGGAGAAACAGCGGGAAAATGATCCAGATAGCTGAAGCTCCCAACTGTCTTAGAAAAAATGGCCAGTATACGGCGCGATTCCGCCATATGACCGACAGAAAGCGCGGCGCCGGGGGCATTTGCAGTTTATTGTACTCCTGCAAATGCAGGCTGAGGAGAAAAGCTGCTGCACAACTAAGAAAACTAAGGGCGAAAAGAAGGTGATACTCTTTAAGAACGGCTGACGCCAGTGATCCGGCAATTAAACCAAGTGCGCCGAACGAGCTGAACTTTCCCACGCCGCCGTGGTTCTCGTAAGCGTAAACCACAAGCGCTCCGGTCGTAATCCCCATTGCAAACCCTACGACCGTCCGCGCCACAAGTAAGGAGTTTACGTCCCGGGCAAGCAACTGACTAAGGAAAGCAAGTGCGCTGAAAGCAAGCCCTATCCTTATAAAGCGAAGCCTTCCGAAAAGATCCGCCTGGCGTCCGAAAACAAAGGCAGCGACGAAATAGGCAAGCCCGTTCGCCGCGCCGACAAGGCCCACATCCATAACCGTTCCGCCGAGATCCCGGGTAAGAAGGGGGATAAACAACCGGGAGGATTCAAAGGCAAGGTTCAAAAGGAACCCTATCCAGACCGGGGTGACAAACCGCTGCCATAACCATTCAGTCAACCGACCCGTCTCTCCCTCGAAAATGGTACTTCTTTCGCCGGGCGCCGCGATAAGCTTCGCATAGCTGCGATTTTGGAGGTTAGAGGCCGGAAGTTAGAGGTTAGATTAGTTGAAGGAACTCGCTACAGCGAATTCCCACTTTTGTTCCGACTTCCAACCTCCTGCATCCAACTTCTAAAACGGCCCGTCCCTTACAAGGCTTTCGTGCTCTACTTGCTTCTCCCCGCGCTCCGTGTATGTTACAACACTGCTTCTAAATTCCAAGCTCACGGGTCCATATTTTCATCCTAACTATTAATCTTCGGTTTTATGTACACCCCGGGAATGGTTCGGCTCAATTATACCGGTGGACACGATCATCCGCAGCCCGTCTTCAATAGGAATATTGAGAAAAATCACATCTTCCCTGGGCACAAATATCAAGAACCCGGACATCGGTACCGGAACATGCGGCACCAGAACTTTTAAAAGCTCCTGTCCCATGGTATCCCTTATCACCCCGCCGGTCTCACCAACCAGAAACCCCACCGCCCAGCTGCCGGGATGGGGAAACCGGACCAATACGACCTCCCGGTAAACCTGTTTCTTCTCCTGGCTGAAGGTCTCGACTATCTCTTTGGCGGTACGGTAAAGGGTATTAACCAGGGGTATCCGGTAGACCACGGACTCCCAGAAAAACAGAAGGCGCCGCCCGATAACGTTGGTAACAAGGATGCCCACGCAAAGAATCAAAATTACAGTGATCACGATCCCGAGACCGGGAATTCCAAAAGGTAAAAAACGGGCCACCAACCCTCCGGCAAGCCCATCGATAAACCCAAAAATCTTCCACAAAATATAAATAGTAACCGCAGCCGGAAGAATTACCGCCATTCCGGTGAGAAAGTAGTTTCGTAGATTGCGTTTGATCGAGTTTCGCCTCACTTTTCCTAATCTTATTCATTTATTGTTTAATTTGGCGCTCAAGTAATTTTCGCTATTTTCGCTTTCTGTTCCGCCAATACCGCCTCATACTGCGTGTCAAGCCGGCCTTGAACCCGGAGCCACTCCTCCTGAAAACCGGGCTGGCGCTCCACGTCGATCTTCACCCTTGCCCCCGTCTGACGTTCGAGGGCCTCCTGGGCCTTTTCCATCCGTGTGGAATAGCTCTCCTTAAGGTTGCTGTAAGCGTGCTCGAAAGACTGTTCGTAATAATGAAAAAGGTATTCGAGTTCGCTGAATATCTGCCTTAACGCGTCCTGGTTCTGCTTAATCGCCAACAAGCCTTCCATGGCGCGCTTGTTGTTTTCTACCGCAAAATCGTTCTGCGGAAGCTGGATGTTTCGCAAAAAGGTTTCTTCCATCCCCTGCTTCACATAGAAGCGCTTGCCTTCTTCGTAGCTTCCGAGCTCGGCGGCAATATCAAAGTCTTTTTCATTTAAAAACATTGCCGCAGCAGCGTGGCCCTTGGGCACATACTCCAGGCCCGTCAGGTCGATGCCCGCGATATCCATTTTTTCCACCCGTTCCATGGCCTTTTCATAAGCGGTCTTAATCTCGCCCATATACACCCCTCCATCAGCCTATTCTTTCCAGTTATCGTGTAAATAATCTCCTCTTTTCGCGCAAAGCTTCGAGCAGCTCACCGTAACCCAAGGTGTTTATAACCTGCTCCGGGCCGAGCCACCCCCGGCGCGCCACACCAACCCCGAGCGGGATAAAGTCCATCTGGTCCAAGAGATGGGCATCGCTCCCGATGGAAAACCTGACTCCTTTCTCGGCGGCCGACCGGCACAGGTGATCGTTCAGATCAAGCCTCTTGTAATAAGCGTTGATTTCCAGAAAGGTCGCCGTTTCCGCCGCCGTGTTAAACACCGCCGCCAGATCCACCCCGTACCCCCCCCGTTCCCCGATAAGCCTTCCCGTAGGGTGGGCGATTGCATGAACGTAAGGATTCCTCATGGCGCCCAGCAACCGCAGTGTCTGGATATCCTCGCTCTGCCGAAAACCCGTGTGGATGGCCGCTATAACAAAGTCGAGCGACGCCAGTACTTCGTCGGGATAATCAAGCCGCCCGTCCATACCGATCTCTACTTCGGCGCCGCAGAGGAGTTTGAGATCGCCGCTCCGCGCGTTGAACGCCTCGACAGCAGCCCGTTTCCTTTCGAGCGTCTGCAGGTCAAGCCCCCCGGCCACCTTCAGGGATTGGGAATGATCGCAAACCGCCGCCCACCGGTGTCCCATCTGTTTTGCCTTTTCCGCAATCTCTCCGAGGGACGCCGAACCATCGCTGTACTTCGAGTGCACGTGCAGGTCGCCCTTTATCTCCTCTAATTCCACAATCCGGGGAAGGCTTCCCGCCAAGCCCGCTTCGATCTCTCCACGGTCCTCCCGCATTTCCGGCGGAATAAAGGGCAGTCCGACAGCCGCAAAAACCTCTTCTTCCGTGGCCCCGGCGACCCGCTTCCGCCCGCGAAAAACCCCGTACTCGTTTATTTTGAGCCCCAACCGGACTCCCAGTTCTCTGAGCCTGACGTTGTGGGCTTTTGAACCGGTAAAGTAACACAGCGCCGCGCCAAAACTCTTATCCGGCACGACCCGTAAGTCGACCTGCAGCCCGTCTCTTGTGCGCACGCTTGCTTTGGTAGAGCCCCTGGCCACAACCTCGGCCACCGGCGGCAACCCGAGAAACAGATCCATCACCTTGTCCGGTTCGTCGGACGATGCCAGGATGTCGATATCACCTATGGTTTCCGAACCGCGCCTGAGGCTTCCCGCTATACTGGCTCTCTGTACGGGCGCTTGATCCTCCAGAACCTCCACCAGCAAGCGGGCAAAAGGGAGAACGATGCCCAGCGGACGGCGTTCCCGGGCGGAGCGCAACAGCGCGATACCGCGCAGGATATTCTGCTCGGTCTTTGCCTTTATACCGGGGATCTCTTTTAGGCGGCCCTCAAGCGCCATTCGTTCGAGTACGTCAATACTCTTAATACCCATTTCAAGGGAAAGCAACCGGGCGGTCTTAGGCCCGATCCCGGGGACCTTGAGCAACTCCAACAGGCCGGACGGGACCTTCTTTTTCAATTCCTCGTATTTCTGCAGCGTTCCCGTGGCAAGTATCTCTTCAATTTTACGCGCAAGTTCCTTGCCGATTCCCGGAATCCGAGTCAATTCCCCCCGCGCGGCGATCTTTTCTATATCCTCGGAAAGGCTTTCGACGCTTTGCGCCGCCCGTTGGTAAGCGCGAATGCGGAAGGCGTCTTCACCGAGGATTTCCATTATTTCGGCCATCCCCCGAAAAATTGCGCAAACGTCGGCGTTTTTCATTGTGAGTCACCCCGTTTAAAACTCGAAGGTCTCACCGGCGGCCGCAAAAGCAAAACGATCGCCAAAGACACCCGCAAGGCGGGCTGCCACCGGAAGGCCGGTGCAATGATTGGCCGCAAGCACCCTCAGATCGAGCGCCTTGAGGTAAGAGACAGTGGCTTCGATTTGCACGGCATCCGCCGGACCAAGGTGTGTCCCGCCCAAAACCGCCGCCACTTTCTCGACGCCGGTCACCGCCCGGGCGTGCTCCGTTATATTCATCACCCCGGCGTGGGCGCAGCCGAGGAGTATAACCAATCCGGCAGGGGTGACGGCATAAATGCTTAAATCGTCCGCCAGCGGGTCCGGAACGCGTTCCTCCCCCCGGTAAACGTACATGCGGGCGTCGCCCGCCTCAACGCACGACTCACGGAGAACCTCACCGCTGAGCCACAGTCCGGGAAATATCTCGAGCGGCTCAGCCGTCAGGAAAAAGTCGGCGCCGGCGGCCTCGAGCGCCTCCCTGGCATATGGGATACCGATATACTTATCTGAAGGGGAAGATACCCGGTGCGCGGTAAAAATGTCGGTGTGGGCGTAAACGGGTACCCGCCTGCCGATGAATTCCAAAACATCCCTTAGCCCTCCGGTGTGGTCGGAATGCCCGTGACTGAGTATAATGGCCTCGGTCTCCCGCAAATCAACCCCCAGTAAGGCGGCGTTGGTCACCACCGCCCCGCGCTGCCCGGTATCAAAAAGCAGCTTGCGGCCGTTGTACTCCACCCACAGGCTGAGACCGTGCTCCCCGCTTATCGGAAGCGCACGGCCGACGCTGTTCTCAACCAGTATGGTTATTCGCATGTAGTTCCTCCCTTCTGTTTAGTAGTCAGTAGTCAGTAGTCGGTAGACGAAAAAAAGAATTTAACATTCTGAATCCTGACTTCTATATTCTGACTTCTGTATTCTGACTTCTATATTCTGTCTTATTTCAACGTCCAGAGCCAGATGACGATCTCAAAGGCGATAAGTATAACGATCGACACCTCCAGGAGCAGAAAACGGTGGGTAACCAGCTCATCACTGAGCATGGCGTAATTCCTTTCAATAACGTCCACCTTCCGCTCGACGCTCTTGATCCACTCCCTGACCCGGAAGATGTTCAGCGCCGCCGCGTATACCCGCGCGTAAAAGACGTCCTCGGTTACCTTCAGCGCGTTCTGCACCCGCTCCGTGATCTCGGTGACCTCTACCACCAGCTCCATCATCCGGCGCATGATGCGCCGGTACTTCCGCAAACGGCGGTACCCTCCCCGCCCCGCCTCCTCGATGGCGTCATACATGGCCGCAAGCTCGCCGTCAAGCACGCTGTCATAGTACCGTAATTCCAGAAGCTGTGCGTTGGCAAACTCGAGCAGGTCCGGAATGTCGGTGCTGCCTTCCGGGTCGTAAACCAGCGCCGCATCCCAGGTGATTATTGCGCTGTCCTCGCCGTAGGAAAAGTGATTCTTCAAGGTTTCCCTGCGCATCTCCTGGCTTATCGTTCCCGGCTCGGCTAAAAGGAGCGGTACCGGATCCCAGTCGCGCGGCCAGTCCTCAAAGAAAAAGACCACGAAATCTTCCGCAAATCCTGTGAGCCCTTCACCGGCGAGAGCCGGAACCAACGCCTTTAAGACACTATCCCTGTAGAAGGAAAAAACGTGCTCAAAACAGTCGGGTTCGCTGACCGGGATGGACAGCTTCCTGAGATCCTCATAATCAAAATCGTCCGGTAATGAAAGTCGGATGACTATTCCCAAAACCCCGAAATCATAGACCCTGGCACTGGGCGCCGCCGGGAATTCTCTATCTCCGACCTGAATCATACGGCCTTCAAGCTCCACGGTCAGCGGCGGGTTTTTGAATTCGATAGCCTTGGGGCGAACCCGCGAGAGTTTGAGCCGTGAAACCGGCTTCTCTACCGACAGGACTTGCTCAGCCTTCAAAAGATCGATTTCCTGCGCTATGTCATACAAGCGGTACAGCAAGACCGAACCGCGCATTCTTATTTACTCCTGCGATGATTTTTCCTGCGAATCCGCTGCGGGAGAAAGCGAAAACCGCACCGGAGTTCTGTATTTTATCACTATTTTACCCGCTTGCAGCCGGCACCGATCAAGAATGCCTTTGGTGTTAAACGTCCCTTTAATCTCGAACTTAGAACTCCGAACTTTTATCGAACGTCGCAACGTCGAAGGTCGAACGTTGAACATCGAACCTTGCCCCTTGTACCCTAACTTCGAACTTAGAACTTAGAACTTAGAACTTTACCAAGGCCGCTTCCCTGCCGCGTATCACGCCGTTCAAGCTCCCTGTCGATCGCGTCTATCACCCGGGTCTTACTCATTCCCCAGCGCGGCGCTATCAGGAACGCGTCGTCAGCCGCATCACTCACGAGACGCAGGACCGTAATCCCGGGAGACAGGTGCTCGATAAAATCACTGGCCAGAGAAACGTATTCGGTGACGGTCAGGGTTTTGATCTCGCCTTGCTCCCATTCCTCAGCAAGAGGTGTGCCTTTAAAAACCTGCAGGTGATGCAGTTTCACCCCGTCCACACGGATCGCGCTTAAGGAACGCGCCGTTTGAAGTATTTCGCTTCGTAACTCCCCCGGCAGGCCGATGATTACATGCGCGCCGATGTATATCCCCCGGTCCCTGGTGCGTTCCACGGCATCTACGAACGCCGCGAAATCGTGACCGCGGTTAATCCTTTTGAGTGTTTCATCATGAGAAGACTGGAGCCCGTACTCCACCCAGACCATCCAGCGACCGGTGTAGGTTTGAAGAAGATCAAGCACCTGGTCGGGCACACAATCCGGACGCGTGGCGATGCACAGTCCGACCATCTCCGGGTCCGACAGCGCCTCCTCATAAAGCCGACGCAGGTGTTCCACCGGCGCGTACGTGTTGGTATAGGCCTGAAAGTAGGCGAGATAGCTTCCACTACCTTGTTTTGCGTGTTTGAATCTTCGGATCTGTTCCGTTACCGACAGGTTCTGCTCGGCGAACGGGCTGAAGGCTCTGTTTACGCAAAACGTACACCCGCCCCTTCCCGCAGTACCGTCACGGTTCGGGCAGCCAAAACCGGCATCCAGCGGTATCTTGCTTACCATTGTCTTAAAGTGCTCCCGCAGGAACTTGCGGAAGGTGTAATAACGCTTTTCCATCCATTGCCTCTCTTTAAAATTTTTCCCGTTCAAGAAAGGCATGCGCCGTAAGAATCACAACGCCGTCGTATTCCCCTATCCGCAAAAGGTGCCTGTCCTGAGAAACGATGTAGGCCGCCTTCCCCGCCACCGCACACTCCAGCAGCCTGTTGTCGGAAGGGTCATCCCTGATCACACTGAGTTTGAAACCAGGCTCGATGCAAATCAGGTTTTCGTTGTGCAACAGCCTCCCCAGGACACGTTCCCTGCGGTCCACCGCCTCTTTCGATCCAAAACGCATCCGCGAAAAGGTGTGGAGGTACTCCTCCCTCAACGCCGGACTCACAAGAACGTCGAATTTACCCCCGAGCCACAAATTAACAACACGGCCCGAAGCCTTCACGGGGTTTATCAAACCACCCATGACCACGTTGGTGTCTACCACGATACGCGGAGGCTGCTGTAAAACCTCTGGATTGTCTACTGGAGGAATCCCATCCATTCGCATGTTTGTGTTTTCTCCCGCACGCAGTGGCTGCTGCAAAAAGGTGCCGGTTATCACCGCCGGATGCTAAAACCTTCATACTCCCCGCGCCAACTCTCCCGCTCGACGTTAACCCCGGTTACACGCGCGAAAGGCGGGCCTTTGCGGCACCACGCCACAACCGCTTCAACGGCTTCCTCTTCTCCTTCCAGAACCGCCTCCACAGAACCGTCGGCCAGGTTCCTTACCCAGCCGGTAACCCCTGCTTCCATCGCCTTTTCCTGGGTGTGACCACGGAAGTAAACCCCTTGCACCCGGCCGGTTACAACAACGTGCGCCCGGATCTTCGGCAATCTTTTAACCTCCTCCTCCGGAAATAAATCAACCGCCAAGACGCCAAGATCAGATCCTTAATCCTTCATCCTTCACAAGCAGCTCCCGCCAGAGCCTCCTTGGAACCACCTGGCGCAGCGGCACCATATTATACCGCCATTTACCGTGAAAAGGCGTTTTCGGCCAGTCCCGCTCGTCAACCGCGGGATTCTCGGCGTAATGAATAACACGGTTTGTCTTCAGCCACCGGCGCACCAATTCGTCTTCACCTTCATTTGCCACCGCTTCCCTCAAGGCCTGCACCCGCTCTGTCGCCGGCGAGCATATAAAGGTCTGGCAGACAAACGGGCGAACCGGGTACACCCGGCAGGTGCGGTTTTTGCGGTTAAGAAAAATGCAGCGCCCATCATCGAGCAAGCGCAGGGTGATGTCAACGACCGGGCCTCTAACGCTCACCGTCGTATAGCGCGTGATAAAACCGCTTAACGACTTTACATCCATTGCCACTGACAGGGTGAAACAGTCGATAATGGTTAACGGCGCCCGTTCGGCGCAGCAGCGGTCGCAGCCGAAACACTCAGACTGCCCCGAATTACGCTGCCTTGACAGCTTCAGGCGTAGAAAGGCTTTGTTTACGGCGTCAAGGTAGTCCTGCACCGTTACCGTTTTCTCGTTTACGACCACATCGTATCCCAAAGACTCACCAAAACGCCTTGGGAGAACACTTACGGCCAAAAAGCTGCCCCTTCCCTTATTGCTTAACTCTTAGTATACAAAAGAGAGAAGTTTTTCGCCATCAGCACGAGACACATCGGACAGTTTTGGGCATTGATCATGGGTTGAACACGGCCGTTATTGCCCTAAATTACGTGGTTGAAGCCATGGCTTCACACCGGCCTTACCGTCCGGCGCTGGGTATTGACAAAGCTTTGGAGGAAATAGCGAAGAACAGGGGTGTTCTTTATGATCCTGAGGTTTCAGACGCCTGCATGAG
>JBFMBL010000036.1:0-5332 GCA_040755195.1 Bacillota bacterium
GCCGGCCGTCTTCGCCTTTCGCGCCATGCTTGTTTTTCGCAGTCTCCGGGACCCTTACTGAGTTTGACCGCCGAAAGACGTTGGATCGTCTTTCTGCGGTTAATTGGTTTCGCAACACTCTCCTAGGCCGTTCCTTTCATCCGCAGCTTTTCCCCTAAAGAATTGAAATGACCAAGCCAGTGCCGGGCTTCCTCGTCTCCCTGCTCCGACCTTTTCTGCATCTCCGGGTAGAGCGTATGCAGCAGAGTGTGAAAGCTGTTTTGGATCTTCCAGAGGTTTACTTCAAATGGAAGCGTCCGAACCATTTCGATTACGGCATCCAGACGCCGAATTAAATCCATATCGGAAGGATTTTCGCTCAGCATTCCTGCAAGTCGTTCAAGGTTTCCTTCCAGGGCAAAAGCAAGACCTTCCCCGTCGAGTTTTATCTCCCATAACTTTGCTTCGCCCAGAAGCGCATATATCTTTTCCAGGTCGAGCGTCTCGTCGGCAAAGGCCCGGCGCAGCCCCGAGGTCACCACAAATTCCGCTGCCGTTTGGAAGGCCTTGGGTTGCGGGATGCGGAGTTCTTTCAAGACACGCATTAACTCGACCTGGCGTTCGTAAATCCTTCGGTAATCGGTTTCGGCCTCTTCAAGCGTAGAGTCGAGAATCTTATTAATTATCATACGCTGCTCGTCGCGGAAAAGCTGTTTGAGCGAGTAGGTCATGCCTTCAAAGTGCCGGTCAAGAAGCCGGAGCACTTCGGGGATGTCCGACCGGTTGAAGGCTTCGGTTACAGACTTCAGCATCTGCTGGTAGTCTTCCTCCCCTCGATAAACCCGGACACCGCCGCTGAGGTTATGGGCTCCCGAATAAAGCACGCCATAGCTTAACGTTGTTGATTCCCGCGTAATGACGGAACTGATTCTTGCACGCCCGACGGTCAGTCTGGTCTTGCCTGCAGAAAAGTCATGACGATCTTCCCGTTCGACGGTGTAGCAGTGTATGTGCGACTTCGCGTCGTATTCTTTGAAGAGGGAACTGATTGCATAGTGGGCGCCTACCTTTGGCAGATCGAGCATCGCCGGCTTGACAAACTTTTGGTATATGTTTGCGCCGTCCCGGTGTTCTTCGATGTTGCTCTTAGCCTTGGAAAGCATCTCGAGAAATTCGGGTTCATAAGACTTCTCGAACAATTCCTGCGCCAGTTGGATGGCGCGGCCTGCGTATTGAATAACCTGAACCGTTTCGATGCCCGACAGCTCATCAAAAAACCAACCGCAACTCGTAAACATCAGCATCGCGTGTCGCTGCATCTCGAGCAGCTTAAGGACACTGACCTGTTCCGCAAGGTCAAGTCGGCGCACGGAGTGTTTTTCCAGAAACCTGTCAACGTTTTCGGTGGAACGGTCAAGGATAACCGAAATGTAATCGTTCCGCGCATCCCAGGGATCGCGGATGTACTGGCGGGCAAGTTCTTCGTACTTTGGGCGCAGCGTATTTCTGAGCCAGTTCATGGCGTTTCGGAGGGGTGTCCGCCATGCCTGGTTCCAGCCCGGGTGTCCCCCGGAGTTGCAGCCACAGTCGTTGCGCCAGCGTTCGATGCCGTGAAGGCAGCTCCAGGAGGAGTTTTCGATGATTTCTACTTCGTGGGTCGGCGGATGACGTTCAAGGTATTCCGCATAATTTGTGATTATGGCCGGCTTGTTGGTGCGAATGAAATTAATCGCGTACGCCAGAGCCATGTCGCCGTGCCTGTGGTGGTGGCCGTAGGTCTCGCCGTCGGTCGCGATGTGCATGAGCTGGGACCAGGTCCGTGTATCACTGAAACCGCCGAGCAGGCGGTTCGCAAAGCGCTCGCCGTTGGCCAGCAGCTTTTCGAAGGCCACCGCGCGGGAGATGGGACCGTCGTAAAAAAAGATATTTATCTTTCTTCCGGACGGGAGATTGAGCAGGTAGGACATTGACGGGTCTATCCCCTTGTCGCCCGCCTGCTCCCAGGTAGATGCGCCGATAGCCCGAAACTTCCGGGCCTGATGCTGGGCGAGTATGGTAAAGGAAATGCCCTGTTCAGCCATGATATCAAGTGTTTCCAGGTCCACAGCCGTTTCCGGCAGCCACATAGCCTGAGGTTTTCGGCCGAAACGGTGCTCAAAATCACGAATCCCCCAGATTACCTGAGTGTATTTATCCTCCTTACAAGCAAGAGGCATGATCATATGGTTATATGCCTGGGCGAGCGCCGAACCGTGCCCTGAAAAATTCTGCCGGCTTTCCCGGTCGGATTCGATTACCGCCCGGTAAACCTCGGGTTTGTTCTGCTGCATCCAGTCGAGCACGGTGGGGCCGAAATTGAAGCTGATGTTGGCGTAGTTGTTAAAGATCTTAACAATCCATTCACCGTCAAGGATTCGTGCCGCCGTGTTCGGTTCGTAACATTCGGCGGTGATTCGTTCGTTCCAGTCGTGGTACGGGTATGCGGAATCCTGGAGTTCGATGTCTTCCAGCCACGGGTTTTCCCGCGGTGGCTGGTAAAAATGGCCGTGGATACACAAATAACGGTCCATTAGTGTTAGTCCTCCTTCAATCGCTCGAACAAAACGAATATCTTGGGACTTAGCGTAATCGTGGTTTCTCCGGATGATTCTATAAATGCCGGGACCTTACCACCGTCACCAAGCCACTGCCGGTCGGAAGTGTCGAGCAGCTTGCGCCATTTTCCGGGTACAGTAGGAAGAGTAACGGTTTCGGCGGCGTCGCTGAATGAAAACACAGCGAAAGCCGCACTGTCTGCGCAACGGCGCTGGAAAGATAAAACGTGTTTGTCTTCCCGGATAAACACATCCATGTTTCCCGTGTCGGAGGCCGAAAGGGCCGGCAATTGCCGGCGGAGCCTGATCAGCAGCCGGTACAGTTCCAGGAGAACCTTGTGCCGTCCGTGCAATCTTAATTCAAAGTTCAGACGGGAACTGCGGAAGGTCGACCGGTCCTGCGGGTCGGGCACCTCACCTTCCCAGTTGAAGGCGGCAAACTCTTCCCGCCGCCCCTTTCGTACCGCCTCGATGAGTTCCGGGTCGGAGTGGCTGGTAAAGTATTGAAAAGGAGCCGTTTCACCGTATTCCTCGCCCATGAAGATCAAAGGCAGGAAGGGGGAAAGAAGCACCATCCCGGCGGCAAGCTTGAGATCGGAAAATGAAACCAGGACGCTCAACCTCTCGCCGCCGGCGCGGTTGCCTACCTGGTCATGGTTTTGAGAGAAAACCACAAACTGGTCCGCCGTACACATCCGGGGTCGATTCCCGTGCCTCCGGCGGCGGTATATCGAATATTCCCCGGTATATACGTATCCTTGGCGCAAGGCGGTATCGAGGAGGCGCAGCGGGCCGAAGTCCTGGTAATAACCAATTCTTTCGCCGGTAAGCAGGGCATGAAGGGAATGGTGAAAGTCGTCGCTCCACATGGCGTCAAGATCATACCCCCCCTCCACCCGGGGCTGTATTATACGGGCGTTGTTCAGGTCGCTCTCGGCGATTACATAGATACGCCGCGCAAGCCTTTGGGCCTGTCGGTGGACCGCTTCCGCCAGATCCTCAAGGAAGGTGACTGCGGAAGTGTCAACAATGGCGTGAATTGCGTCAAGCCTCAAGCCGTCTACGCGAAACTCGCTTACCCAGTACAGCGCGTTTTCTATAAAGAACCGCCGGACTTCGTCGCTGTCAGGCCCGTCGAAATTCAGCGCGAGTCCCCACGGGGTGCGGTAGCGGTCGGTGAAATACGGCCCAAAATCCGAGAGATAATTACCCTCCGGTCCCAGGTGGTTGTAAACCACGTCGAGGATGACGGCAAGTCCGTGGTTGTGACAGGCATTCACCAAACGTTGCAGCCCTTCCGGCCCCCCGTACGAATCTTGCACCGCGAAGGGATAAACGCCGTCGTACCCCCAATTGCGGTTTCCTGGGAACTGTGCAACCGGCATTAATTCGACAGCAGTGATCCCCAAGTCCCTCAGGTAATTAAGGCGGGGGATGACGGCATCGAACGTGCCCTCGGGCGTAAAGGTTCCCACATGAAGCTCGTAGATGACGAGTTCCCGGCGGGGAGGGGCGATCCAGCGGCATTCCGACCAGGCATATGCACCGGTATTCACCACCTGCGAGGGGCCGTGAACCCCGTGCGGCTGAAATCTTGAAGCGGGGTCCGGCCGCGCCTTTTCCCCATCTAATAGGTAATAGTAAAGACTGCCCGGTTCCACATCCTTTGCCACTACGTGATGGTAACCTCTACTTGAACGTTTTAGCCATATCAGCCGCTCCTCCGGAGTGGTGATTTTTACCGATACCTTTTCGGCCAGGGGTGCCCAGACGCAAAAGCGGCAACGTTGGTTTCCCAGGTATGTAGCGCCCAGAAAGTCGTTGTCGGATTGCGCGCCATAGCTACCGGGCGGGATTACAGAGCAGCCCTCCAAATTTGTTTTTGCACTCATATTTGTGTCCTCGAAAAAATCAGAACTTTTTCTTAAAGCGTTCAATTACATTCGGGATTATTTTTCGGCGTGCGGCTTTCAGTTATGCAGGAGGTCGGCCAAGATTAGCTTGTTAGAGAGGGGACTTCATTCCGCTGTTAAAGTACTTCCCACTAAGACAATAAAATAAGCCTTCCATAAACGTATAAAGGCTTATTTATACAAATCTATAGATTGATCAGATGGTACAGCTTACTGCCTGGGTATCTTAGGCATCTGCTTCATCATTTCGTTCATGTCAGTTACCTTTACTCCTGCGGGAAGTTCGAAGGTTTCCGGGGGCAGCGCCCCGATTTTCAGATTCTTGTACTCCATTGTCATCTTGGTGCCGTCCTGCAAGGTTGTTTCTACACGGACCGGGATGCCGCAATCCTCGCGCACCCACATCTTAACCTGCTCTTTGGTTGCCTGGTTTTGCATCACGTAAACCTTGCACTTTGCGCCGTCGTAAACCGTAGTTTCAATAAACTTCACGACGTTCGGGTCTACATCGTTGGTGTAATCGGTCGGCGTTTTGGTCTCCTGTGCTTGACCTTCCGATGATAACTTCATGGCTGTGTTTTGGTCGGGATAGTACGTATAGAAAATGTTGGTGTCACCGTTTATGATCGTTACCACCTTTTGACCGTTGGCGGTGCCCTCTGTCTTCATGCTCTTACCTTGTATCCACATTTTCCCGGAAATCGTTTCTTGTGGCATCGTGAAGACATAGTCATAAGACATGCCTTCGATTTGTTTTCCCTTTGAAAATAAGTCTGCGGCGGAGACGTCTTCATTGGTTTTGCGTGATTCCCCGGTTGTGCCCGCCGCGGGCTTGTCGGTTTCACT
>JBFMBL010000036.1:5432-27174 GCA_040755195.1 Bacillota bacterium
CCCTTAAGACATTTTATATATTTTAGAACAAAACTAAAGCATAAACAAGACAATCGTGTCCAATTGTGTCCAATGATTAGCGCATCCTTTTAAGATAGTGGCTGAGCGCTACAAGCGGCCATATGTAACTGTAACTGTGATAATTGATGTAAAACCCTCCCGGCAAGCCTGCCCCCGTAGGGTATGAAGCTGCCACAGGTTGTATGTCGACTGGTATAAGCAGGAATTTAACACCGCGTGTTACGGCCGGATGGTCCCATAGTCCTGCGCTGATCAGCGCATCCACCGCCCATGCCGTCTGTGACGGTGTGCTGAAACCCAGGGGGATGTAGCGCTTCGCATTATCACTCAAACACGATTCACCCCAGCCGCCGTCATGGTTTTGTATTGACATAAGCCAATCAACCGCTTTTTCAACCGCGCGAGCCGGTGTTTTTGTCGCCGTTAGTCCCGTGACTGCGGCCCACGTGCCGTAAATGTAGGAAATACCCCAGCGGCCGTACCACGAGCCGTCTAACTCCTGATTTTTCAGCAGCCACTTTACCCCCCTCTTAACCGGAGCATCATCGGTGGACATCCCCGCATAGTTACAGAGGAATTCGATGGTCCGGCCGGTAAGATCTGCGGCGGAAGGATCGGTCCAAATCGGTTTTGTGCCCGGTATAGGCAGAAGGTTAGGCCATTTCTTGTATGTGTTCTTTTCGAAAGCAGGCCAGCCGCCGTCATCGTTCTGCATGCTTAGCAACCACTGCAGACCGGCGGCCCATTGGGCGCTGTATGTCTCACCTTCGTTAATTGTAAGTTGGTGAAGCGCGCGTAAACTGTAAGACGTGTCGTCCACATCGGGGTTTATGGTGTTGAAATAAGAAAACCCCCATCCTCCCGGTTTGCCTTTTTTGTTATGAATGCTCCAGTCGGCATACTTGGTCTGCTGTTTTGACAGAAGGAATGACGCTGCGTTCCTGATTGTTGTATTCGAATAAGGAAGGCCGGCTTCATGGAGGGCGTAGGTGATAAGCGCTGTGTCCCAGACGGTCGAGGTGGTTTCCAACTGGTGGTAGACCGAATTTATTTTGCAGACCATCGCTTTGATGCCTTCAAGGGCCTTTACGATAACCGGGTTATCCGTCCTATATCCCAGGGCACGTAAAGCAAAAATCATCAGAAAGGTGCTGGTGAAGTAGCTGTACAGGGTGCCGTCCTCTTCAATTCGCTTTAGCATGAACTCTTCGACTTTCTTTAGCGAGAGATCATGAATTGCGCTGCGAGGTAGAGGGATCCTCCTTATGTTTTTATTTATATAGTATTGAAGAAACTTGGGCATTTGCGGTACGGGTTCTTGCTTTTGAGAAGGGGGGAAGAGATCGGAGATATCAGGATCACCGGGTACTCTTGAAACGAATTTTTTGTCTGCGCTGACCAGAATCGGTGCGGTATGAACCCGGGCATAGCCCACGAAATCAAAGAAATTCACCGGAAACCAGGTAGGGAGTAAAATTATTTCAACCGGTATATTGGGCTGGTCGCTCCATGGGAGTTTTCCGGTAAGTGTCAGCACAAGTTTGGTGAATGCCCCCGCTTTTCGAGGCCCGCCTTTGGCCAGGATGAATTCCTTTGCCCTTACCATCTCCGGCGCATCCTTCTTAATATATCCTGAAGCAAGAAGGGCGAAATAGTTGTCAATGGTTATCGATAAATTCCCTTCAGGCTCGTCGTAGAAAAGCTTCCATACTCCGGAAGGTTCTTGTCTGGCAAGGATTCTGTCCACACGATCACGGATGTAAGCCTTGTCGTCCATATTTAAAGTGAGCATCAGGATAATCGAATACGCGTCAGTTATTGTTCCTTCTTCAAAACAATAATACCATGCGCCGTCTTGTTTCTGAGACTTCATAAAAAAATCGCACAGGGTCCGGATCTTTTCACGTACCGATTGGAGGTGTTGTTGCTCATCCATAAGACTGCTCATCCGCCTTTTTTTTATAAAATCCTTTGCGGCCGGGGGCTTCATCATAGTCCTGAGACTCGGAGGGTCAAGAACGTTTTATTACAACGTATGTGTGGGAGGATAAAATTGCTAAAGGAGCTGCCGAATATCATTCAAGCGAATAATTATAAGGCCGAGTTACTATGGAATGGTTTGATGAGGGAGGTTAGGAGGGTAATCGCTTAAACTATGACCGAAATTCAGGTAAAATCAAGGTCTAAGTCCGCTCTGAGTTTGTCCAGGTCTACCGGACGCCCGCGGACTGTTATTCGCACCCCCTCAGGGAGGTATACCTCTTCCAGTATCCGAAGTCGCTCGCGGAAACGGTTGACTTTCCCAAGGCAGTTGAAGGGGATATGCAATGTAATTTCGGTCTCCGGGAAAAGAATTTCTTCCGCGCGGAATAATACGAGATCAAGGTTGGCGCCGGTAAGCGCGGAAATCACAACGCCGTCCTCCGGGAGGAGACCTTCGTAACGGTCCATTTTATTGTAAACCTTCAATAACTGTTTTTCAGACAACCCAAGTTCGTTTAGAAGGTTTTCCACGGCTGCCGCCTGCTCATCAAGATAGGGACTCGTGAGGTCAACAACGTGAAGAAGCAGGTCGGCTACAGCAAGTTCTTCAAGGGTGGCTTTGAAGGCCTCTTTGAGTTTCGGCGGCAGCTCCTTAATGAAGCCGACGGTATCTGTAAGGAGTGCGAAACGGCCGGAGGGAAGCCGGATGCGGCGGCTTACCGGATCGAGGGTGGCAAAAAGACGGTTTTCAGCCAAAACCGCATGGTCGCTGCAACAAAGAGCGTTTAGAATGGTTGATTTACCCGCGTTGGTGTAACCCACCAGCGAAATGGTCGGAATTCCTTCTTTTTCACGCTGTTTGCGAAGCAGGGCGCGATTTTTCCGCACCGATGCGAGTTCCTGGCGCAGATCGTGGATCCTGTTGCGAACGGTACGGCGTAAGACCTCAAGCTTCGTTTCACCAGGACCGCGGGTACCGATGCCGCCGCCGAGACGCGATAAAATCCCGCCCAAACCCAGCAATCGCGGGTAAAGATAAGTAAGACGCGCCAGATCAACCTGAATCTTACCCTCGCGGGACTGCGCCCTGCGCCGGAAAATTTCGAGAATAACCTGGGTGCGATCCCAAACCTCCACATCACCGAACAAGTCTTCGAGCGCCTTGACTTGGCGTGGTGAGAACTCGCGGTTAAACACGACCGCGTTTAATCCTTCCTGATCTACCTGCCGTTTCACCGCACTGATTTTCCCTTCACCGAAGATATAATTCAGGTCCGGTTGACGGTGCTGGACCACAGTCGTGGCGGCTTCAATGTCAATGTTTTTTAAAAGTTCCTGAAGTTCAGCAAGATCGTACGCTATTTCACTTTCGGTTTCCCCGAGAGAAAGATAACAAATAACGCCCGTTTTCAAAATAAGTGCAACGCCTCTTTCAGCAAAACATCACCTTAAATGATACTTGCCCGGACGGCTTATGGAAAGTCCGGTTTTAGATTTAGGATAATGGCACTTGTCCTGGATTTCCTGTTTTGTTATGCTATGCATATAGTGTTAGGGGCAAATGCGAGTCCCGGCTGTATTTGCTGCAGAAGGCGGGGGAGAAAACATGCTTAGGGTCTTCCGGACCGAGGCCGAGAAGCTGGTGGAGTTACAGGGACTGGACGGAAAAGATTCTTGGATTTGTTTGATTGCGCCAACGGAAGACGAGATTAACGAAGTCAGCCGGAAGACAGGAATAGAAAGCGATTTTCTCCGCCATCCTCTTGATGACGAAGAGAGACCGAGGATTGAACCAAACTCCAATCAAATCTTAATCATTGTTAAAATCCCGGTCAAGAAAGAGCAGGAAGACTCAATTCTTTATGATGCCATTCCGCTTGGTATTATCATAACAAAGGAAAATGTCGTTACTGTTTGCCTTGAAGACAATCCTCTGTTCTCGGAACTGGTTAGTGGATCCGATCAACTTTATACTTTTAAGAAGACACGTTTCTTCTTGCAGGTGTTGGTTAAGATCGCCGCTTTGTATCTACGCTACCTCCGTCAAATAGACAAACAAAGCACTGAACTGCAGCACCGTCTTTCCCGCTCAATGAAAAACGAAGAGCTTTTGCAGTTGCTTGAGATCCAGAAGGGCCTTGTGTATTTCACAACATCCCTGAAAGCGAACGGGATAGTAATGGAGAAACTTCTTCGTACCCATTTAGTGAAATCCACTGAGGGCTCTGGAAGGCATTTGATTAAAATGTACGAGGACGATGAGGATCTCCTGGAAGATGTAATCACTGAAAACAAACAGGCTATTGAAATGAGTACGATCTACAGTTCGATTCTTACAGATACAATGGACGCGTTTGCTTCTTTGATTTCGAACAACCTGAATATGGTCATGAAGTTTTTGGCTGCTATTACGATCGTTCTCTCCTTACCGACGATCGTTTCAAGTTTTTTCGGGATGAATGTACGGTTGCCTTTTCAGAACTGGCCCTTCGCATTTCTTGGGGTCCTTGGTATTACTTTGGGTTTTTGCGGAATGGCCGCTTACACTCTGGCACGAAAGCGTATGTTTTAAGTTTGGCCGGGGCCGGCAGGGACAAACAGAATGGTGCTTTGGCGTTGCGACTTGCCCGCGTCGAACTGCTGTGTTAATATATAAAATGTAAACGAGCCGAAGTGGCGGAATTGGCAGACGCGCACGACTCAAAATCGTGTGGGCAACCCCCGTGTGGGTTCGACTCCCACCTTCGGCACCAGAGAAAAATATTAAGTATCGCCACAATAAGATACGTTTTTTAAAAAACGTGCCCCTTTTGGTCCAGGTATGCTTTGGGCCTGAAGGGGCTTATTATTTTAAGTAAGAAACATTTTAAGCATAAAATGAAGAATTGCCATAGTCTTACCAGCATGTTATAATGCAGGTAAAATGCGCTAAAGGCGATACTTTATGTTTTGACGTAAGATTCTTAGGCGAAACATAACTCTTACGCATAAGGATGTAGCGCTATGGTTTCTTATATCACGGAAGCAAATGTTTTTTTTCGACCGGACGGCACGGAATACACCTGGGATAAAGACACGGGAGACTGGCAAAAGACTCCTCTTGGTTGGTATTCCGTGAACGTTTATAACCTTTTTAAGGATAATAATTTCCCGGGGCTTCTGGATCTAATGGGCGCAACAACCGAGGATGATATAATAAAGCCGGTCAATTGTGTCAACTTCTTGACACTAAGAATGGCCGAGGTTAAAGGGAGAGTCCGAAGCCATCGCCAGCCCCATGACTTTCCGGAATGGGCGATAACGCAGTGGGGTAAACTCTGGCTGGATTGTAAAGTGGTTCCTATCATACACCCGAAGCTTGGTCCGGGGTGGCTCATGTCTGCGCCGACGTTTTTCCATGCCGCGGTTGCTGAAACAACATTCGGTTTTATGCACGGCTGGAAAGGTAAGTTTCGCGTATGCCGCTGGTGCAAACATCTTTTTTACGGAAAAAACGAGGCCTGCACCGAATGTCGGAAGACAAGCGGTAAGGAACACAAGATGCGCGACCGCTTTGTGAACCTGCTTTACCAGCACAAGCACGATTATGGGGACAGGGAGGACGTTAAAAAGGGAATAGATGCCTTCGTGCAAAGAGCAAGAAAAGGAGACGCAGAAATAAGGCCGGTTATTCAGGAGTATACACATTTTTGTCGGGCTAACGAGATGCCCATGAAATGGGTAGAGAAATATAGGAATTTTTTTACGGAATAGAAGGTTTTAACGAAAGAAAAGCGAATGTAGCTCTTAACAGAGAATTGACATCAATCAGGGTCCCGAACTAAAATTCCCCTGGTAGAATGGGGTAGGGGGGTGGAGCAGTTGTAAAACTGCTCCTTTTTTTATATTAAATCCTTCATTAGGGTGTAAAAGATACAATTTGTTTTCCCACATCGGATATCCTAATCATTAAGGATGGAGGAAGGGGATAAGCGTGCCGGGTGCGTCTTTACATATTGGAAACCAAGTGGTTATTGAGAAACAGGATTTCGGGAAACTCTTCGATATGTTGGCCGGGATGGGCTACCGCATTGTGGGGCCTACCGTTAGAAACGGCGCGATAGTGTACGATGAATTGACGTCTGTTGATGAGCTGCCTGTCGCCTGGACGGATGAGCAGGAAAAAAGCGTCTACCGATTGAAGGAGCATAAAGAAAAAGCGTATTTTGACTACGGTCCGGGGCCGCAATCCTGGAAGAGGTTTCTTCACCCGCCGGTAGCCCGCTTGTGGCAGGCCACACGAGAGGACGGTGGTTTTCAAACCGGGACCGGTGATGGTGAGACACCCAAACTGGCGTTTATAGGCGTGCGCCCGTGTGACCTGCACGCAATGGCCATCCAGGACAAGGTTCTAGCGGACGGAGAGCGGCAGGATTCCTCGTATTCCTTAAGGCGAAGGAACGCATTCGTTGTCGCGGTTAATTGCCGGAAAGCGGGTGGGACGTGTTTTTGCGCCTCCATGGGAACGGGCCCAAGGGCAACCGTTGGATTCGACCTTGCTCTGACCGAAGTGATCGAAGGCGAAAGGCATTATTTTGTCGTCGAAGTCGGTACCGAAAAGGGCGCTGAAATTCTCAGCAGGATTCCCCACCGTCGGGCGGGCGAGCAAGAAATAGCGGCAGCGAGGGATTCCGTGGAGCAAGCCGCCAGACAAATGGGCCGGGAACTGAATACGTCAGGCATCAAAGAACTGCTGTACCAAAACCTTGAACACCCACGCTGGGACGCGATTGCCGAGCGTTGCCTCACCTGCGGCAATTGCACGATGGTATGCCCGACGTGCTTCTGCACTACGGTTGAAGACTACACCGATCTGACAGGTAAACACGCTGAACGCCGCCGGAAATGGGATTCCTGTTTTACAACGGACTTTTCGTATATCCACGGCGGCAGCGTTCGCCCATCGGCTAAGTCCCGCTACCGGCAATGGCTGACACATAAGCTTGGTTCCTGGATCGACCAGTTTGGTACTTCGGGATGTGTCGGCTGCGGCCGTTGCATAACATTTTGTCCCGCCGGTATCGACATTACCGAAGAGGTGCGCGCCATCAGGAGCGAAAAACAGGCTGAAAAGAAGGTTACGGCGGCGGAGACCGAAAGGCCTCCGGAAACATCCGCCTATCAGCCTCACCTGTCCTGAGAATAGTTCAAGGTTGAGCTCAAGCGGATGGACCTTTGGGGTCCGTTCAAGGTCTCAAGGTGCAACGTTCAACGTTCAACGTTCAACGTTCAACGTTAAACCAAGGTACACGGACAAGGCGCAACGGCAACAAATACGTTTTCATCCTCTGCTGGTGACGCCTCAGGCGTCGTGAGGATCTATTTCCGGACCTATTCCCGGACGCGAAAGGCAGATAGCAATGAGCACTCAGGCTTCGGAACCTATGGTGCCGCGTTTATACCGCATAGCGCAGGAACATCGGGAAACGAATGACACCTTATCGTTTGAAATAGAGCCGGTAAACAGAATGGACGTAAATCCGTTCCGCCCCGGGCAGTTCAACATGCTGTATGTATACGGTACCGGTGAGGTGCCGATTTCCATCAGTGGCGACCCTGTAAAACCGGAACGGATGGTGCATACCGTACGTGCGGTGGGAACGGTCACGGAGGCGATTTGCCGACTTGGCCGTGGTGATACGCTGGGAGTGCGCGGCCCTTTCGGAACCTGCTGGCCGGTGGAAGACGCGGCCGGGCGAGATGTTGTCGTTGTAGCCGGAGGAATCGGCTTGGCGCCGTTGCGGCCGGTGTTATACAAGATTCGTTCAGAGAGAAAGAAATACGGAAGGGTTGCTTTGTTGTACGGCACCCGCACTCCGGAAGACATCCTCTACAGGAACGAACTGGAGGATTGGCGCACGCGGAACGATTTTGATGTTCGCATTACGGTAGACCGGGCTACGGGGGAATGGGGAGGCAAGGTAGGCGTCGTAACAACGCTTATCACCGAGGTGCAGTTTGACGCAGTCAACACGGTGGCGATGGTCTGCGGCCCCGAGGTGATGATGCGTTTTACGGTGATGGAACTCGAGAAACGGAGGGTACCCGAAAACAACATTTACATTTCTATGGAAAGAAACATGAAGTGCGGCGTCGGTTTATGCGGACACTGCCAGTTAGGGCCTTTCTTCGTCTGCAAGGATGGGCCCGTTTTTCGCTACGATGTTATTAAACATTTCTTCGGAAGACGAGAGGTTTGAAATGGAAAACAAGCCCAAACCGAAATTGGCCGTTTGGAAATTCGGTTCCTGCTCCGGCTGCCAGCTTGCGCTGCTTGACCTGGAGGACGAGCTGCTGGATATTGTGGGTGTAGTTGATATCGCGTACTTTCCAGAGGCCACACGCGCCAGGGTTGAAGGACCCTACGACCTTTCCCTGGTTGAGGGCTCTATTACCACGCCGCATGACGCCGAGCGAATTCAGGCAGTACGGCGTGAATCAAAGTTCCTTGTGGCCGTGGGCGCGTGTGCAACTTCCGGCGGCATCCAGGCGTTGCGTAATTTCAAGGATGTGAACGAACTCGTTTCCATCGTCTATGCCACACCGGAGCATATCAACACCCTTGAGAAATCCACGCCGGTCGCCGATCACGTTGCCGTTGATTTCGAGCTTCGCGGCTGCCCCATCAACAAAAAGCAGCTTGTGGAGGTGATCAGCGCCTTTTTACACGGACGCAAGCCGAACACTCCGCCGCACAGCGTCTGCATCGAGTGCAAACAAAGCGGAATGCCTTGCATAATGGTAACGCAGGGAATTCCGTGTCTGGGGCCCGTAACCCACGCCGGTTGCGGCGCGCTTTGCCCGGCATACAACCGCGGGTGCTACGGGTGTTTCGGCCCGATGGAGACGCCGAACGCCGGATCCTTAAGCGCTCAGTGGGAGCGTCTCGGCGTCGAAGATAAGGACATTATTCGCGCGTACCGCACGTTTAACGCAGGTGCGGAAGCTTTCCGTAAAGAGAGTGAAGCCCGTGAGAAATAAGACGCTGCAAGTCGATTATCTTGCCCGCGTTGAAGGAGAAGGCGGGCTTATTATAAGTGTTAAAGGCAATGAGGTTTCCGAGGTTAAACTCAGGATTTTCGAGCCGCCGCGTTTCTTTGAGGCCTTACTTCGCGGGCGGAAGTATTCCGAAGCCCCGGATATTACGGCCCGCATCTGCGGGATTTGCCCGGTCGCTTACCAGATAACCGCGGTGCATGCGATGGAAGGTTCCTTTGGGATTACGGTGGGAAGACAAATCCGCGCGCTCCGACGCCTTATTCACCTGGGCGAATGGATTGAAAGCCACGCCTTGCACATCTACATGCTTCATGCCCCGGATTTTCTCGGGTACGAGGATTCTATACAGATGGCGAAAGATCATCCGGATATCGTGCAACGGGGTCTGCAGTTAAAGAAAGTGGGCAACGAGGTTGTGGCACTCATAGGAGGCAGGGAGATTCACCCCATTAATGTGCGCGTAGGAGGGTTTTTTAGGCTGCCCTCAAAGCGGGAAATCTTAACGCTGGTGGAGCGTCTTGAGTGGGCGAGGGAAGCGGCTCTGGAAACCATCCGGTGGGTAGCGGCTTTTCCTTTCCCGCAGTTTGAAAGGGATTATACGTTTATCGCCTTGCGCCATTCTGAAGAATACCCCGTAAACGAGGGACGGCTTGTTTCTAACAAAGGCCTTGACATTCCCGTGGATTCATACGATGACTATTTTGTTGAGGAGCACGTACCGTATTCCAACGCACTGCATTCGATTTTAAGGGAAGGCGGAGAGTACCTTGTGGGCCCGCTGGCCCGTTACAATCTGAACTTCGACCGTCTGTCACCCACAGCACAGGAAGCGGCGCGATCCGCCGGACTTTCCGGCGTTTGCCGCAATCCGTTCAAAGGCATCGTTGTGCGTGCCGTTGAAACCCTTTACGCCTGCGAAGAAGCGCTGCGGATCATAGGCGAATATGAAGAAGGTCCGGAAACGCACGTGGTGGACATCAGGCCTCGGGCGGCAACGGGATATGCGTGCACCGAAGCGCCCCGCGGCATTCTGTACCACCGTTATCGCATTAATGAAGACGGTGATATCATGGACGCCAAAATCGTTCCGCCAACGGCACAAAACCAGAAGAGCATTGAAAGCGACCTGCGGGGGTTTGTGGCTCAAAACCTGAACCAGCCCGAGGAAAAGCTCGTCTGGCAATGCGAGCAGGCCGTAAGAAATTATGATCCGTGCATCTCCTGCGCTACACACCTGTTGAAGCCACGCATTGTGAGGGAATGAATGATGGAAAAAGAAGGCGGGAACGACCTTGCGGCCGGAAATCCGGTTCTGGTGATCGGTGTCGGCAACGCATACCGCAGCGATGACGCGGCAGGACTCATGGCCGCGTCGCAAATCAGAGAGAAAAACCTTCCCGAAGTCGAAGTGGTGGAGGAGAGCGGGGAGGGAGCATATCTAATGGAACTTTGGAAGAACCGGGACACGGTTATTCTCTTCGACACCTTCCGCTCCGAGTCGGAACCAGGTACGATTCACCGCTTCGAAGCGGGTGCGCAGAATGTCCCGAAAGATTTCTTCCATTATTCCACCCATCTTTTCGGCGTTGCCGAAGCGATAGAGCTGGCACGTGCTTTAGACCGGCTTCCACCCCGCCTTATCGTCTACGGAATTAAAGGAGAAAATTACTCCATGGGGCCTGAGCTCTCTCCGGAAGTAGAGAAGGCTGTTCCGGAAGCGGTCAGGCTCGCGATGGAAGACGTGCGTAAGATGCGAACCCCAAAGCAGTCTGCGCTGAATTAACCGCGATTCCGTTCGCGTAAGAAAGAACGTAAGAAACGTAAGAAAGAAATGTTCTTACGATTGCAGCCTTTCCAGCAACACGACCGTATTTTCCGCGGGCAGGTTGCCCGGGGTCACCTCAAGGAACGACTTGCGTTCGACCGCGCCAAAATGTTTGAGGAAGTTGTCCGCCGGGGCCACGGAGACGTTAAGGCCCGGGATCTTGTAGTGCATCGGGATGGCAACCCGCGGTTTCATCTCTTTTACCAGCGCCGCCGCTTCGTTTGCGTCAATCGTGTAAGTGCCGCCCACAGGAATCAACAGGACGTCAACGGGCCCGATTTCCAGGAGCTTGTCCGGCCCGAGATGGTGTCCGAGATCCCCCATGTGGCATACCCTTATCCCGTCCGCTTCAATGTTGAAAATGGTATTGAGGCCACGCCTTTGACCTTTTTCTTTATCGTGGAAGGTGGCGACCCCGCGTATGTTTATGCCTTTCACCTGGTGGGTTCCGGTTTTAGTAACAACACTGGGCTTTCCTTGAACAAGACCAACGGCGTTGTGGTCATGATGCTGGTGGCTTACGGTTACCACATCGGGTGCGACGGGGGGAACGCGAAAACCGGTGCCTTCATCGTAAGGGTCGGTCATTACTTTTATCCCGGCACTGGTAGTAAGAAAAAAGCAGGCATGTCCGAACCACTTAATCTGCATCCTGTCTCACCTCGTAATAAGTTTTAATATGGTATCCAAGAACCTTAAAGCCCTGCGCTTTTTCTATGCTATCCATTTTGTGGTACAACATTCTTTCCGGTAAGAGTGTTTATAATATAAAAATAAAAGGTGGTGAAACAAAATCGTCTCCGGCATCCGGCGAAGAAAACCTCTGCAAGAACTTTTAAACGAAAGGGAGTCCAGTAAGCTCTCCCGCTTACTTGGCCCGCTGGATCTTGTGGCGCTCGGCATTGGGGCCATTATCGGTACCGGTATCTTCGTCCTTACCGGAGTCGCCGCGGCACAGTACGCCGGTCCAGCCCTTGTGTTTTCTTTCTTGTTGTCCGGAGTGGCTGCCGGCCTGGCGGCTATTACCTACGCTGAACTGGCGGCGATGATCCCGGTGGCCGGCAGCGCATACACGTATACTTACGCTTCCCTGGGGGAATTTGCCGCCTGGATCGTCGGCTGGAACATAGTATTGGAATACCTGGTGGCCGCCGCTGCCGTTTCCATTGGCTGGAGCGCGTATTTCACCGAGGTTTTCCGTTCAATCGGCATCATCCTCCCGGCAACAATCACCAGTTCACCGGCGGCCGGTGGCGTAATAAACCTTCCTGCGGTGTTGATCGCCTTAACCGTAACCATACTTGTCACCGTCGGCACACGCGAGAGCACCACGGTCAACAAGATAATTGTGGCTATCAAAATCAGCGTCGTCCTGTTTTTCATTATTTTAGGCGCCCGGCATGTAAACCCGGTGAACTGGCACCCTTTTTTCCCTTTCGGATACGCTGGAATAGCGCACGGCGCCGCAATCATATTCTTCGCATATATAGGCTTTGACGCCGTGGCTACCGCCGCCGAGGAGACCAAGAGTCCCCAGCGAAACCTGCCTATTGGAATCATCGGTTCACTGGCGGTTTCTACGGTTCTTTATGTCCTGGTCACCGTGGTTCTTACGGGTCTGGTCCCTTACGGTCAGTTGAATGTCGCCTCGCCCGTCGCTACGGCGCTTCTTAAAGCGGGAGTGACGTGGGCGGGCGGGTTCGTTGCCGCCGGCGCTCTTGCCGGCATCACCTCAGTTCTTCTGGTGGTTATTTACGCTCAGACCCGGGTGTTTTACGCGATGTCACGCGACGGCCTTCTCCCGGGGGTCTTCAGCAGAGTGCACCCCAGGATCCGGACCCCTTATTTCAGCTCAATATTTGTGGGTGTCGGTGTTATGACCCTTGCGGCTTTCGTTCCCATCGGCATCGTTGCCCAGCTTGCCAATATCGGCACGCTTACCGCTTTTGTGGTTGTGGCCATCGGCGTTCTGGTGCTCCGCAAGACGGATCCGGATGCCAAGCGTCCTTTCAAGGTTCCTTTTTCGCCCTATTTACCGCTTTTGTCTTTGGCTTTTTCGCTTTACCTTATCTTCAGCCTGCCGCGCCTCACCTGGCTGCGTTTCGTGATATGGATGGCCCTCGGAGTAACGTTTTACTTTCTGTACGGCTATCGCAAAAGCGCTCTTGCTACTGAGGGCGGTCAATTCCGTTGGCGTTTGTTAGGCTCGCCGGCGAAAAAACCGCGGCCTCGTCCCAAAGCGTAAGGAGTTGTGTAATAACTACCGCCGGTTCTCATAAATGGATTAACTTATGTGAAAAGTTATTCTACACCTCCGAAACAATCCCTCCCGTTTCGAAAAGATGCGGGGCGACACTTGTTTTTTCTTTATAAGTTAATTAGCTCAACATATTAGCAGGGGTTAAATTAAGAACGCTTTACGTCTTGTAGAGCATTCATATTTAGCAAAAAATTAAGCACTACAGGGGAGGGCCGAAAGACAGCAGGTTTCTTCGTAAAAGAAAAAACAGCGGCCGGACAAACAAAAACAACTTCCGCTAATAAGTATTATGTCAACCAGCGGCGGTAAATCTCCGCCCTGGCAAGGGTTAAGACCACCGGTTTTCTCTTTCCTCAGCCGGCTATCGGAATTCGGTGAAAACGGTTAGTCCCTCCGGCTGCATTTTCTCCCTCTTTCGCCGGTATTGATCTCGCTGCTTGACATAATAGCAAATCCTTTTGGATCCGGATTAATAAAACGCCTTCCAGAATGACCTACAATGCCCTTGTAAATCAAAGCAAGGGTAAACATGCCTCCACGGCCTTAAATAACCACGTACAGGCGTATATCGGCGGAATAGTTGAAATGCCGCTGCTCAGACTTAAAGAATTTTACTCTCGTACATTCTTTTGTCTGCAGTATGAACTAATTCCTCAAAGCTGGCGCCGTCTTGGGGAAATCCGACAATTCCTGCGCTGATGCCTATGCGATGCCCGCCCTTGATTTCAACCTGCGCGACCGCGTCCTGCAGACGTAGAAAAAGGTTATGGGCACTCTTTATATCAGTTTGAGGCATAAGCAGGATAAATTCGTCACCGCCGTATCTAAAAAGAAGGTCGGAATTTCGAATCGTCTGTCTCAACTTTTCGGAAACGTTGTAGAGTACCTTATCCCCTGCTGTGTGTCCAAGGTGGTCATTAACATTCTTAAAGTTGTCCAAATCTAAAAATAGCATGGACAAAGGATAAGAATAGCGTTTTGCCCTCTCAATCTCTAAAGGAAATACTTTTTCAAGATGACTTTTATTATAAAGTCCGGTCAACGAGTCTGTAATGGCTTGGGTAATCAGCCGTTTAATAATAATCGCAGTACCGGCAGCGAAAAACGAAATACCTGTGGCTATGAGGGTATTTTCAATTAACCTGGGTATGATTTGAGGCAACTTATAAAACTCGTCCAAAAGATCCAGTGCTGCACCGAAAGAGTATATACTTACTCCAAATAGTGAGATGATCCAACTTCTCTCCTTGCTATAAGCGCTACACAATTTGTATAAATAAAAGAAAAGAACCAGCGAGGCAAGCAGCATTACCAGTTCGGTAGTAATGTCTTCCGGGTGAAGCTTGGTTTTTAAAGGAAAAGGCAGTAGTGCCAATAAAATCGCTCCTGTCTAAGGCGGGTTATTATTACCTTTTCTGTAAAAAGACTATCATTTAATGATGATTGTATCAAGCACAGGGATAAAAAGATTAAATTAACGGCGTATCCTTCATACCTCTAATCTGGACGTTATGTAAACTAATTCATATAGAAGGATGTTTAAAAAGTCGATTAAAGCTTGCGTTCACGTGAAAAAAATACCCCCAGAGGTCTCCCTGCCAGGGTTGTTTATGGGAACGATTAAAATAAGATGAAGTATTATAAGGCTATTTGTTAAGAGGATAAACGTATGCAGTTCTTTCCGGCCGCCTTTGCCTCATACAAAGCTTCATCCGCCCGCCGGATTAAGGATTCAACGCTTTCGATCTCCTCTAATCTAAGCACTGCCACACCGAAACTGGCGGATATCATTATTTGATTAAACCCGGGAAGGTGTAACGGCTGAGCCTGCAGCGCGGTATGCAGGCGTTCGGCTATCCTAGCTGCTTCTTCAAAACCGGCGCCGGGTAAGCAGAGAATGAACTCTTCCCCGCCGTAACGTCCCACGAAATCGTAAGAACGGCTTTTCTGGGTAAGGAAGGCGGCGAATTTCTTTAAGACCGTGTCCCCTACCTGATGGCCGTACGTATCGTTAAACAGCTTGAAATCGTCGATGTCGGCCAGGATTATCCCCAGCGGTTTATCTTCCCGCCTTGCCCGGTTAACTTCTTTTTTTAGTTGATTTTCAAAAGCCCGGCGGTTTAAAACCCCGGTAAGGTAGTCGGTGGTCGACAGCAACTCGGCGCGTTTGCGCGCCATTTCCTCCTTCAGGTTGGATAATACCAGGTTGCTGATGTCGATGAAGGAATCGTAAGTGGTGCCCGCCAACTCCTCATAGGCGGCTTTAATCTCCTCATAGGCCAACTTAAGGTCTTCATACTCTTTAGACAGCATGTCATAGGCCTCACCGTTTTCTTGGCTGGAGGCGTCGCGGATTATGCATAGAAGGACGTCTTCTCCGCCCTTGCGTGTGCTTCGTGACGTGATTTCAACAGGAAAAACACTGCCGTCACTACGTCGGTGGAGCATTTTTTCAACCTCCGCCTGGCCGGCCGCCTGGGCGATATGGGCCGGCAGGTCGAATTCCGTTTCAGGAGCCCACAAATCCTGGAAAAAAAGGGAGAGCAATTCTTCACGTCCATAACCGTAAGCGTTTACCGCGGCGTCATTAGCTTCGATGATCTGCCCGTCATAGCGAACAAGAAGAACAACCTCACGGCTGTGTCTAAGGAGGTGATTAAAAAGGACCGAATACACCTTGATCACCAACTCTTATCAATTGACGGATTTCAATGCCTTTCGAAAATTATAATTTCTTACAGTAGATTCGTCTACCGTATCTATATGGCATTCCATGCCCGCTTTAATGCGTTCCGGTACTCTTCCAACAAACTGCCGATTAATTCTTTGACCGCAATAATTTTCTCCGCCCTGTAGGCGTTTTGTCCCGCAAACGCAAACCCGTGCTTGAGATTGCCTTTTTGGGCGTTGATTAAAACAAGGGCGATGCAATAGGGACTGTTTTTGCAATCACATGTTTTAATACAGTGGTAGGGGCACTGGAACGGTTTCTTCTTTCCGGTTTTAATATCCTCAATGAACTGGTTTCTTATCGCCCTTCCCGGCATTCCAACGGGGCTTTCTATGATTACAAGGTCGTCTTTGGAGGAATCGAGGTAAGCTTGTTTAAAATTCAATGAAGCGTCGCATTCATGAGTGGTTACAAAACGGGTTCCCATCTGGACTCCCGACGCACCCAACTGCAAAAACTTAAATATATCTTCCCCGGTGTAAATTCCGCCTGCCGCAATAACCGGTATTGTTTTCCCGTTTGTTTCTTCAAATTGTTTTGTTTCCTCGATTACCTCGGGTACCAGTTTTTCCAGCAGGTAATCGGGATCACTGATCTGTTCTTTCTTGAAACCGAGGTGTCCCCCTGCCATCGGCCCCTCGACGACAATAGCGTCCGGGAGGTAATTGTATTTACCCAGCCAGCGCTTGATAATGGCGCCTGCCGCCCTCGCGGAAGAAACGATGGGAACAAGCTTGGTTTTCTTGGAGCCTTCTAGAAACTGCGGGAGGTTAAGAGGCAATCCGGCGCCGGAAAAAATGATGTCTACTTCCTCCTCGATAGCCGTCTTTACCATGTCGGCGAAGTTTGTTAACGCCACCATGATGTTGACTCCGAGAATACCCCGTGTTAGTTCTCTTGCTTTCCTTATCTCACTTCTCAAGGCGCGAATGTTTGCCTCGAGAAAATTCTTTCTAAAGTCCGGCTCGATCATTCCAATGCACGCGGTAGCTATAACGCCGATCCCGCCTTCGTTCGCCACCGCCGACGCAAGCCGTGACATGGAGATTCCTACGCCCATTCCCCCTTGAATTATTGGAATTTTGGCGGTCAAATCTCCAATTTTCAGTTCTTTTATCTTTGCTGTATTCATCTACACTATCCTTTACCTTAAAAGAGTATACTTAACCTTTTGGAGCGATCTAAAAGAAAATTTGGGTTAAGGTAACTATTTTCAATTCGACGCTTTTCTTTCATCTCCTGCCTGCAGCGAAAAACCGTTAAGGAAACTATCGCCGCCTGCGTATTGCCGGCACGTTATCCTCGCCCGTTTAGTTCTTATGCCATGGTTGGACTTTGAAAGTATTTGCGAAAGGTCTTGCCAGCCGTCCGCGATCTGCCGAAGGGGCTTTAGTAATGAATATCATTCCCCAGGGAAATCTTATTTAGGAGGAGGGAGTTGTATGGCCGTTAAATTTCGACGTCTGCCGCGGCATATAGGAATTATCCCGGACGGCAACAGAAGGTGGTCAGTGCAAAACGGACTTCCAAAGGAAGCCGGGTATGAAAAAGGCCTGGCTCCGGGTTTAATGCTGTACGAAATGGCACTCGAGCTTGGCATTGAAGAAATCACCTTTTACGGCTTCACGCAAGATAACACAAAACGGCCGGCGACCCAGCGAATGGCGTTCCAGAAGGCATGTGTGGACGCTGTAAGAATGCTTTCTAACAAGGACGCGTCATTACTTGTAATAGGAGATAATTCCTCGCCGTTGTTTCCTCCGGAACTCGTTCCCTTCTCCCGGAGAACCACGTTCGGCAGAGATTTGATAAAAATAAACTTCCTGGTGAATTACGGGTGGAAGTGGGATTTAAACCATGCGCTGGGACGTAATGATTCCGGCAGTAATTCACTGAAGAGTTTAATTCACAAAATCGCCTCATCGGATATTTCTCGTGTCGACCTGATAATTCGATGGGGCGGCCGCCGCAGACTCAGCGGGTTCCTCCCCGTTCAATCAATATATGCTGATTTTTTTGTCGTAGAGGAATTATGGCCGGACTTCAAACCAGAGCAGTTTTACGAAGCGCTGAGCTGGTATGAGGTACAGGATGTGACTCTTGGTGGTTGATTCCACAGGGAGGGCGGTAATTTCATAAAGTCCCCTATCTGGCGAAATCAAGGCATATTTATATTATTTTCTTCCAACTAATCGTTTAATATAAAAAAAGATGCCACATTAGAAAAAAAATTCAAAACCTTTGAAGGAAAATGACGATTAGTGTCGAAGTCCACTTCCAAAGCAGGCACCGGGAGGTTAATTCCTTGCTCAAGCCATTGGCGCTTTCGAGCGATGTTGTAGGTCTGGTGTCGGACATGCTCCTGGAAGGGGCGTTGCTTATATGGGTTACCGTCTCAATTTACATGTCAACGCGTTTCTTGAGAGATCGTGGTATGATCATACTTCTTGTGGCAGGTTTGCTTTCTTTTGTTGTGGGCGCGTTGGCCAACATTTACGATCATATTCGCCCGGTTGGGTTATGGCGGCATGTATTCTTTGTTGATTTTGCTCATTGCGGCGGATACATTTTCCTGAGTTCAAGCGTAGGATACCTGGTGGTGCGCTATATGCGCCTGCATGAAGCGCTTGAGCGCGAAGCGCTGACCGATTCTCTGACGGGACTATATAACAGGCGTTTTTTCTATCAGCGGTTGGAAGAAGCGGTAGCCCGGTACCAGCGCTACGGGGAACCTTTTGGAGTGGCTGTTTTGGATGTGGATGAATTAAAAGAGGTCAACGACAGGTACGGTCATTTGAAAGGCGACGAGGTACTGAAAGAAATCGCCCGGGCACTCAACGCTGCAGTAAGGGCCACAGATAGCGTTGCGCGTTTCGGCGGTGACGAGTTCGTCATCCTTTTTTCAGGAGCGGCGAATGAAGAGGGAGTTGTCGACCGTCTGTTAAAAGAAGTGGATAAATGCTCAAAAACCGCTAGTATAGGTGTGTCGTTCTGTCCACGGGACGGGACCACAGGCGACGAATTGGTTGCTGTGGCGGACAAACGTATGTATGCCGCAAAGGCCCAAAAGGGAGAGTGAACAAAATTCTGTGCGAAAAGGCCGATATCCCACAAAAACAATAACGAAATGTATAAAGACGAGAGGAATACTGTCGAATATCAAAATAGGAGTTGTATCCTGAACATCAATCAGAAAGAAGTAAGGAAGCGCCGCGCCGACACTCTGCTCACGATAGCGCGGCTATCCAAATAAATTACAACCCACCTCCGGCTGACCCCGGTTCAATCCGGGGTTTCTTTTTTTTCTGAAAGCATGACCCCAGATTCCGACAAATCTCCTATGAGAGTGTTGCAAACTATTTTGCATGTGTTTACATGTATTTCAATGATGTTTAAGGCCCTTTTCGATTTTCCAGTAACGTTATTATTATCAAAAACCTAATTAAATTAGAAATTAAAGAAAAATTAGAAGGAAAAACGCTTTTTATGTCAAAGACTAATCAATGCAGAAGTTACCATAAGAAAGAACAACTTACTTAGGAGGAGGCCAACTGGGATTATGACACACGAAACCATGCCCAACCTTTTGTATGCTCTGTTGCTGCAGGGCCATTATTGAGACTTACCGGCATACCCTACGAAACCGCGTTCGCCAACCCGTTTTTAAGATCTGCGTTTGCCCTTCCTTACGAAATAGTGCTTGGTTTAGCGGCTTTTTGGAAGAACCATTATAACTGCAAAAAGGGACTTTTATCCGCGATACAGAAAAAAGAATAAGTAAATTATTACATTAATCAGCAAATATCAGAAGGAAAAACTTAAATTATGTCGAATAAGGGCTTGATGTAAGGTTTACCTCTGAAGGAAATGTTTACATAAGGAGGTTGTTGACCATGGTTCATACGTCTTTTCCCAACGAGCTGTATGCTCTTCTGCTCCAGGATTTTCCAGAAAGCCTTGTGATAGTATTATTCGTTTTCAGTATGTTAAATCTGCGGTTATGGGATAGAAGGGTCATCGCCATTTCTCTGTTACAGAGCGTTATTAACCTCGTACGTCTTTTACCCATTTCGGACGGGGTGCACTCAATTATCTTGATAATATCGCTTACTGTTTTAATACGGTTTTTTACCAAAAGAAGGTTGAGCAGGATCTTTGCTGTAGTTATGGTCGGCTTTATAATTACTTTGGCGGCAGAGCTGATATATATACCTCCGCTTTTGAAAATTACGGGCTTACGCTACGAAACTACTTTTGCCAATCCATTATTAAGGGCAGCTTTTTCTCTACCTTACGAGATGCTTTTCTTGTTGCTGGCTTTAGGCAAAAACTGTTATAATAACAAAAAGGCGATGATCACGCATTAGCAAGGCTGTAGGAAGGTCATAATATGCCGGGTTCTAACCTGATACGCCCTTTTGCGGGTCACTTGCGGGAAAGATTGAACCTGACAGCCGATCAAGAAGAGGTTGCGGTTTTTGGATTGCAACTAATCGTTTACCCTTTTGTCGGTATTTTATCCGTTATCATGGTGGGGTGGCTGTTGGGGTGTTTTAGAACCACCTTTGCTGTATTAATGACTGTTACCGTCATACGTACGGCGTCCGGCGGGGCCCACAGCAGTACACCTTTGATATGTTCTCTACTGGGAATGGCCATCTTACCTTTAGTCGGCAAAATGGCTCAGTTGATATCCCCCTTGTTTGGTTCTTTTAATCTATCGTTGGCCGTCATTGCCGGTCTTGTGATTACCTTAATTGTTTTCTGGCGCTTGTCCCCGGTGGATTGTCCAGCTAAACCGGTCACTGACACGGCACAACGAAGAAAGCTGCGGTTTTGCTCGATAATACTTATATTTGTGTTTACCGCTGGACAGTGTTTGCTATTATGCAACGGGAAAGCCTTTGATCTGGTGTGGGCCGTAAGCCTCGGTCTCTGGTGGCAAACCTTCACCCTTACCGCATCCGGACACCGGTTTGTCGCCTTTATAGACAATTTATTAATGAAAGGAGGTGAATAGGATGAAGCGTCTCTTCTACTCGTTATTTTTGCTGCCGGTGGTTTTCAATATTCTGGTTGCTGTCGCACATGCAGGAATCAAGCCAGCTTGTTTTGGTGGAGCGTTGTATCAGCCGAAGGTGCCCAAGTCTTTGAGGAAATAAGTTTACGGTAAGATAAAAAAGCCGTACCCGGCGCCCGGGCGAAATGTGTCTCACTAATATATTAATCTAAAAAACGGTGCTTTTCTGGGTTTTCTGGGGACAAGGCGTTATCGCTATTCATCCGGGTGCCGGGAAGCGGTGCAGCACGCGCAACCAATAAATGATTAGTGTCTTAGCCTAACAGGAGAACGACATGCGCGAATGGGAAGAAAAAAGAGCCGAAGAGTTGGCGGAGTACATTTTAGTAACGCAGATCGTCTCTCTCTTGCTTTTTTTAATGATCATGGCCAGTTTCTTCAATGTTAAGCTGGGATCAAACCTTAAGGACATTTTCAGACTATATCCTTTTTGGCTGCTCTTGGCTTTCTGTGTATCCTTCTATATTTTCAGACAGCATTTTTCTCGAACCGCCTTCTTTGGTGCAAACAAGATAGACGAAATACTTTTAGTGGTCATCACCTTATCCCTTACGTTCGGTTTTTTATGGTACAGCAAGGATTTTTTCGCCGCCAAGATTTTAATTATTATCCCCGCGATCATCGCCGCAACCGCTTTCGGTAGGTACGTCGGGATCGGTGTCGCCGTCATATCCGGTGCGCTTTTGTTTCTTTTTGATTACGAAATGATGCGCGCCTTACCGGACAGGGTTTTTCAGACGGACCTTATCATCAGCAGCGTGGCCGTATTCTCAGCATGGATCATGGGCGGATTGATGGAGATCG
>JBFMBL010000037.1:0-6617 GCA_040755195.1 Bacillota bacterium
TTGCGGAGGAACTCGCGAACAATCAACTGTTCCGCAAAACCGGCGCGGTACACTGCGGGCTTATCGCCGAAGGCAGGAAGGTTTTATTTACCGTCGAAGATACGGGACGTTTTAATGTATTGGACAAGATAACCGGTTTTATTGTAAGAGAAAAGCTGAATCCTTCAAACCTTATTCTGTCTTTCAGCGGTCGTCTGACCTGCGGGGTAATGGAAAGGGTTGCGCGCTCAGGCATGCGTGTGATAGTGTCCCCCGCCGCCCCGACCTTAAAAGGTCTTGAAATTGCAATCGCCGAAGGCGTTACCGCTATCGGCTTTGCCCGCGGCGAGCGTTTTAACCTTTATACACACCCGGAAAGGATAGTCCGGGAGTTAAGTAGCCAGTAGTCAGTAGCCAGTAGTCAGTAGTCAGTAGGTAGAATATAGAATATAGAATTCAGAATATAGGACCCGGAACTCGAAACTCGCGACTTTTCTCGCGGACTTAGGACTTTCGACTGAGGACTGAGGACTTAATCATCGACCCGCGATCTACCTCAGACCTCTCTCTTCTACCTTCTACCTTCTATCTTCTATCTTCTCTATTCCAACCTCTAACCTCCCACCTCTCACCTCTCATTTAACCGCCTTTTCTATCTTAACGGCGATTCCTTTAAACGCCGGGATTTTAGCGGTCGGGTCGCGCTGCGGACCTACCAGAAGGTTTACCGGGCTTTCCGCCGAATGGAATGTCGCGAACATTACTCCTTCAGGCAGGTTTTCGTTGACCGTGGCGACCATTTTTACCGTTCCTCGCCTGGAGGTCACGGTTACGCGGTCCCGGCAACCGATATCAAGGCGCTCGGCGTCCTGCCTGCTCAATTCCACCCAGGTTTGCTGGTAGAAACCGAGCGGGGTGCGGCTTGTCATCGTGCCCGAATGGTAATGGGTAAGGTATCGTCCGGTAATCAAGAGCAGTGGGAACTCGACGTCCGGTTGTTCATCGGGTGGCGTAAAACTCACCGGATGGAAACGTCCCTTTCCACGGATGAACCGTTTCTGGTGAAGTATCCGGGTCCCTGGATGCCCCGGCGCCGGACAAGGCCAGAAAAGCCCATTGTTCTCCAGATATGAATATGAAACCCCGCCGTAAATCGGTGTGAGACTGGCGATTTCCGCCATCACCTCCGCCGGGGAACTGTACCACATCGGATACCCCATAGCCCGCGCCAGGAGACAAATTATTTCTCCATCCGGTTTCGCTTCACCGACAGGGGAAACCGCTTTATGAACCCTCTGGATCCGCCGTTCGGTGTTGGTAAAGGTACCCTCCTTCTCGGCAAAACTTGCCGCCGGTAGAACCACATGGGCAAACCGGGCTGTTTCTGTTAGAAAAAGATCCTGAACCACCAGTAATTCAAGGTTTTCCAGCGCTCTTTTAACGAGTCCGCCGTCAGCTTCAGTAAGTGCAGGATTCTCTCCTACTATGTACATGGCCTTAATCCGGCCCTCTGCCGCCGCCTCGAACATCTCGGGCGCGGTAAGACCCGGTTTCTTCGGTATCGGTGCGTTCCATGCCGCCTTAAACTTGGCATGAACCTTCGGATCGTCCAAACGCTGGTATCCCGGCAGGCAGTCAGGCAACGCGCCCATGTCGCACGCACCCTGCACGTTGTTCTGGCCCCTTAAAGGATATATACCGCTCGATTCCTTGCCGACGTGACCGCAGAGCATCGCCAGGTTGGCTATGGCCATAACGTTATTGGTGCCGCATGTATGCTGCGTTATGCCCATTGTGTATAATATAGCCGCTGTTCCCGCCCGGGCGTAACCCCTGGCGATTTCCCTGATCGAATCCGCTGAAACGCCGCATATCTCTGCCGCCATCTCGGGCGGATACCTTTTGACTTCCTTGTAAAACGCTTCGTAATTTTCCGTTCGGGTTGACACAAATTCTTTATCTTGAAGGTTTTCTTTCAGGATTACGTTGGCCATAGCGTTTATAAGCGCCACATCGGTGCCGGGCTTAATTTGTAAATGATATTTTGCCCGGGAAGATATTTCTGTCGCTCTCGGGTCCACAACCGCTAGAACCGCCCCGCGTCTTAGGGCCTTCTGTATTTGAATCGCTACCACCGGATGTGTTTCGGTGGTATTACTGCCAAGCACCAGGATAAACTCTGCTTCCGGTATCTCGGCGAGGGTATTCGTAGCCGCCCCGCTTCCAAACGATGCCGCCAGACCGGCGACGGTGGGAGAGTGTCAGAGACGGGCGCAGTGATCGATGTTGTTGCTGCCGATTACCGCCCGGGCAAACTTGTTCAGCAGGTAATTCTCTTCGTTGGTACACCGCGCTGAAGCGAGGATGCCGATTGCCTCCGGGCCGTATTTCGCCTTAATCTCCTTCAACCGTACGGCTGCTGTGGTAATCGCTTTTTCCCAGGTTACTTTGCTGAAAAGATAAGGGCTCCTGACCAACGGCATCTGCAGCCGTTCCCTGTGATGGATGAAGCCGAAGCCGAAACGGCCCTTAATGCACAGCCAGCGTCCGTTAACCGGCGCCTCCGGCGTGGAAGTGACACCGATGACCTTGTCCTCTTTCACATTAAGGTCGAAAGTACACCCTGTTCCGCAGTACGGGCAGACTGTCCTGACCTTTTTCACCTCCCAGCGCCGTCCCTGCCCCCACATCGGTTTGGCTGTGATGGCGCCGACCGGACAGACGGAGATGCAGTTACCGCAAAAAACACAGTCCGACTTTTCGAGGGGCAAATCCATTGCCGGTGTGATTTTGCTGAAGAAACCTCTGTTCGTAAAATCGACGACGGAGCGCCCTACGATTTCACTGCAAACCCTCACGCAAAGGCCGCAGAGAATACATTTATTCATATCGCGGACGATAAACGGATTTTCTTTTTCTATGGGGTAATTTCGCTTCTTACCTGCAAAACTTGATTGTCTTACCCCATAACGGTAAGCCAGGTCCTGTAACTTGCAAGCCCCGGTTTTTTCACAGGCCAGGCAGTCATCCGGATGGTTAGCCAAGAAAAGTTCGATTAGTGTTTTACGGGCATGGCGTACCGCAGGACTCTCCGTTTCCACCACCATACCCCTTCGTACGGGGGTACAGCACGAGGCGGGAAGGCTCTTCCAGCCTCGCACCTCAACGATGCACAACCGGCAGCCGCCCCACAGCGCAAGCTCCGGATCGTAGCACAGCGTAGGAATGTAAACGTCCGCACGCCGCGCAGCTTCGAGGATGGTGGTTCCTTCGGGTACGGTGATCTCCTGTCCGTTTATAATCAAAGTAACTTCCCTGGACAACCGCTTACCTCCTTAACGTCGCTTGATTGCCTTGTACTTGCAAACTTCGTAGCAACGGCCGCACCTTATACAAACATCTTTATCTATCTTGTGCGGTTTCTTTTTCTCTCCGCTGACCGCATGCGCCGGACATAAGTATCGGCAAGCCCCGCAACCGGTGCATTTTTCGGTTATAATCATGAACTGGCGCAGGGCGACGCATTCCCCTGCCGGACAACGTTTATCCCTTATGTGCTTAAGATATTCGTTCCGGAAATAACTCAGTGTTGTCAGAACCGGATTCGGGGCAGAAGTTCCAAGACCGCAGAAAGAAGTGGTTTTCACAACCCCGCCCAGGTATTCGAGGAGAGGAATATCGCTGAGGTTTCCATTGCCGGCGGTTATCCTCTCGAGTATTTCAAGCATCCGCGTAGTCCCTTCCCTGCAGGGAACACACTTGCCGCAGGACTCGCGCTCGGTGAAGTTCAGGAAGAAGCGGGCCATGTTAACCATGCAGTTTTCCTCGTCCATAACCACGATACTTCCCGAGCCCATCATCGCCCCCGCTCCGGATAATGATTCGTAATCAATCGGCAAATCAAGCATGTCTTCCGGCAGGCTGCCGCCGGAAGGACCACCGATTTGCAGGGCCTTAAACTTACCGCCGCCTTTAATTCCACCACCGATTCCGAAAATCAGTTCCCTGAGAGTGATTCCCATCGGAACCTCAACCAGGCCCGTGTTCTGTACCTTGCCGCTCAAAGCGAAGATCTTCGTCCCCTTGCTTCTTTCCGTACCCACAGAGGCAAACCAGCCGCCTCCGTTGACCACTATTTTAGGTACGTTGGCGAAGGTCTCGACGTTGTTCAAAACCGTCGGCTTGCCGAAAAGCCCCTTTTCGGTGGAACGAGGAACCTTAATCCGTGGAATGCCCCGGTTTCCTTCTATCGAAGACATCAGTGCGGTCGATTCGCCGCACACAAAGGCCCCCGCGCCTTCGTTTATCTTTATATTGAAATTGAGCCCCGAATTCAGTATGTTTGTACCAAGTAGTCCGTACCGCTCGGCCTGCTCGATCGCTATGCGCAACCGTCTTACCGCCAGGGGGTATTCCGCCCGCACGTAAATGTAGCCTTCATCCGACCCGACAACGTAAGCACACAGGAGCATCCCTTCCAGAACCGAGTGCGGGTTCCCTTCGAGCACCGCGCGGTCCATAAAGGCGCCCGGGTCCCCTTCGTCGGCGTTGCAGATTACGTAGCGCTTGTCGGCCGGTACCCGGCGGGCCGTATCCCACTTCTTCCCCGTTGGAAAACCGGCGCCTCCACGGCCCCGCAGACCGGATTTTTTTATCTCCTCCAGGACACCGTCGGGCTTCATGTTATTCACGGCCTGGGCCAGCGCCCGGTAACCGCCGACCGCGATATACTCGCTTATGTTTTCCGGGTCAATGAAACCGCAATGCTCCAAAACGACCTTCATCTGTCGCTGATAGAAAGGAATGTCGTCGCAGGTACGGCAGAGCGCGCCGGTCTGCGGATCCTGGTAAAGAAGTCTTTCAACGACCTGACCTTCTTTAAAATGCACGTTGACAATTTCGGGAATATCTTCCCGGGTCACCCACCGGTAAAAAGTCCGGTCCGGTTCAATAATCACACTCGGACCCTGCTCGCAGAATCCTCTGCAACCGGAAAGCACAACCGTGATCAAGTCTCCGAGCCCCTGGTTTTCTATCTCCTCTCGAAAAACATCCGCCAAACCGAAAGCACCGGCTGAACCACAATTCAACCCCCCGCAAAGAACAACCTTTTTCCGTTCGGAGCCCGGTTTGGTAACAATATGATCGAGGAATTCCCGTCGCTTGTTTTTACACTCCGGGTCATCGTGGCAAAGCGGCCCTTCTACCCGGCAGTTAACATAATCACTGCAGGGTGTCGCGGGCGTATGCCGGCATTGGGTACAGCACTTATCCATTAAAGATTCCACAGAACAACCACTCCTGGCGTACCGCTTACTCGTATGATTTAATCACTTTTATGGCCTTTTCGGGCGTTTGCCTCCCGTGGGTATCCTCGTTGACTATGACAACCGGCGCCATGCCGCACGCGCCGACGCATGACACCGTTTCAAGGGTAAAACGGCCGTCGGGAGTTGTACCCCCCAACTTCACTCCCAACTCCCGCTTCACCCTGCGGTAAATCCCTTCCCCGCCGCGCACCTGGCAGGCCGTACCGAGGCAAACGCTTACCAGGTGCCTGCCGCGCGGCTTGAGCCGGAACTGGGAGTAAAACGTCGCCACGCCATATATCTTACTGAAAGGTACTTTCAGCTCCTTGGCTAACGAGCGCATAACTCCCTCAGGCAGATAACCGTAATGCTTCTGAACAGCCAGAAGCGCCGCTATAAGCTGCTCCGGTTTATTCCGGTAAAGGTCGACGATTGCATTTAGCGTGGGGTCTTCCTCCATCTGTGCGTTGCAACTATACTTCATGTCCTTCGCTTCTCCTCCGCGTTTGTTTCAATTGTCACGTCCTCGGATATAACAAAGTCAACCGGCCAGTCGTGATCCTCGGGAAAAACAGTAACCAGCAGTTGAAAGTGGTAAGCCAGGCCGATTGAAATCGCCCTTGTTCGTGGCAGAAACCGGTCGTAATACCCTCCGCCGTATCCTAAACGATAACCCTGGGGGTCAAAAGCAACGCCCGGCACGAAGATCAAATCAAGATCTTCCGGCGCCACAACCGGGCAAGACGGCCGGGGCTCGCTGATATTGAAAGCGCCCGGCGCCAGATCATCCGGGTAGCGCATTATTTCACGGGCGATAAGCTCCTTCTTCTCCTTTTCAGCTACGGGGAATGCCACACGCTTACCCGCGGCAAGCGCTTCCTTTACAAGGGTTTCGGTCTCTACCTCGTTACGGAAAGGCGCGTAAAACATGATAAGCCGCGCGCTCTGGAAAATCGGCAGCCTGCGAGCGCTCTTTTGAATCGCCTCGCCTGAAGCCTTTACCATTTCTTTTAAAAGCGCGTCGCGGTGCTTCAGAATGCTCGCCCGGATCTCTTCCTTTTTTGAGTGAAGAGCGTCTTCCATTGTACCCTTATTCCTTTAAGGAAAGTATAGGCTTAACTAACAATTTAGCCAACAAGAAAAAACATACATATTACCGGCCTGCTGCAATCAAGGATAGCCCGCCGTTTATGGAGTGTCAAAATAATTGCCTTGAGCAGCCATATTTCCGCCGTGGAAAGTCTATTTTCAGGGCTAATCAACCCGGCAATCCGGTGGCGCTTCTTCTTATGCGGAAAGATATTAATCTTTTAAAAAAGGTGTTCCGGT
>JBFMBL010000037.1:6717-20373 GCA_040755195.1 Bacillota bacterium
AATAATTGCCTTGAGCAGCCATATTTCCGCCGTGGAAAGTCTATTTTCAGGGCTAATCAACCCGGCAATCCGGTGGCGCTTCTTCTTATGCGGAAAGATATTAATCTTTTAAAAAAGGTGTTCCGGTCCTCGGGTTTTGCAGGTGGACCCAAGCCAAGCCCGAGTGGCGGAGTGGTTTCTGAATATTTTTCCTTGGAAACGGAAAGATTATTTAGCAAAACTATCTTGTGCCAAAATCACATGAGCTTAATATTAGGTGAAACACGAAAATATAAGGCGATTTCTTATTATAAATAATAATATTTACCCCCTGAAAGCTGATTTTTAGACTTTTTGCTGGTTTGCCTTTGCACCGCGGTTTCGATATATTATTTGTTAGCACTCAGTCAAACCGAGTGCTAACAATTCAACTTAAAAGGAGGGGTTATCTTTGATAAGGCCTTTAGGAGAACGGGTAGTGGTCAAACCGCTGCCGATGGAAGAAGTGACCAAGGGTGGCATCGTGCTGCCGGACACCGCCAAGGAAAAACCGCAAAAGGGTGAGGTCATGGCGGTAGGTCCCGGTCGCCTTCTCGACAACGGGCAGCGTGTACCCATTGACCTGAAGGTGGGAGACCAGGTGCTCTACTCCAAATACGCCGGAAACGAGATTAAACTTGACGGCGAAGAGTACCTGATCTTGCGCGAGACCGACATTTTAGGTGTCATCTAATTCGATTAATAATTAAATTTTTAGAGCCTTTAAAGGAGGTAAAAGTAATTGCCAGGTAAAGATATCGTTTACCGCGAAAACGCCCGCACCGCGATAGAGCGGGGCGTGAACGCCTTGGCTGATGCCGTTAAGGTTACCCTGGGGCCGCGCGGCCGGAACGTTGTTCTTGAAAAAAAGTTCGGTTCACCGCAAATCGTTAACGACGGCGTAACCATCGCGCGGGAGGTTGAACTCCCCGACCCGCTCGAAAACATGGGCGCGCAACTGGTGAAAGAGGTTGCCACCAAGACCAACGACATCGCCGGAGACGGCACCACCACCGCGGCGCTCCTCGCCCAGGCGATCGTTCGGGAAGGTATGAGAAACGTCACCGCGGGCGCGAACCCGATGCTCATCAAACGCGGCATTGAAAGCGCCGTGGAAAAGGTAGTCGAGGAACTCAAGAAATCCGCGAAGCCCGTTGAATCGAAATCGGCAATCACCCAGGTTGCTACCATCGCCGCCAACAATGACTCGACCATCGGCGAACTCATCGCCGACGCGATGGAAAAGGTCGGGAAGGACGGCGTTATCACCGTCGAAGAGTCCAAGGGAATGGGCACCTCGCTGGAAGTCGTGGAAGGCATGAACTTCGACCGCGGCTACATATCACCGTATATGATCACCGATCCCGAACGGATGGAAGCCATTCTGAGCGACCCATACATCCTAATCACCGACAAAAAGGTTTCAGCCATAACCGACATCCTGCCCTTACTCGAAAAGGTTCTACAGACCGGCAAACCCTTGCTGATCATCGCGGAAGACGTGGAAGGAGAAGCGCTTGCCACCCTGGTGGTGAACAAACTCCGCGGCACGCTTTCCGTCTGTGCTGTTAAAGCGCCCGGCTTCGGCGACCGGCGTAAAGCGATGCTCCAGGACCTTGCAATCCTGACCGGAGGCCAGGTTGTATCCGAAGAAATTGGGCTGAAACTTGATAAAACGACCCTCGATATGCTCGGCAAAGCACGCCAGGTACGTGTCAAGAAAGAAGAAACCATCGTTGTCGGCGGTCAGGGCAGTTCCGACGATATAACCAAACGGATCGCACAGATCAAGAAACAGATTGACGAGAGCACCTCCGAATTCGATAAGGAAAAGCTGCAGGAGCGTCTGGCCAAGTTGGCCGGCGGTGTGGCGGTTATCGAGGTGGGCGCCGCTACAGAGACCGAAATGAAGGAGAAGAAGCTTCGCATTGAGGACGCCCTTAACGCAACACGGGCGGCAGTGGAAGAAGGTATCGTACCCGGAGGCGGAACGGCGCTTCTCAACTGCGTGCCCGCAATTGAAGCCCTTAAATTTGATGCGCTTGATATACAGACGGGCGTCAATATCGTCCGCCGCGCGCTTGAGGAACCGGTCAGACAAATCGCCAACAACGCAGGCCACGAAGGGTCCGTGGTTGTTGAAAAGGTTAAGGCAAGTTCTGCGGGCGTAGGATTCGACGCGCTCAACGAAAAGTACACTAACATGATCGAAGCCGGAATCATCGACCCGGTCAAGGTCACCCGTTCAGCGCTGCAGAACGCGGCCAGCATCGCGGCGATGATCGTCACCACGGAATGCCTGGTGGCCGAAAAGAAAGAAAAGGATAAGAACACCATGCCGATGGGCGGCGGAATGCCCCCGGACATGATGTAAAAAAGAGGCCCCGCAAAAGCGGGGTCTTTTTTTTTGTGGTCTACTTTTTACGCCGATCCTTAATCCATTTTCGCTCTTTTGAGTAACCACGAACTGCGTTATAATTGTTGAAATTGATTACAGATTCACCACAGAGTAAAAATATTTATCACATATTCATTTTCTTTATTCATGGCGTTCTTGTCCAGCACTCAACATGATTTGCGTCATAGCTAAGATTGCCTTTCTCCTGGAATATTTACAGTGATTAGTTGAGTGCTGGATTGGCGGTTGATCTATTTCAAAGGGAGGACTTTGTATGGACTCCGAATTTCTACTGGTTGCCCTCGGCTGCGGTCAGTTTAAGGATGCTATGCAAATAGCGGCAAAACAGCCTCTGGTCGTTTACGGCACGATGCACGGCGCCGCCCTCCGGTTGTTTATCGAACGACTCGCGTCGGACCAAAGCCGGGGCTGTTCCGTCTATTTTTATGAAACCGGGTGAATAGTGCCCCGGCGGGTGGTTGCCGTGGGCAACCTCGGAAAGGTCTGGGTTGATATCCCCGACGACATCGATTCAATGGAAGAACTGCAGTCCTATTTCAACCGGTTTTTCGGCGTGTCCTGGAACGATGTTTTGGTCGGCGCCGAAAAATCATTCGGCCACCACGCTTCATACGACGCCTACTTCGCGGTGAAAAACCTCAAGGCGGTAACGGATATGACCGTTGAACAACTGCTTGAACAAAAAGGTGCGGTAAGACCGCTTAATATTGTGGCGGGGTAAATCCCTTTATTTCAGTCTCTTAAAAAAAGCCATATGGAGATAACATGTTTCAACTTCACTTTTTATAAAGTGTTGTTGACATCTGCCTTCCAGACACTTATGTTATGAGAAAAGCCATCAACCATTGGCAGTTTTTGTGCAACGTCAAATGCAAGAATATTATATAAAAGTATGCTCTGCCGTAAGGTGACTTACCGGAGGAAGGAAATCATGCAGATCCCCAATTCGCGGCTGGAAGCGCTTGTATGTATAGCGGAAGATTTAAAGACGCTGGTCGAGAAAGACGCCGGGGTACGGGAATATCTCTCCGTTCGGGTGAATAAACTCATACCGCAGTTGGCGGTGCTTTTTGAAAAGGAACCGAAAGGCGTGCAAATAATTTCAATCGCATACTTTATAAACCGGATCGTAAACGACTGGCGTGAGCAGATACTGCCGCTTATAACTTACGAGGAAGATCACGAACACTCCAACCCTCAAGTTGACAGGCAAAGATTCGATAACAACCTTCCCGGTTAGCTTCGCTTAACCTCCAGCTTCCCGCCTCCTACTTCCCGGTTATCGGTCACTTCAGCCTCTCGGTTCCTTTTTTGAGTACCCGTGATGACCTATTTTCTGACCGATTAAGCGGTATTCTGAGAGGCAAAAAGCAAACGGTCTCATCTTATCGATGTCCGGCTGTCCTTTTTCGTTGACCATATCCTCGTTTATATGCACCGCGAGCACCTCACCGAGGAACATCTCGTGACCGCCCGGTTTCAGTGTTTGCGTGACCCGGCACTCAATGTTCACGGGACACTCCGTAATCAAAGGCGCTTTAACGTACTTGGCCGCCAGGGGGGTCAATCCGGTTTTTGCAAATTTGTCCACCTCCCGCCCGGAAACCGTCCCGCAGTAGTCGACTTCCCAGACCTGATCCGCGCCTGGAATATTGACCACAAATTCCCCGGACTGCTTAATCAGGCCGTGCGAATAGGTGGCGGGACGCGCGCTTATGGAAAGCATCGGCGGAATTGAATTTATAGTGCCGGTCCAGGCGACGGTAAAGACGTTCGGCCTGCCGTCAGGCGCCATCGAGGTCACCAGCACGACCGGTACCGGGAAAAGAACGGCTGACGGAGTCTGGGTTATCTTTTTCACGTTAAATCACGTCCTTTAATAAAAGTTCTGTTTGTTGCTTACTTAATAGTGTCTCCTAACGTCGGATATCTCAAATCATTTGCGTATTTAGTTATTCATTAAACGACAACCTCGCGAATGCTGTTTCAGTACCTTAATACCGAAAGAGAGAACCCGGAGCACCCGGGTTCCTCTTCCCTCAAAACAACCAATAAAATAACCCGCCTTCTAACGGTTCTCGAACGCCTTTTGCGCCGCCATGTCGGCAGCCACCGTCAGGTAGTAATTAGTCGGCGCGGCGGTCAGCAGAGGGTGTGTCCCCATCTGGAAGGCGGCCATATCGTTATAGGTCATTCGGTTAAGTATGCATGCGGCGATTACGTTCACCAGTTCGCCGGCGCTCTCCCCGCCCATCACCTGTCCGCCGAGAATCATCCCTGAGTATTTTTCGAAGACCAGTTTCACCTTTGTCTCCACCATTCCCGGCATCACCTTCGGATGGCGGTTGGGCGAAGCCGCCTGCACCGCAATAACGTCGTACCCTTCGCGGCGGGCGAGGTCTTCCGTAAGCCCGGCGGCACCGAGTGCGTATTTCCCTACAACCGTGGATACCACACCGATCGTTCCGGCGTTCTCGCGCCTTACGGAATACAGGTTGGCCACTGCAATCCGAGCCTCCATCGTCGCGACAGAGGCCAGCCGGATGTAACTAGTCTTCCCTTTGAAGAAAGAGGTTTTCGCGGCGCAGTCGCCGCAGGCAAAGATGTTTTTGTCTTCCGTCTGCATGGTTCGGTCGACCCAGATACCGGCTCTATCCGCCTTAAGACCGGCCTTCTCGGCAAGTTCGATGTTCGGCCGTACCCCCGCCGACACCAGAACCGCATCCGCCTGGATTTCCTCGCCATTGGAAAGGCGCACTCCCGCCGCCTTATCCCCGCCGGTTATCTCTTCGACCTTCAAGCCGGTAAGGATTTTTACTCCCGAGGCGGTCAACTCTTTTTCCGCGGCAGCACAGAAAGGCTCGTCAAACGAAAGCAAAAGGCAGTGAGGGAGTATTTCTACGATGGTGACGTTTTTATCACTGTGCTTTCTTATTTCCTCGGCAAATTCCACACCGATAAAACCGCCGCCGACGATTACCACGTCCCGCGCCGCCCTTAAAACTTCCAGGAACCCTTCGATCGCCTCCGGGTTTTTCTTAATCGTAAAAACATTCTCTTTGTCGGCGCCGGGAATCGGCGGCACCAGCGGGGTAGACCCGGTGGCAAGTATCAGTTTTCCGTACCCTATCGCCGTCCCGTCGCTGAGTATAACCTTTGCGGCCTCCCGGTCGATTGCGGTCACTTCGTCTTCAACCAGGTCTATCTCCTCGTAATCCAACACCGCATCGGGAACAAGGTTTCGCTCGACGGCACCGATGGTACCGAAAATGTAAGGGATACCGCAGGGTATCGGCACGGGTGAATCCCGTCTTATCAAAGCGACGCTTTTATCGGGATAGTGTCGCTTCGCCATAGTGGCCGCGGTGAGTCCTCCCACGCTGCCTCCGATAACAACTATATCCGCTGATTCTGGAACCGGAAAATCCTCATTCATGCTTTCCCGCCTTTCCTGACTTTCTTTTTTACTTTTCTTCCAATATTACAACCCGAGGATCTCCTGAACCGCACCTTTCATGTCCTCCCTCCGAACAACACGCCGGTGAAGTACGGGTTTTTGGGCCAGGTTCTTTAGCCCTTGAGGCACCTGCCAGCCGGTGTATTCCGCCAAAACGTCAAGAAGATCGAACTCATCCCTCCCGCTAACGGCCGACTGGCCTAAAAGCGCCCGGGTTACGTCGCGGTTGAACTTGAAGGGACTGGCGGTCGATAAGACCACCGTTGTGGTAACGTCACCGCTGGAATCCCTGTAGCGCTCGTATACCGAACGGGCCACTGCCGTATGCGGGTCAAGAACGTATCCGTGTTCTGAGTAAGTCTTCCTGATTGCTTCGAGCGCCGCCTCGTCATCAGCCCAGTCCGACCAGAAAACCTCCTTAACCCGCTCGCTGGTTGCGGCGTCTACCTTATATGCGCCGGTTTCCCTCAACTCCCGCATCCAGTCCCTTATCCGGCCGTGATCCCGCCCGGTAACCTCGTAAAGCAGCCGCTCCAGGTTGCTGGATATAAGGATGTCCATGGATGGAGAAATGGTCTTGTAAAACGGCCGCCGCCGGTCGTACGCACCGCTGCGGACAAACTCCGTCAGGACGTTGTTGGAATTGGCGGCCAGGATGAGCCTGTTTACCGGCAAACCCATCGCCCGTGCGTAATAACCCGCGAGTATATTGCCGAAATTACCGGTAGGAACTACGAAATTAATTGATTCTCCGGGCTTTAAAAGATTTTGTCCAAGTAGTGAAGCATAGGCCGAAAAGTAGTAGGCTATTTGAGGCAGGAGCCTTCCCCAGTTGATGGAGTTAGCCGAGGAAAACTCGTATCCTCCCTTTTCCAGGCGCCCTTTGATTTCGGGATCGGTGAAGATCTCTTTAACGCCGGTCTGAGCGTCGTCAAAATTACCTTCCACCCCGACAACGAAGGTGTTGCGCCCCTCCTGCGTAACCATCTGGCGTTTTTGGACCTCGCTTACCCCTTCTTCCGGAAAGAAGACGACTATTTTCGTTCCCGGAACATCCTTGAAACCCTCCAGCGCCGCCTTTCCGGTATCGCCGGAGGTGGCGACCAGGATCACGATTTCCGCCGCGCTGCGTGTCTTCTTAACCGATAGCGTGAGAAGGTGTGGAAGTATCTGCAGGGCCAGATCCTTAAAGGCATAGGTCGGACCGTGCCACAGTTCAAGTATATAGGAACCGTCTCCAAGTGCATGCAGCGGCGCTATTTCAGGGGTATCAAACTTCTGCGGGTTATAGGCCGCCCCTACGCAAAATCTTATTTCTTCCCCGTCGAAATCTGATAGGAACAGGGTCATTATCCTTTCCGCCCGTTCCTGGTAAGACTCAGATATTAGACCGCCGAGCGTCGTATTATCAATTACCGGCAGGTTTTCGGGCACATAAAGCCCGCCGTCGGGAGCAATGCCCTCGCGGATTGCCTGCGCCGCTTTGACCCTAAGAGCTTCGCCTCTTGTACTTGCGTAAAGCATCAAATTCTCCTTATTATTTCACCGTTTATTTAAATTCTCGTACTTTAGTTTCATCCCGGGAAAACCGATTATAGTTATAACGATGGATGTGTTTACTTATATTACCATCCGGGTTAATGGCGGTGACAAACGATGCGACTGCGTTACCTTTACATATCTGCACCTTTAATAATTCTTCTTTCTTTCGTGTTAATATGCTTTATACTGCCTGCCCTCAGGGAATTCCCCTTAACGGAAGTCGGAAACATAGAGATCCGGTCTTCCCCCCGGGTTTCACCCGAAGCGGAAAGGGCGGCGGTAACCGAAATGCGACATCTCGCGGCAGCGCTGCCGGAAATCGTTCAGGAGAAATGGCAGATTCGGCTGGCCGGTCCCTGCCGCCGTTCAAGGGACGGCTCAATGATCACGGGTATCTCCTTCCCCTCCCGTGGTAAGGCGGTCATACTTTCCCCCTGCGGCGGCATGCTCGGGCCGGTTTTCGCTCCGTGTCCTTCCCGCGGCCGGACTCTTTCTCTCAAACCGGAACAGCCTCTTATACCCTGTTCCGTCGCGGCAACCGTCTCCCATGAAATCGGGCATCTTGTGCGCTTCCGGTTTTTTACGGCGGAGGAGTTTCAGGCTTACCTGCGTCTGCGCAATCGTCGGCCCGATACAGATCCTGAAGAGTTGTTCGCCGAAGACTTTCGATGGCTTTTTGGTTCCGAAACAGGAAAACAAATACCCTATCAGGCCAGCAAAATCAGGCAACCCGGCTCACAAGAGCGACAGGCCATTTTGAAGGCACTTACGACTCAATAACCGGACTCTCCCGGGACTCAAGTCTATCAGGTAATAAAGTCCAGGAACCGTACCAGTTGATCACCCTTTGAAGTCAGCAGCTCCTGTAACTGTTCTTCCGTGAGCGGCCTCGTCACATCAGGATCATCCCGGTCGGCAAGGCTGAAATAAAGCCTTTTGATTTTTCCCAATTCCACCGTAACCAGCAGCACTACCGTTTCGCCGTTAAAATCAAAGGTAAACTCGAACTCGTCAAAGTCTTCCGGCGGATCTGGCAAATACCGGCATACTATCCCGAAAGTCATCAGTGTATCAGAATCTTTTACCTTCTCAATGTTCAGGTTTTTGCCTACGTACTTGCGGAGGCGTTCCATAATCCCACCCACCTATTCTTTTTAATACTGTCTACTGTCTACTCCTTAGCACTCCGGTAGCCGCTTATACAGTTTCCCGCTCCGGTAGATCCTTACCCCGGGCGTCTCCCTTCCCGGAATGGCGTGGCTCGCGCAGGCAAGACAGGGATCGTAGGCCCTCACGGCCATTTCAACCATATTCAGCAGTTTGTCGTCCACAACGCCGTTTCTGATAAGCCCCTGCGCGGCTTTTTTTACGGACATGTTAATGGCCGCGTTATTCTGTACCGTGGCGACTATAAGATTCACCTTTTGCACAATTCCCTTCTTATCCGTAACATAATGATGGTACAGGGTGCCCCTCGGAGCCTCTACCACCCCCACACCCTCCGACGGCTTTGATGAAGGAATGTTCCGCACATTGGTATCCGTAATCTGCGGGTCTTGCGCCAGCTCAAGAATCCTCTCGCTTGCATACATGAGTTCAACAAGCCTTGCCCAGTGGTAGGCAAGAGTGTTGTGAACCGGTTTTCCACCGAAGAACCTGTAAAGATTATCGTACGCTTCCGCGGCAAGCGGTGTCGCCATGCCTTCGGCGACATTCAGCCGCGCCAGCGAATTAACCCTGTATACGCCGCTGCCCGGCCCGTCTATATAACCCTTCCACCCCACTTTTTTCAGGTATGGAATCTTCAAATAACTCCACGGCTCAACGTGTTCCGCTATGTTTTCAAGGTAGTCCGCACCCTCAAACAGGCATATCTCTTTGCCCTCGGGATCGACAACCCTTATCCTGCCCTCGTAAAAGTTCACCCTGTTGTCCCGGTCGACCATGCCCGCGTAATGCGTCTCGTGCCGGTATAGATCCGATGCTATCAGCTCGACGAGTTCCTGATTCTTCAGCACGAGGTTTTCGAAAATTTCGAGGCTCTGCTTGCTGAAATCAATCAGGGAAACCGCCATCTTCTCGATTTCTTCCCTCTGTGCTTCGCCAAGCGGTTTTGACAGCCCGCCGGGAAGAGAGGACACCGGGTATATCGGGTGCCCGCCGATAATCTCCTGTATCCGCTGCGCGTAACCGCGGTTGTCGACGACGGCCATACCGATGTCTCTGCCTACCGCTGCCACCAGCCCGAATATGTTGCGTTTTGCGGCGTCCTCGCCCATCAAAACAAAATCCGGTGCGCCCAGGGCGAAGAAATGGAGGATGTGGCTGTGCGCCATATGGGCGCTGTAATACATCTCCCGCAGTTTCTTGGCCGCCGGGGGAGGTTCAGCGTTGTAAACCGCATCGCAGGCCTTGGCCGAAGCGGTATGATGCGCTCCCGGGCAGACGCCGCATATCTTCGGGGTTATCCTGGGCAACTCCTCAACGTGCCTTCCCTCGCAGAACTTCTCGAAGCCCCTGAATTCTATGACCTGGAAGAACCCGTCGATTACGTTTCCGTCATCGTCGAGGATGATCTCAACCTTGCCGTGCCCTTCAAGCCTCGTGTTAGGAAGGATCGAGATCTTTCTGGTCATATCTATCCTCTTTTCTTGTTTATTATCGCCGACGGCAGGGAGAAAGCATAAAACGTACCGACAGCGTCCTTGACCGCGTCCAAAACGTCGAATATCTTCGCGGGCGGCATGTAGTCCTCCCAATCCCCGGCTATGGCAGCGAGAGCCGACATCGCTTCGGCTCCGGGATCGGCCATCTTCGGCAGCCATCCGTAACATCCGCGGCACGGCATATTCACCGCAATGCACCGCGCACCGCACCCTCCCCTGGTTGCGAATCCCAGGCATACAATCCCTTGCTCGAGAAGGCATCTCTCGTTTCCGGCGATGATTTCGTGCGGCCGGTACAGCTTCTCGACCCTTTTGGCCTCTTTTGTTTTCTCCCGCGGACAGTCGTAACAGAGGGACTTGTCCGAGGCAAATATCTTTTTCACCGCGTCTCCCCGGGCAATAGCGCCCAGGTTTCCGATAAGTTCCGCTACGGTTGAGGTAGAAGGAGGGCATCCGGGAACAAAATGATCAACCTTTATTAACTTCTCCAGCGGCCGCACTTCACTCGCGAACTCGGGAAGCAGCAGCACGTAACCGTTTCGCTCCGACTCTCTCGAAGGTACCACGCCCTCTTCGTTAACATTCGACGGCGCCTCACGGTAAGCCCTCGCTATCAGATCCTCACCGACGAACTGGTTGGCCAGTCCGGGAATGCCGCCGAAACATGCGCATGACCCGTAAGCAATGATGCTCTTACACTTGGCGCGGAAAATTTTCGCTTCTTCTTCCTGCTCGGAAGTCCTCACGGCGCCGTTGATAACCCCTATATCCACGCTTTGATCAGCCAGCGCCTCTAGGTCCTTGCGTTTGAAATCGAGGGCTACAGGCCAGTAAAGGATATCCACGTCATTCGGCAGGTCCAGCACCGCCCTGCCGATATCCAGTATGGACACGTCGCAACCGCCGCAGGAAGCCCCCCAGTTTAAAATCATTCTGATCTTGTTCATACTGACCTCCCCCAAAAAGGATTAGGTCCGAGCGCAACCAGGGTCTTATTCATTTTTTCTATCGCTTCCGCAAGGTTTTTCCACATCGGAACCCCTATGAACTCCCATTTCAACCGCCCCGCATCAATCCCCATCTGGCGCATTACCGTGTTCAGAAGCATGACTCTCTTCGCGGTCATGTAGTTGCCCGCCCCGTGGTGGCAGTTCTTCGGCGGGCAGCCCGCTACAATGATCCCGTCAACACCTTTTTTGAAGATTTCAAGGATCAGCCCGGCGTTTACGGACGATGAACAGCGAATCCTGATGCTTCTGAAGTTTTTATGCTGGATTTTCAGCCCGTATATCCCCATCAGGTCGGCCGAGGCGTACGAGCACCAGTAGCACAGCAGACCGAGTATCTTCGGCTCGCCGCCCTTCACTCCTGAAAAAGCAACCTCCACCTGGCCCAGGATTTGCTCGCTGTCGAAGTTACGGATTCTTACCGCCCGGCTGGGGCAGACGGAAGCGCACAGCCCGCACCCCTGGCAGAAAGCCGGGTCGACTTCCGCCCCTTTCTCTGCTACTTTTATCGCCCCGTGCGGGCAGACGGCCTCGCATATCCTGCAGCGCGAGCAATACTCCTTGTCGATCTCGGATACGAATTTGGGCAGGGGTTTTTCTCCTTTGGAAAGGCTCTGCAGCACTCTCAGCGCCGCGGCGCTTCCCTGACCCACGCTTTCTTGAACGATCTTCGGGCCGCTGACGGCGCCCGCCACATACACGCGGTCGACCATGGATTCCGTAGGCCGAAGGATCCGCGGTTGGATTTCAATCGGATGATTAAAGCGGTCGGTCCTGAGCTTCAGTTTTTCAATCAACCCGGTCCCGCCGGGCAGCAAGGCCTCGGATAAAACAAGGACGTCCGCCTCAATCTTCAATTCTCCACCGTCCGGCGTCTCAACGCTGATCGTCAGTCCATCCTCCCCGTCCTCGACGCCGGTGACCTCTCCGTTTATAAAATCCGCAAATTCCTTCGCCTCGTTATAAAAGTGTTCAAAAGCCCGCCCGTATGTCCTTATGTCGCCGAAGTAAATCATCGTTACCTCGGCGTTGTGCTTCATTGCCGCAACCCGGTTCGCCTGTTTTACCGCAAAACCGCAGCAGTTTTTGGAGCAGTAAGGCACGCCCTTGGATGCCTGTTTCGCTGTTGACCGCGAACCGCCGCAAAGCATAAAGACAACCCGTTCTACAGGGCCCCGGCCGTCGGGCCGTTCGAGCCGGGCGGCGATCAGGCGTTCCATTTCCATGCCGGACAGAACGTTCGGCGATGAATAGTTGAGTTCTTCGAGGGTGTTGAGATCAAAGGCATTGAACCCGGTTGCCAGGATCACGGTTCCAAAGGTGTCTTCTATGATTTCCGGTTTTGCTTCAAGATCTATCGCACCGGTCGGACACACCTTCAAGCACTCGCCGCACCTGGTGCAGGCGCTGTCAACAAGATCGTAGGTATCGGGAATTCCCATCCGGTATTCCTTGTCGATCGCCTTTCTTTTCTTCAGGCCGCACTCATACTCATTCCTTATCTCGACCGGGCACACTTCGGCGCACTTTCCGCACGATACGCACCGGTCAGGGTCTATAAAAGCGGCGCCTTTTTCTATTGTTGCTTTGAAGTTGCCGTTCTCTTTCCGTATATCCAATACCTCGGCATTGGTCATGGTCCGGATCAGCGGGCTGAAAACCGCTTTACGCGCCTGCACCGGCGCCACGCAGTCACTGACGCACATCGACGGGTAACCTTCACACTGGACTAGGTATGGTATCTGGCAGAAGTGACCGCCGAGGTGCGCCTTCTTTTCCACCAGGGTCACCGCAACCCCTGCCGCGGCAAGGTCTGTACCCGCCTGAACACCGGCGGGCCCGCCGCCGATCACCAGGCAGTTCCTCAAGATTTTCACCGGCGCCGGGACCGGAACGTCCAAGATCAGTTTCGCGTGCGCCATTCTGATCATATCCACGGCCTTGTCCGTCACATCGCCATCATGTATCCAGGCGCACTGCTCCCTCAGGTTGGCGACCTCAAACATCGCCTTGTCCAGTCCCATCTCCGCAAGAAGCGCCGCGATCCGGTCTTCGTTAAAGGTAAGAGACGAACGCTCGGAACACCCGGCGATCAACAGCCTGTCACAACCTCTAAAGTCTTGTTTTATACGTGACAGGCCTTCATTGCTGCATAGACTTCCCGTTCGCAAGACACGTACGACACCCTCCATATTTTTGACGCTTTCAACAAGGGCGGAGGTGTCCACTTTCTCAGAGATCTGACCGCCGCAGTCGCAAATCACCGCACCAATTTGTGGACCTGCAGGGGCTTTCGCTTTCATTCCCTTATCTCCTCTGGAAATAAATCTAACCGCCAATCCAGCACTCAACTCATCACTGTAAGTATTCCAGGAGAAAGGCAATCATTAGCTATGACGCAAATCATGTTGAGTGCTGGACAAGAACACCATGATTTAAGACAATAAATACCGGATGATACGAAGGCATGCACCGGCTTTATTATTTATCATAGGTTCATTAAAATCTGTTAGTCAACACAAAAAAACAATTCAGTTAATCTTTTAA
>JBFMBL010000037.1:20473-26667 GCA_040755195.1 Bacillota bacterium
CAAGAACACCATGATTTAAGACAATAAATACCGGATGATACGAAGGCATGCACCGGCTTTATTATTTATCATAGGTTCATTAAAATCTGTTAGTCAACACAAAAAAACAATTCAGTTAATCTTTTAAAGCGTTACTCCCCAAACATATCAACCCACTCATCGAACTGTATTACTTTTTCCGTGCCAAATTTAACAAGGCTTTTTCTTATCTCGTCAATTGTCTTTTCTCTCTGCAGCTTCTTTTTGCCTTCTTTAGAAAAGAACTTATCGGCGAAACATACGATTTTTTCCTCCAGGGATACCGGAACCATGTCCCTTCTGGGCAGCGGAAGACTTTTCTTCTCCACGTCCTCTTTCGTTATCCCGACGCCGATATGCCTTTCACAAACAAGGGCGTGTTTCGGCAGCCCTTCTTTTTCAAGAATATCCCGGCCCAGATAACCGTGACAGACGTACGGTTTATCGCCCGTGCACCCTATGTCCGGCAGTCTTGTCAGGAATATCCCGATATCGTGGAGCATTGCGGCCTCAAAGATGAATCGGCTGTCGGGATTGAGGTGCTGATTCCTTTCCGCCAGCGAAAGCGCTTTTTGGGCGACCATCCGGCTGTGTTCAACAAGGAAATAATACAAATCTGATTCCGGGTCGTAGTACTTTTCGATAATAACCAGCGGGTCAAGCATCTTTGTAGCACCTTCCATTCTTAAAATCCTTCGCCGTGGGCAGCCTGTGTCAATGGACGCCGCGGCTATTTGCCTTAATTGTCCTATGCAGGAATGGCCGATTACGTCCCGCACGACTCGACCCGGATACGTCTTACGTTTTTTGTGAAAACGTATACTGTTTGCCGGTTTCTTTCAGCAACCGGACGCCGTTTTCCTTCTGTTTTATTTTAAAAGAGAAATTAACCGTGGCGCAGTTTCTCCGTATTCGGTTTCCGGCGGCGATATTTTCCTTAGCTACCACTATTCTGGGAACCTTTCGAGCCAGGTATCCATATTATGTTATAAAGAAAAAAGCAAGGAGGTACCAAGAATGCATCATTATCATCGTTGCCCTGCCGGGACATTTCCTTATGTGATCCGTTCGGGAGACACTTTTTGGCTACTGGCCCAGCGTTATAACACCACCGTGGAAGCGATTCAGGCCGCCAACCCCGGCGCTGACCCATTGAACCTTCAAATAGGCCAGGTTGTCTGCATTCCGGGATATCCGTATCATTATCCACCTCCCTATCCGCCTCACCCTCCTATGCCCCCTAAATGGCCGGCCTGTCCGCCTGATTGCATGGCTTACACGGTTATGGCGGGAGAAACGATATATGACATTTGCAGACGGCGCAGAATTACGGTGGATATGGTTGTATATTACAACCCGGGCATTGACTGTTATAACCTTAAGGCCGGCCAGGTCATATGCCTTCCGAACTGATACAACAATGTGAAAGCATAATGCTATTCATTAAAAAAGGGAAATAGAATTGGAATTCTACTTCCCTTTCTATTTTATAAAGAGTTCAACCACGCATTTTCGGCCTTCAAACATTCCTCGAATCTTACTGTCCAGTCTTCTTTTGATTCGTAGCGCCCCAAAATTCTGCTGTTATTGATAATTTCCAATCCCTTGTCTTTGTACCCCATTACGGCGTAGCCGGTTAGAAGCTCTCCGAACGTATCCATGTCGGGTCTATTCTCAAATGCCTTCTTTGAATCTCTGCATCTTTCCTCCCACAGACGCCTGGTGCAGGAATACGATGGAACAAACCTGTCTTTTGATCGGCAATAGACGGTATCTCTCCCGGACCAGCAGAGAAACTGCGCATTGCGAGTCCGGCCATACAGTTCCAGCATCCCGTCGCCATTAAAATCCTTGTAATTGTAATCGGCGAGTGGCTGGAAAAACAATAACCTGTAATTCCCCTCGTATTTTTCAACAATCCCCAGATTCTGAACTTCTGAACTGCTGCAGTCGCTGAAATATATCTCCTTAACGCCATTCCCGTCGAGGTCACTCACTCTTACCAGGTCGGTTTTGGAACCTTCAAGGAAGCATCCATATAAATCGTCTATGAACTCCTCAGAGTTAAAAACCGGCTTGTTATGGCCGTCAAATACCAGAATCCTCGAATAAACCCGTTGTGAATCCCCGGTTTTTCCTTTCTCGAGATCCGACACTATCCTTTCGCCTTTTCCATCCATATCCAGATCTTCAATGACTTCGTACACTTTAACTCTTTCTGCATTCTCCTTCGAATACCCGGTATCGTTCGCATATTGGCCGTCACCTTTGAACCTGTCTTTTTTATAAACAGTTAACCAAGAATCACTGCCGTCTTCCTTAGATGAAACGAATTCCACTCTGCAGTTTTTGATTACGTAAACCAGTTCGTACGCCTTGTTTTCAGGAGTCTCATACCACGTATCATTAATCTTTGTCTTGCCGAGTTTTTCCTGCACCTGCGCGAAATTCATGCCGGCCTTTGCGCCTTTTATATCAACCGTTCCATCACACTCAATCCACGCGATCTTATCGTCGGCGTCCTCGAAAACAAACGTCATGCCGTACGCTTTAAAGTTGTAACCTTCGTAAGCGCCTTCTGCCCCTGTTTGGACTATCTCATAATCACTTCCCAGTTCATAGATCACTCCGTCTTTATTCATGCCGATAATGTCTGAAATGTTCTCAATATCCGGTTTAAAATTCAACACGCCGGAATAAACGGATGTCGCCCTCTTACTGCTTATATCTTTTGAGCCGCACCCCGCAAATATGGTTAAAAATGAAAGCCCCATCATTACTATCAGCCTGCTCGACATGGAATGTCCCTCCGAAAACAGGCTTGAAATATACTATTCCCTTAACAAATCCGCGCGGTCGCAAACCTTCAAGTGCGCCGCGAAAGACCTGGCGGCCAGAGGATTTGCGGCCGCCGGCGGAAGACCCATTTCGGCGACAACCCGCCTGCACAGTTCCACGGGGTCCTGAGGAGAATCGCCTCCGGCGGCCTTCAGCACCGCCTCGTGGACGCACTGGATACAGCGCAGGCCGTCATCCATCGCCCGGTAAGCCCGCTCGCCCTCCCGCGGTTCGTCCCAGGAGGACAACAGCAGGTTGACGCCGCCGATACCCTTCAATTTATTTATGGAGTCAACTGACTCCTGGACGTCGTCGTAAATTGGAATATCACCTGCAATCGGAATCGCGTCCCCGGAAAACAGCACGCCGCCCTCTTTGAGAAAGAAGGAGATCGAACCATTGGAATGCCCCGGGGTGTGAAACACCTCCAACGCAAGGCGGCCGCCCAGTTCCAGAACGTCTCCATCCTCAAGGACGGCGTCGACTTTTACGGAACCGCCCACGAGAGTTTTAAATCCAGGGATCGGGCGCTCCCGCAGTTGCAGCTCGACGTCTTCAACCCACCGCCTGTCGCCCGCATGCGCGGCAACGGTGCAGCCGGTCGCCTGTTTCACGGCGGCCAGTGCCCCGATGTGGTCCGGGTGGGCATGCGTCAGTACGACCAGGGATATTTCCTCCGGCATTCTGCCGGTCTTCCGGATGTAATCGAAAACGACCTCTTCGGAACCGTTAACCCCCGTATCAACGAGGCAGATGCTTTCGCTGTATATAATGAATACGTAGACAAACCTGTCGACCGCAATCCCCGGACCGACCGGTATCTTAAACGGAACTTTCAGCGCGTGAACACGTTCGGTTATCTGCATTTTATAAACCTCAGCCGATAGGATATATAATAGCTTTTAGTCATGGTCTTGAAGTCTTATTTTATCCCGCCGCACTATGCCGTTTCTTGTTAAAAGGACAAGGAAGATTGCAGTTAGGGCAAATTCTTATACGGTAAAGGACCAGGGCATATACAACCAATACGGTCAAGATTAAACCGACAATCAGGTTCAGCCTGTAAACCGCCGCAAGGTATAATACCAGAATTAACAAGAACACCGGGTAGAAAACCGCCGCTTCTAATCCGCTGAAACCGGCTCGCGTACACCGCTCGGATCTATTCCTGGGCCTGAACGGACAATTCTGATCGCAAAAGTTGCAGATCCTCGGCCTGTGAAGGTAATACCACAGATAAACGACAAGTATCACACTGACCAGCGCGGCCGCAAAAGACAATTTAACAACGGCATAAGCTCCCACCAGGAAGAACGCGTCAACCGCCAACGCAACAAACACGCTTTCCGTTTTTGAAAAGCCCTTTTGCATATTCCGTGGTCTATCCTTTCCGGACTTGTCTATTAGGAAACATTATAATGTTATTACCTTTCTCTATAAAGACCTGTTAATTCCTTTGCGTTAAAAGCATTTTTTTATGGAAGTCCACGGACGTTCTTGCTGAGGCATGAGGGGTGCCGCGTCGGTTTCATCCGTTTGCTCCTTCACGGGAAAGTTCTTCAAATAGTCGTTGTTTAAGAAGAATACGATCGCCATAGACGTGACCAGCCCTGCCGCGAACATCAGGGTAAGGGGCCCGGCGCAGTCAGAAAGTAGAAAGTATGGAAAGAAAGAAAGTATGGGGTCAAAAGAAAGTATGGGGTCATGAAGAAAGTATGGAAGAAAGTATGGGGTCAGGTCTTGAAAAAGCAGTTTTATTATCTTACTCTTCTCGAAATCGCCTTGCTGACCGTAGTATAGTGAATTCCCAGATGATCCGCAATTTCTTTAAGTGTATACCCGTATTTTATATGGGCATCGTAGACGTTTCTGTCCCTCCCGGATTTTGTATCTACTCCTTCGAAAAGCTTATCAAGACTCGGTCTCCCTACATAGCGCTGTGGTCGAGGTATCTCTTTGAGCTTTTCTTTGTCGGCCAATAGGTCTTTGAACTTCTCGACAAAACCCTCCTTACCCAGCAACACCTGCCCTTGAAGCTCGTCCCAGGGTGACGCCGTATGCATACCTTCCTTAACAAATAGCTGATATCTCTTTTGGGCAACCTTACGCTTAGCGCTGAATAAACCCAATATCCAGTCCACTGAAAGATAGCCGGGTACCGGTTCTAATCCTGCGGTCGCCCCGTAGCTGCTCCACGGCCACTGTTTTGGTTCTTCGACCATCTTCGCTCGTACGGGATTTAATACCACATAGCGGCAGAGTTCGAGCAGATAATTTTCCTTGTCGACCAGGATCGCCTTGAAGCGTCCCTGAAAGACGTGGCCCGGCTTATTGTGTTTGCGGTTGTATTTCTGGGTATACGCACCGTTGAGCTGACGCATGCCGACGGAGAGGTTCGCATCGAGCGTTTCGACTATGAGGTGGTAGTGATTGTCCATGAGGCAGTAAGCGTGGCAAAGCCAGTTGTAGCGCTTAACAACGGAAGCCAGGACAGAGAGAAAGTTCTCTCGGTCCTGATCATCGGCAAAAATTTTATCCCGCGCATTGCCCCGTGATGTTATATGATAGACGGCCCCTGGGTATTCGACTCGCAACGGTCTGGCCATGTGGATACTTTAACAGAGATTATCTTATATTTCAAGACCTGACCCTATTCCTCCTTCCTTTAACAGAGATTATCTTATATTTCAAGACCTGACCCTATTCCTCCTTCAAGACCTGACCCTATTCCTCCTTTTCCTCCTTCCTTTTCAAATCATCCTGATACACCCTGTCCTAAGGGTGTCCAGGACGTCCACTTCTAGCACCCATTGTGTTCCAGCAGCGCCTGCAGGTTCAGGATGCTCTCCTCGTGCCTGTGGATCCGCTCCTCGATGCCTTCTGGGTCACTGCCGACCTGAGACTGGTGGGCAATACCCTCATAGGAGTCCCGGTCCCGCCGGAGCTGTTCGATTGCTCTCCGGTGTGATTCAATCTGTCTCCTGATTTTGTCGCACATGTCCGTTGCCATATGGGTCCGCCTCCTTAAGGTGTTGGTTTTGTTAATGGTCTATTATAATAACCGGTGACATCAGCCGTCAACGTTTCCCACATACACATTGTAATACCGAGCAGGCCTTGACTTAACCCGTCAATGTGTTTAAAATTGCATTTCAGGTCTCCATTCTTGACAAACGCACGGGGAAATCGCCTCGGAAAGGGTCAATGCCGCATGTCCCGACTGAAGAATCCGCTGGAAGTTTACAAGCTGCTGCCGAAATCCAACTGCAGACAATGCGGGGTGCCGACGTGCATGGCCTTTGCCGCCGCGGTTATTAAGGGCGAAAAAGGTCTTGCCG
>JBFMBL010000038.1:0-21015 GCA_040755195.1 Bacillota bacterium
ATCAAAAATTTTGCATATTAGCTTTTGCGCGTAGGTATTAGTTAAGGCTCAACAATCGGCTAACATCCGACAGTTGAGCCTTTTTTACGTGCAAAACTTCCGATTGCTCCCTTCAAGAACCGTCCCCGTGACAGTCTAAATTATTTACCGGTATTGCCACCAACAAACCAGAATAATAGACTAAAACATATGACAATCCATTTTTGCCGGTTAACTTTGATAAGACCTGTTGTTTTTTGGCGATAGAGCGAAACCTGGGAGGGAACTGCAAACGGCCGGTGTAGACAGGAACAACAACAGAAATGGTAGTTCGACTGGACGCAGGTTGCACCCCGTCACATCTTTCATGTCGGCACTGAAAGCGTCCGAGGCGGGACAAGGATTTGCCCTGGCCGTCGCGGTCGGGGTTGTCTCGGCCTTTGGAGCCATAGCGTTCAGATGGCTGATAGGCAGTTTTCAAACCCTTTTCTTCGGCGGAGGGGGCCACGTCTTATCTTTCCTTGGACAGTATTACGTAATTGTGATACCCGCGGCCGGAGGGTTGCTGGTGGGACCCCTCGTCTATTTCTTTGCCCGCGAAGCGAAAGGGCACGGTGTACCCGAGGTGATGGAGGCGGTGGCGCTGAGAGGCGGAAGGATACGCCCCCGCGTGGCTGTCGTCAAGACCCTGGCGTCATCCATATGCATCGGGAGCGGGGGTTCGGTAGGGCGTGAGGGGCCCATCGTGCAGATCGGTTCGGCCGCTGGTTCGGCTATAGGCCAGTGGTTAAGGCTTCCGGACGAAAGTGTGAAAACTCTCGTTGCCTGCGGCGCAGCCGGCGGCATTTCGGCGACTTTTAACGCCCCTATCGCCGGGGTCCTCTTCGCGCTCGAGGTGATTCTGGGTACCGTTATTACACGAAAGTTTGCATATGTCATCGTCAGCGCGGTTATCGCCGACTTCCTGTCGCAGGCGTTTCTTGGAAACAACCGCGCTTTCGCGGTGCCGCATTTCGGTATCACCAGCGGATGGGAATTCGTTTTCTACGTGGTTCTTGGAATCTTTGCAGCTCTTGCCGCCGTTACGTTCATCCGCACACTGTACCGCTTCGAAGACCTTTTTGGTTCCTTTAAAATGCCTGAATACTTAAAGCCTGTATTAGGCGGCCTCGTCATAGGAATTATCGGGCTGTACAGCCATGATCTCTTTGGGGTGGGATATGAAGGCATTACGAAGGCCCTCTCGGGGCAGACAGCGCTCGGCATGCTTGTAGCGCTGTGCTTGCTCAAGATACTGGCCACCTCAATAACCATAGGCAGCGGCGGAAGCGGCGGGGTTTTTGCGCCAAGTCTCTTTATCGGCGCCATGATGGGAACCTCCCTGGGCACGGTTCTTAATGGTCTTTTCCCTACGGTTACCGCCCCCGCCGGGGCGTACGGTATCGTCGGTATGGCGGCTGTTTTCGCCGGGGCGGCCCGTGCTCCGTTCTCCGCCATACTCATTATTTTTGAAATGACCAGAGACTACAACATCATTCTTCCTTTAATGACATCGGTAGTGATCAGCACCGTATTTGCCCGCACTTTGATGCGTGAAACCATCTACACGCTCAAACTAAAACGCCGGGGGGTGGACATCGAGCAGGGAGAACTGGCCGACGTTATGCGGACGATAACCGTGGGTGAAGCAATGACGAAAGACTTTCCCGTCGTGCCGTCAACGATGCGCATAGAAGAGTTTCTTAAGCTCTTTCAGGATACGGGGTACCACGGCTTCCCGGTGGTCGACGAAGAGGGTTTGCTTGTGGGGATTGTCACGTACACAGATCTCCAGCGGTTTTTGGGCAGGGAGAAAGAAGAACTTACCGTCGGCGATATCGCCACCAGGTCGCCTTTCGTTGTTTACCCCGACCAGCCCCTGGATAAGGTGCTGAAGGCTGCTGAAGAAGATTACGGCCGGATCCCCGTTGTAAGCAGGAAGGAAGGGCGTCAATTAGTTGGGGTGCTGCGGCGTCACGATATCATCAGGGCATACCGCAACAGGGTGAGAAAGAGCGCTACAGGCGGAAAGGCGACGGTAGGGTATTGAGTTCGTGTTTAAAGCTGAAGGTGATATTGCGGATTATTTTGGTACAGCCGGGGGAAAATAGCTTATAAATGCGATGAAGAGCCGGACAGGAGGTAAGGATGCTGCTTTGATGATGGCGGAACAATTGGTAGCTCAACATCCATTAGAAACGGTAATTATCGCTTTTATCGTCAACTTTGGTATCGGGTTTATGATCGTTCTGCTAAACGCTAAGAGGCGGAAGGTCTCCTGAATGGATTTATTCCGGCTGCTGGTTCTTAATGCTGGGCTTGCGCGAGAACTATATTGGCCATCGGGTGTCCGGTTTTCCTTCAAGAGAACACGCTATTGAGTGCTATAATTATATAATCGGTTAAGGAAATAAGGAGAGAGAAAAACGATCATGGACGAAATGCGCACTTTTCTGCTGGGCGTCATCGTTTCGCCTACGTACAGCCCGTCAATGCTGTTGAAGTTCGAAAGCCGTGCCCTGCCGGACGGAACCCACAGCCACTATATAACCTGCAGGAGGCCGGCGCCCAAAGACTACTTGAATCGCTTTCCGCATGACTACGTCTTTGACGGTGAGACCGAATTGAGCGACGAAGCTATAGAGCGGGAAGAATGGGAGGGGCTGGTTCCGGCGGATCGCGCCTTGCAGATCCTTGACCTGTTCGGTGACGCCCGCAAGCTGCCGTTCACCGGGGAAGTTATGGGCGGACCGGGCGGTAATTTATACGGGTTGTTTTTCGATAAGTCCGCTGCCGACGGCCTCCATTGCTGGCTAATTGAACCGCCGGAAGAATGGGCGCCTCTGGGACGAGCCGTAGATGAGCTGATATACTGGGCCAAGACCGCCTATGTGAAGAAATTTAACCGCTTTTTTGACTTGCTTTAGCGGATATGAACAAAGGAGGGATTATTTTGAGCAGGTTGGACAAGGGTCAAAACTCAGAGCAGGGTCCGGTTGTTATAAACGCCTTCGACCTGCCGGACGCGTGGTTCCAATTGCTGTACAAGATATTTGACCACGGCCAGATTTATACCGTGGAACGGGGGAGTTTTGCGGGCAGCCGGCGGCTGGAGTTCGACTTTATAGCGCTCCGGGTGCAGAACCCGAAGGTGCGGCCCCTGGTGCCTGACATCCCGCCCGACATCTCCGTGCCTGCGCCGAGTGACCCGGAATACACGGTGGAGTACTTCGCGCGGTACCTCATGAGCACGGAACGGGCGGAAAACGAGCAGTATACCTACGGCGAGCGCATCGTTCCGGGGGTGGAGAAGGTATTGGAAATGTACCGGCGGGACGGTTTTGGAACCAATCAGGCGTGCATCGAGGTGGCGCGGCCGGAGGACATCGACCTCGATGACCCGCCCTGCCTCCGCCTGGTGGATACGCGAATCAGAAACGGCCGCCTTAACTTCTATGTTTATTTCCGCAGCTGGGACCTCTGGGGGGGGTTGCCCACCAACCTTGCCGGACTCCAGTTGGTCAAGGAATACATGGCCGATGAGCTGGGCGTGGAAGACGGGATAATCACCGCCTGCTCAAAAGGGTTGCACCTTTACGAGTATGCCTGGGAATGGGCCAAGCAGCGCATCCGGAAAAAGGTCGGGACAGAAGAAGGATAAATTGATCACAGATAAAAATATTTGGTTCCGGCTTGTGTCCGGGTGAGGGTCTGTCCTGTTGCATTACAGTAGCGGCGCCAGGAGCATTATTTCTTCGTTTTCCTCGTAGATTCCAGGAAGCTGGGAGAGGGGCAGCGGGTTTTTGCCGGAGCCCACTTCGATGGTGAATCCGGGCCGGCGGTATTCCTGGATGAACCAGTCCTTATAGCCGGCGTAAGCCTCCATTAAACCCGGTTCGGCGATCCTGTATCCGCTGATGTTCGCGAACTGCTGCGCTATCTGGAGGGACTCGGGTGGGGCGAGGTTCTGGAACTGCCAGTAAATAACCCGGCCCTGGGAATGGTAGGAGATCACCAGCCGGAAGTCGTGCTGGCGCGTGAAGTTGACCATAGTGCTCGACTCGGGTTCGGAGAGCGGCGCCGGGCCGCCGTATCCGGTCGGCGCCGGACCGGTGACACCGAACTGCGGTTCAAGCGCCTTCGCTTCTTCCCAGCCGGCGGGGTAGTTCAGGTTCAGATCGACGCCCCTTATGTTGGCCTCCCAAACCTCCGAAAAGGGCAGGCCGGTGTTGTTCCAACGTAATAAGTCTTGGTAGAAGGGGTTATCGGGGCTCAAGCCGTTGATCACTAGGTCGACCCCGTCCGGGTTGACCATGGGAACGATGAAGATGCTGCTTTGCTCCCAGATGTACGGGATGCTGTAGCCCTTAATGCTGCCGCCGGCGGCATAGGCGGCGGCGAAGTTCTCGATGAATTTCATCAGCAGTGGAGACGTGATCCATTCGAGGGCGTGGTGGGCCCCGTTATAAAAAAACTGTTTTGGGCCGTACCCCAACCGCACGTAGTAGAGGCTTTTTCCCAGAACGCTGCTTCCGGCCGTTTCCACTTCTATGAAAGGATACGTTCCTTTGAGAGCCCAGATGTTGCTTTCCAGTATCTCGTAGCTGTATGGGACGTTTGTTGGTACAATCTGCCGGATTTCCACATCTACCACCTGCTTATTTTCTATTCATTTCAGTATATTGATGAAATAAAATAATATGTTTTGAAACCTAGAAGACGGTGTATTGAAGGTTTTTCAAAGTTTCCGCGTCGAGGGTCTTCACCAGGGCCGTAATCAGTTTTACGGCGTTTTCGTAGTCGTCGAGATGGGCGATGCCGGTGTGGTCGTGGATGTAGCGTACGGCGATCCCGATAACAATGGAGGGAACGCCGCGCCGGTGAATATGGATCCTCCCCGCGTCCGTACCGCCGCCTGCCATCACTTCGATCTGATAGGGTATGTTGTTTTGTTCGGCGGTTTTAATCACAAAATCCCGAAAGGGTATGTGCGGGATCATGCTTTTATCATAGAATCCGATTACCGGCCCCTTGCCGAGGTAAGTTTTGACGGGGACGTCGTCGTCGGTTATCCCCGGTGTGTCGGTGGCGACTGTTACGTCGGCGACAATGGCTACGTCCGGATTGACGGCTTCGGCGCTTGTGACGGCCCCCCTGAGCCCTACTTCCTCCTGGACGGTCATGACACCGTAGATGGTGTTGGGAAGTTGACACGGGTTCAAACGCTGGAAGAGTTCCACCACCATGGCGCACCCGGAGCGGTCATCAAGGGCTTTGGCCATAACGGTCCGCGCGTTTCTACAGATGGAGAAGGGACTGTAGGGAATGACCGGGTCGCCCGGCCTCACGCCTGTTCGTTCCGTTTCTTCTTTACTGGTTGACCCCACGTCGATGAATATCGATTTCATCTTCACCGGCTGTTTCCGGTCTTCGGGGGAGAGTATGTGCGGCGCCTTAGCCCCGATAACCCCCGGAACGCTGCCGCTCGAAGTCAGGATTTCCACCCTCTGGGCAAGGAGAACCTGCTCCCACCATCCCCCCAGCGTTTGGAACTTGATAAACCCTTCATCGGTGATCTGGGTGACCATGAATCCCACTTCATCCATATGCGCGGCAACCATTATCCTAGGTTCGGAACCGACTCCCTTTTTAACGGCGATAAGGCTCCCCAGCCCGTCAATCGTGATTTCGGAGGCGAATGGGGCCGAGCGTTCCGCCAGCACTTTGCGCACAGGCGACTCAAAGCCGGACACGCCGGGGGTTTCAGTGAGAAGTTTGAGAAGGTTTATAGAATCGTTCATGGGCTACCTCCGTACATGGTTAATATTAAAGATCTAGCAAGATACGGAATTCAGAACACAAAATTTAAGGGTCAGGAGCAGCAACAAGAAATAGGCCCGCCGGATTTCCTGCAGTTATTCAATACCCTCTTTCCAAGATAGTATGCGCCGTAAGGCCGGCTCAGCACGATGCCGTTGTGTTCGACGGCCGACAAGCAGCCCGGCTGTTTGCGCAGCCGGGCTTTATTTAAAGACTTTTTCTTGATAACGACCAAGGAAGTGAGCAATTATCGGCGAAAATCTTGAAATGATACGACAGGGAGAAGATTCATTACTTTTTTGAAAGGAATTATCCATGAAAGTGTACAGGCTGGCGGTTGACACCGGGGGGACATTTACGGATTTCTGCCTGCTGGGGGAAGACGGTGAATTGTATATAACGAAGGAGCCGTCCACACCCGACGACCCTTCACGGGCGGTTCTTGCGGGGATTGATAAAATTCTACGGGAAAGACGTGTGGGTTTCGCCCAAGTCGGCTTGCTCCTTCACGGCACCACGGTCGCGACCAACGCCATTCTGGAACGAAAGGGAGCGCGAGTGGCGCTCGTAACCACCAAGGGGTTTAAAGACGTTATTTTTATCGGGAGGCAAAACCGCCCCCACCTTTACAACTTCAGGGCGCTGAAGCCCGATCCCCCGGTATCCCGGGATACGGTTTTTGAGATAGGCGAGCGCATCACGGCCGACGGTTCGGTCAGCCTCAAGCCGCGAAGCGCCGAGGTGGAAGCGATCGCGAGAAAAATCAAGGAAAACGGCGCCGAATCGGTGGCGGTTTGCCTTCTGCACGCCTACATCAACCCTGCCCACGAGATACTGCTCAAGAAGGCATTGGAGCGGCTTCTGCCGCACCTGTTCGTAACCGTTTCCTCGGAGTTGCTTCCCGAGTTCAGGGAGTACGAAAGGACCAGCACCACGGTCATCAACGCGGCGGTGCGGCCGCTGATCGACGGATACATCGGGAGGCTGGAAGCGGCTCTCGGTTCCGAAGGTGTTGGAAGTAAGCTTTACATAATGCAGTCCAACGGTGGCGTGATCGCCACGGCACAGGCGCGGGAACAGAGCGCGCGCACGGTTTTAAGCGGGCCCGCGGGCGGTGTTCTCGCGGGGCTGCGCCTGGCGGAGCTTACCGGGTACAGAAACTTGATAACCGCGGATATGGGCGGGACGAGCATGGACATCTGTCTGATCCACGACGGCGAACCCCGGTTTTCCACGGAAGGAATGATCGGCGGCTGCCCGCTGCGGCTGCCCATGCTGGATATCCACACGATCGGCGCCGGCGGGGGGAGCATCGCCTGGGTGGACGGCGGAGGCGCCTTGAGGGTCGGCCCGGAAAGCGCCGGCGCTGTTCCAGGGCCCGTGTGCTACGGCCAGGGAGGTACAGAGCCTACGGTGACGGACGCGAACCTGGTGCTGGGCAGGTTGGACCCGGCGGGATTCGCAGGCGGCAGGGAGCTTCAGCCGGAACTTGCCGTACGCAGTATTAGCGAGAAAATCGCAGTACGCCTCGGGCTGACGGTGGAACAGGCTGCCGAAGGCATCATCCGGGTGGTTAACGCCGGTATGGTCCGGGCGATTCGGGTGGTATCGGTGGAAAAGGGTTACGACCCGCGGGATTTCACCCTGGCGGCGTTCGGCGGTGCGGGCCCGCTGCATGCCGTTGAGCTGGCGCGGGAGCTCGGCATTCCTCGCGTGCTTATTCCTCCATTCCCGGGCGTGACCTCCGCTTGGGGGATGCTGTCTGCGGACGTGCGCCGGGATTATTCGCAAACTTACGTGGCGGATTTGACCGCCGAGGCGTACGCGGTGGTAAAGAGCCGTTTGGCGCAAATGGCGGAACAGGGCATCAAAGACCTGGAACGGGACGGGTTCGGCGTGGAGGAAATGGGATTTGTCAGCCAGGTGGACCTTCGTTATAAGGGGCAGTCTTATGAGCTGACCCTCCATGTCCAAGGAGGACCTTCGGGTGAAGCGGGTGTTGAGGCGTTGACCGAAGGTTTTCACAGGCTGCACCGGCGGCACTACGGTTACCGGCGTGACGGCGCCACCCTGGAGGTGGTTACCTTGCGTCTGGCGGTCACGGGCAGGCTGCCGGGAATGAAGACCGGTACACTGCCGGAAGGCGGGGCATCAAGCGCATGTGAGGGCAGGCGGGTTTATCTGTCGGGGGCGTACCGGGTCGTACCGGTGTGCGCCAGACGGCAGGTCGGCCGGGACTGGGCGGTGAAAGGACCGGCCGTCGTGTCTCAGGCGGATTCCACGACGCTGATCTGGCCCGGCGACCGGGCGCGCTGCGACCGGTGGGGCAATATCATTATTGAAACGGGGTGCTGTCGTGAGGGTTGACCCGGTCACCCTGGAGGTTTTGCGGAATGCCCTTCAGTCCGCGGCGGAGGAGATGGGCGTTACGCTCACCCGCACCGCGCATTCGCCGAACATCAAGGACAGGCGGGACTGCTCCACCGCCGTGTATACCCCGGCCGGAGAACTGGTCGCCCAGGCCGAGCACATTCCTTTACACCTGGGGCTGATGCCCGCGGTGGTGAAAAAGGTCCTGGAGTATTACCCGGTGGAGAATCTCGAGCCGGGGGACGCCGTGATCATCAACGATCCGTATATCAGCGGCTCGCACCTGCCGGACGTGTGTATAATCTCCCCGGTTTTTGTGGGCGACGCGCCGGTGGCCATAGTCGCCAACCTGGCGCATCACGTCGACGTCGGCGGTGTGGCGCCGGGAAGCATGTCCACCACGGCTACGGAAATCTTTCAGGAGGGGATCAGGATTCCCCCGGTCAAGATCAGCAGCGGCGGGCGGTTGAACCGGGACCTTTTAAGGGTGCTGGCGTGCAACGTCCGGACCGCCGACGAGTTTTACGGCGATATCCACGCTCAGCTTTCCGCCAACGAGGTGGGCGGGAGGACAGTTAAAGAACTCGCTGAAAAATGGGGTACAAAGACGCTGCAGTTTTACATGCGCGAGATAATTGATTATGCGGAACGGCGGTTCCGTGCGGCACTAAGGACAATACCCCGGGGTACGTACCGTTTCAGCGATTATCTGGAGGGCGACGGTATCACGGGGGACTTGATAACGATTGCGGCCGGGGTTGAGATAAACGATGTGGGGGTCAGGGTCGACTTCACGGGCACCAGCCCGCAGGTAAAGGGTCCCGTAAACGCCACCCGCGGCGTTACCCTGGCCTGCGTGTACTTCGCCGTGAAAGCGGTCGCCGACCCCGACCTGCCGTCGAGCGAGGGCATCGCCCGGGTTGTGGAAGTCATCACCCCGCACGGCTCCCTGGTCAACCCCGTTTTTCCGGCGCCGGTGGCCCATGCCAATATCAATACCGCCCAGAGGATCGCCGACGTGATTCTGGGGGCGCTGTCGCAGGCGGTTCCCGGCAGGGTGACGGCTGCGGGAACCGGCAGCATGAGCAACTTCACAATCGGGGGCAGGGACGCCCGGGGGCGGTATTACTCCTACGTGGAAACGTACGGGGGCGGGCAGGGGGCCAAACAAGGCCAGGACGGCATGGACGGAGTGCACGTCAACATGACAAACACCCGCAACACGCCGGTGGAGGTAATCGAAATGAACTATCCCCTGCTGGTGGAAAGGTACGGTCTGGTGCGCGATTCCGGCGGGCCGGGTGAGTTCAGAGGCGGGGCCGGGCTCGTGCGCGAGATCACCCTGCTGGAAGATGCCGCCGTTTCCGTCAGCACCGAGAGAAACGCCGTCAAGCCTTGGGGGCTGGAAGGAGGGCATTCGGGCAGGAACTCCGGGTGCTCCATCAAAATGCCCGGCGGCGCGGTCGAGCAGGCAACCGGAAAATTTACGCGGGAACTGCCGAAGGGCGCAACGATTATACTTGAAACAGCCGGAGGAGGCGGGTTTGGAAGTCCCTTCGCGCGGGCGCCCGAAGCGGTGCGGCGGGATGTGAAAAACGGGCTGGTGTCCAGTAACGCGGCGTTCGAAGAATACGGGGTCGCTTTGAACGAAGCGCTGGAGGTGGTAACGGAGGTCAGAAGCAAGAAGTCGGATGTCTGAATGTATACAGAAGTATGGTTAGAACTCTCATGCTTTTAATAATCTGACCTCCGACATCCTGCATCCGACTTCTGAAACAGCCAGGCGCCGTTTTACAACGGCCTCATAGGACTTCGGACTTAATGATCTGCGTGCCCCAGCACTCAACTTGCTGATCTTAAGACGAGACGTTCTAAGCCGCATTGTATATAACGATGCAAGGAAATTATAACATGCCGTTGAGTGCTGGGTGGTTCCGGCTTGTCCGGGTTAGGAGGGGTTTAACCCCAATGCTTTGATAAGGTCCGGCGGCAGTCTCTTCAACGGGGTACCCCGCCTTTCTTGATAGTAGTAGCCGTTTTCGAACTTCAGGACCACGTAGCTAACGGAACCGCTCCTGCGCCACATGGTGACGACATAGCTCTGTTTAACCCTGCCCAGCGAAGAACGGAAAACGCCGTTTTTGGCGACGATCAGCCGGTCGAATCCCTTTACGACGGCAACAAGCTGGTCTTTATCCCTAATCAGCGTTTTGGTTGTCTTTACCTGGTTCCCGATGACAATCACTCTTGCGTAGAGCAGTTCGTTTCTCAGCATCTCGTAAGGCTTCCGGTATGTTACGGAGTAATCTTCAACGCTCCGGTTGACGAGGAAACCGGTGGTGAGCAGAACAAATGCTGCAGCGAGGTAGAAGAGCAGGGGTTTCAACCGTTCCATTTTATTGCCCCCATTCGGCCGGGTCAGTAATATCATGTCTGATATTTTCGGATTTAAAGGCGTGGAAAGTGAAAAAGCCCGGCGGGTTGGAATCATGTTTTGAAAAAAGGGAAACGCTCCGGCGACAGCGAAAAACATTTCATGATGGAAAGTTGCGGCTGGTGTCGTTGGATGTTAAGGCGAAGGAGGTTTTGCACACATGGGCTTCTTTGGGCGAGCAAAAGCCAGTGTGGCCGATTTTGGCGCATACCGGCAGTTTGCGCAGGAGCCGTTTGATAAGGCGTTCGGTTACCTGGTGTTAATGGTGTTGCTGCTTGGAACCGTGTATCTGGTATATACGGTAATTCAATTAAACTCAGGGATAAACGAGATGGTGGGTGGATTCAGCCGTTCATGTCCGGACTTCGTCCTGGAAAACGGGGAACTGACGGTTTATGCCGATATGCCGATAACAGTGAACGGCGATAAAGAGGACGGCGTTATTGTCATCGACACCACGGGCCGGACGGACAGGAGCGTGCTTGATAAATACGAGCAAGGGGTCTTTGTTTCAAGGACCCAGGTAGTGAACAAGAAAAACCGCATCGAAACGCAGGAGATGAATTTTTCCGAACTAAAGGGCTTCAGAATCACAAAGTCCAACGTGGAACAATGGCTGCCGAAACTCAAATATTTCAGCGTGCTTATTGTTCTGTTCGGTCTTATTTATATGGTTATTGCCAAGCTGTTGGGTGCCGTCGTTTTAGGCCTCGTATGCCTGTTGTTTTCGGCGATACAAGGCACCGGTCTGAATTACGGCAACGGTATAAGGATTTCTGTCTATGCCCTGACCGTGCCTACCATTTTTCAGACGCTGCAAAAAATGGTCTCACCGGGTTTCCCGCATCCGGGTCTGGTGTATTACATCCTGACCTTGATTTATTTGTGGTTTTCGGTGCGGGCGAACAAAAACGAGGTCCAGCCGGCGCAGTTGAAGGAGACAGCATGGTAGGAGCCGGTATCGCCCCCGGCGATATCATCTGGGTAAAACAGGCCGATTTACTGGGTCAGACCTACGCCTTCTAACCTCTAACATTCGACTTCCCACAGCCAAATAATACGGTCCGCAGAGGGACCGTTTTTTTTGATTACTGCCGGCGTGTTCCGGGGAAAATACTTTTAAAACGGTTGATTTACCTGGTTACAGGGACGGGCCTTCAGGTTGTAACCCCGAAAACACGCATGCAGAGGAGCGGGTCGCGATGGAAAGAAATAAACTTTTGTACCTGCTGGCAGGGTTTCTCGGTCTAATCGTATTGATCGGCGTCGGACTGAATACCGCCCGAAAACCGACTTTTCTTTATCGCCCCAGGGTCGTCGGTTTTTACGTGAACCAACCCGGCCCCACTGACTCGTTTGGCCCCCTTAAAACCCACGGCAAGCTACTGGACGAGGTCTCTCCCCTCTGGTACAGCATAATGCCGGACGGGAGCCTCGACGCGAAAGTGAACCGGGAGGCGCTGCGGGTTGCCCGGGATTACAAGCTCAAAGTGGCGCCGCTTATCAACGTGGGGCGGAATGACGACACCTTCTTGCGCGATCCGGCCACCAGGGACAAGGTGATCAGCAATATCGCAGCGGTGGTTAAAGCGGAGAACTACGACGGCGTCAACCTGGATATACAACTGCTGCCGGAAGACGACGGACGGGAATTCTCCGGGGACCGGGACCTGCTTACGGATTTTGTGAAGCGCCTGCGTGATAAGCTCAGACCAATGAGAAAAAGTCTGGCGATATCCGTGATTCCGAAGGTTCAGGTACCGAAAGAGGTGGAGGGGATATATGATTACGGTGCCTTGGCGGGGCTGGTCGATTACGTAACGTTGATGACCTACGACCGGCACCAGGATTCCGGCCCTCCCGGACCGGTGGCGCCGTTCAGCTGGGTGGAACAGAATATAAAAGAAGCGGAACGTCTGGGTTTTCGCCGGAACCAGATTCTTTTGGGGATAGCGACTTACGGGTATGATTGGCCTGGCGGCGAGCCGGGCGGGTTTTCGCGGCCTACACGCGAGATAGAGGACCGCGCGGCCCGTACAGGGGTGACCGTAAAATGGAGCGATCGCTATCAGGAGCCTTATTATATTTATACAGCGCCAAACGGCCGCCAGCGGGAGATTTGGTTTGAAAACCGGCATACGTTAAAACAGAAGATCAACCTCATGGAAAAATACAGGCTTGCAGGGATCGCGATCTGGCGCCTTGGTTTTGAGGAACCCGGTTTTTGGGATACGCTGGGTAAGGAGTTTCCGGGCAAGAAGTAAGCCGGAAAAGTCCTTAGTCGAAAGTCGACAGTCCTCAGTCAAGAGTCACGAATCGCGGTCGCGAGTCAGGTGGTCAGTGGTCAGTAGTCAGTAGTCAGTAGTTAGAAGTCAGGAGTCACGGGTCTTGAGTCTAAAAAACAAGTTTGAAGTAAATCGGCCGTGCCGGCAGGTGTGGCCGTATTCTTTTTCGGTGTCAAGGGGTGTCAAGGGGACAGTTCCATTGACATTATCAAGGCTGTCTGGAATTATCAAGAGACTCTCCCTTTCTTTGGCCGGGAAAACAAAATCTTCTTGAAAAGCGGATGGCAGGAGATTGATAATGTTATTGATAATTTCTTAAGGGAGACTTACGTTGGACGCGAGTATTTTCATCGGGACTTCCGGGTACAGCTACGACGATTGGCGCGGGGCCTTTTACCCCCTGCGGCTTGCTAAAGGGGATATGCTTTCCTATTACGCACGCGAGTTTTCCTTTACCGAGGTCAACTCAACGTATTACTACATGCCACCGCCGCGGATCCTGCCCGGCTCGCGGAAAAAACGCCGGAGGATTTCGTCTTCAGCGTTAAGGCGCATGGTTCAATCACGTTATGACTATCTTTATGATGATACAGAACTTGGTGAATGGGTGCCCCGTGTACGGGCCGTGGCGCGGGAGGCTAGCCGGGTTTTTATCGCTTTCAACAACCACCCGCGCGGCCAGGCGGTGCAGAATGCTCGGGTATTCCGGATCATGCTCGGTTAAGTCTTGCTGAAAGGAGTTTTTTGTCATAGAATAATTGTATATTGCTTTTTAGGTGCCCGCGGAAGACAGGTCAGACGTATGATAGAGAGAGGAGTTGAGATTAGGGGAGACGAGAAAAACAGCAAAAGAGATGCTGCAGCACAAACAAAATTTTCTTCCGAGAGAGGAGTAGAGTTTTTTTGGAGACAAAAATACTGCTTTCCGAAAAAGAGGTTCCAACCGCCTGGTACAACATTATGGCGGATATGCCTAATCTGCCGAAGCCGCCCCTTCATCCCGGGACCAAAAAACCGGTGGGGCCCGACGATCTTTCCCCGATTTTCCCTATGGGATTGATCATGCAGGAGGTTACCACCGAACGGTGGGTGCCGATACCCGAAGAGGTGCTTGAAATCTACCGGCTGTGGCGGCCCAGCCCGCTCATCAGGGCGCGGCGTCTGGAAAAGGCGCTCGATACCCCCGCGCGTATATACTTCAAATATGAAGGCGTAAGCCCTGCCGGTAGCCACAAGCTCAACACGGCCCTGCCCCAGGCCTACTACAACAAGCAGGAGGGCATCAAGCGTCTGGCCACCGAAACCGGGGCGGGACAGTGGGGGAGTGCTCTCTCCATGGCCTGTAGGTTTTTCGGGCTTGAGTGCACGGTCTACATGGTCAAGGTCAGCTACCACCAGAAGCCGTACCGGCGCGTCCTGATGCAGCTTTTCGGCGCCGATGTGTTTGCCAGCCCGAGTGACAAAACGCAATCCGGCCGCGCGATCCTGGAAGCCAATCCCGACTCGCCGGGCAGCCTCGGGGTCGCCATCAGCGAGGCGGTTGAAGATGCCGCCACGCACGGGGATACCAATTATTCGCTCGGCAGCGTGCTCAATCACGTTCTGTTGCACCAGACGGTTGTGGGGCTGGAGGCAAAGGCGCAGATGGAGAAGGCCGGCGAGGTGCCGGATGTGGTCATAGGCTGCGTAGGCGGCGGATCGAACTACGGGGGATTCTGTTTCCCGTTCCTGCATGACAATTTCACCAAGGGAGCGAAGACGCGCTACGTAGCGGTTGAGCCCACAGCCTGTCCCACTTTGACCAGGGGACTTCACACCTACGATTTTGGCGATGTGGCGGGGTTGACGCCGCTCGTTTATATGTATACCCTCGGAAGGGACTTCATGCCGGCGGCGATTCACGCCGGAGGACTTCGCTACCACGGCGACGCCCCGCTTCTCTGCCAGGTGGTGGCGGACGGCTTTGTGGAAGCCCGGGCTTACAAGCAGAAGCAGATTTTCGACGCCGCGGTGCAGTTCGCCCACGCGGAAGCAATCATTCCGGCGCCGGAATCGGCACACGCCATCAGGTGCGCGATCGACGAGGCGCTGGCAGCCCGGGAGGCGGGCGAGTCGCGGGTTGTTCTTTTCAACCTCAGCGGCCACGGCCACTTCGACCTTGGAGCTTACGACGATTATCTCGCAGGGAACATCGAGGATTATGTCTTGCCGGAGGAAGAACTTCGCCAGGCGCTGGCGCGGTTGCCCAAGGTGGAGTAGGAATAGATGCGTTTACGAGGCACGATGCGGATTAACGAAAAAGGGCACCTGGAAGTCGGTGGGGTTTCCACACTTGCGCTGGCAAAAGAATTTGGAACACCGCTGTATGTGATCGACGAGGCCCTTTTTCGCGAAAACTGCCGGTGTTATCGTGCGGCCTTCGGTCCTGATAACAGGGTGGTTTATGCCGGCAAGGCGCTGATATGCACCGCAATATGCCGGATTGTGGAAGAAGAGGGCCTTTACCTTGACGTGGTATCGGGCGGAGAGCTTTACACGGCGCTTTCCGCCCGTTTTCCCGCCCGGCGTATTTATTTCCACGGCAACAACAAGTCGGAGGATGAGATCCGGCAGGGAATCAGCGCCGGAGTAGGGCGGTTTGTCGTGGACAGCCTTGTCGAACTTCGAGCCATCGACCGCCTGGCAGGGGAAGCCGGAGCCAGGCCCGAGGTGCTGCTGCGGATTACACCCGGGGTTGAGGCTCATACCCACGATTACATACGCACCGGCCAGATCGATTCCAAATTCGGACTGCCGATTTCTACGGGGCAGGCACTGACAGGCGTGCGCCAGGCGGTGGAGTCGCCCAACATAAGACTGGTAGGGCTTCACTGTCACATCGGTTCACAGATCTTCGACCTGGAGCCTTTTCGGGAGGCGGCGCGGGTTATGTTAGGGTTTGCGTCGGAAGTCCGGGAGGCCACCGGCTGGCTGCTGGAAGAGCTGGATTTGGGCGGAGGACTGGGAATATATTACGTCAGCGGCGACGATCCACCCCTTATCGAAGATTATGCGGATGCAATCACCGGCGCTGTCCGGGATACCTGCGGAAAGCAGGGAATCCCTGTGCCGCGGGTGGTTGTCGAACCCGGCCGTTCCATCGCCGGGCCGGCGGGCAGCACGCTCTATACCGTCGGTGTGGTTAAGGAGATTCCCGGCGTCCGGCATTATGTTTCGGTGGACGGCGGGATGGGTGACAACCCGCGTCCCGCGCTTTACCAGGCGCAGTATGAAGCGGTGCTGGCTGCCAGGGTGAAAGAAGAATCCACCGCTACCGTTACCGTTGCCGGTAAGTGCTGCGAGTCGGGGGACGTTTTGATTCAAAACGCGCACCTTCCTTATCCCGCGCCCGGTGACATCCTGTTGATACCGGCAACCGGCGCTTACAACTATACCATGTCCATGAATTACAACCGCCTGCCCAGACCGGCGATGGTGCTCGTCAAGGACGGAAAGGCCGAAGTCATTGTGGCGCGGGAAAGCTACGAGGATCTCGTGCGTAATGACAGGGTGCCGGAGTCTTTATGGAAATCATCACAACGCATCTGATTACGGATTTTGACGGTCTGGCGTCGGCAGCAGCGGCAAAGAAACTATATCCGGGAGCGCACCTTGTGCTGCCCGGGAAAGCCAGCCGCGGCGTCGACGAGTTTCTGGCCCTGCATAAGGACGCCCTGCGCATAGAAGACCCCAAGAATATCAACCTCAACGCAATCCGCCGCCTTATTTTGGTGGATACTCGCAACCCCCGGCGAATAGGCCTCTTAAGCGCACTTCTCGATCGTTCGGACGTGGAGGTTCACATTTACGATCACCACCCGGTAGACGAGGGCGACGCCCGCGGCACGCTCGAGGTGGTTTCGGTCGTGGGAGCGACGACGACTCTGCTGGTGGAAAGAATCCAGGAAGCGGGATTGGAGGTTACCCCGTTCGAGGCCACGATCTTTGCGCTCGGGATATACGAGGACACCGGAAGCCTTCTATATCCCAGCACCACCTGCCGCGATGTTGCGGCGGTGGAGTTTCTGATTTCAAGGGGCGCCAATCTCATGGTGGTGGCGAACTTCCTGGGTCGACCTCTTTCCGAGGAACAGAAGGAACTGTTAAAAGAACTCATTGTAAATGCCGAACGGCACTTCATCAACGGCGTAAAAGTTCTGGTAACGAAAGCCCGCGCCGGGGAGTTCTTTGAAGGTCTGGCGCTGCTTACCCATAAACTGGCCGAAATTGAGCAACTCGATGCGGTGTTCAACGTCGTCGAGATGGAGGACCGGGTGTACGTCATCGCGCGGTCCGCGCTTCCCGAGGTCGATGTAAGGGTGATCCTGCAGCACTTCGGCGGCGGGGGGCATCCCGCGGCGGCTTCGGCGACGCTTAAGGGAGCCGTGCTGGAGCAGGTGGTAAAAGAGCTTTTATCGGTGCTGCAGAACACCATCCGCGCGCCGCTTGCGGTTGCGGAAATCATGAGTACGCCGGTCAAAACCGTCGGGGCGGAGACAAGCGTGGCCGAAGCCGGACAGGTGATGCTGCGTTACGGCCACAGCGGTCTCCCGGTGGTCCGGGACGGGCAGCTTGTAGGAATAATCTCGCGCCGCGATGTTGAGAAAGCCCAGCGCAACGGATTGGGCCACGCGCCGGTAAAGGCTTTTATGAGCAACCAGGTGCAGACGGTGGAGCCCTATCTTCCGGTTACCGAAGCGCAGACCAGCATGATCGAGCACAATATCGGGAGGCTGCCGGTGGTGGAAGGCGGGCGTCTTGTGGGTATTGTCTCCCGTACCGACATATTAAAGACGCTGCACCGCGATTTCAAACCGCAGTTCAACCTTCTGTATGCGGCGGCGCCTACACAATCCGGGCGCCGTAATATCGCCGCCTTGCTAAGGACGGGAGTGCCTGCTTCGACTCTGACATTTCTCGAACGAGCCGGGGTTCTGGCCGCACAGGCAGGGACGGAGGCTTACCTTTGCGGCGACGCGGTACGGGATTTGCTGCTTGGTTTCCAACGGCGGGATGTTACAGTGGTTGTAGAAAATGACGCCCTAAAACTGGCATCGGAATTAGCCGAGGAGTTTGGCGTCCGTTTAAGGAAGAATCGCAAGAATACCGCTGCGTCCATAAGCTTCCCGGACGGGAGCAAGTACGATGTGTTTGAGGCGCGCCAGGACTTTTTTGAGTACGCTCTCGGTGACAAATTAGAAGACACCTCCCTGCGCCAGGAGCTTTATCGCCAGGATTTTACCATCAATGCGCTTGCCGTGGAATTGAATCCCGATAAGTTCGGGATGATTGTTGATTATTTCGGTGGGCGGGACGACCTTCAATACGGCCTGATCCGGGTGCTTCACAACAGCAGCTTTATTGAAGAGCCGCTGCGGATTCTGAGGGCGGTGCGGCTTGCCGAAAGCTCAAACATGCAGCTTGAGAGGCAGACGCTGAAACTTTTGCGCGAGGCGGTTCGCGAAGGGGTTTTGGGCCGGGTTCAGCCCGAACTCCTCTGGAAGGAAGTCCGGTTGTGCCTCGATCTGGACTGTGCCTCACGGCTGCTGGGGCGCTATGCGGAGCTCGGTATCTGGCCCTATGTCTTTCCGGTGGCAAGCCACTGGGAGGTTGAAGCGGTTCTGACATATCTGCCCCAGGCCATCAAAACGATCGAGTCGTGGGGTGTGGTGTTCGGGGAACGGTGGCTGATATACTTTATAGCGGCGGTGCACTGGACCAACGAGCCGTCCGCGCAGGCGCTTTGCGAGCAATACCGTTTCGGGCGGAACACTAACGAAAAGGTCATTGCGGCGCTTCGCCACTGGCACGACGCACTCGGCAGGTTGTCGGTGCGAGGGCCTGTTAATATAAGTCCGCTGGCTCAGGAGGTGTTGAAACTTCCCCGCGAAGTATACCCGCTTCTTTTTGTTCTGTTGAGTGAAGAAGGACACCAGGATCGTTTCCGGGAAGTACTGACGGCGGTTATTACTAATAAACCCCGGTTAACGGGCAAGGATATTAAGGAAATGGGCTACCCTCCCGGCCCGGTATACCGGGAGGTGCTCGATGCGATATGGCAGGCAAGACTGGACGGGTTGCTCCCGAGCCGCGAGGACGAGCTGGCCTTCGCCCGGGAATATCTTTTGCGCCAGGCGGGGGAAGAGAGGAATGGTGCCCGTGGGTGACAACGGTGCGATGCTGCATGGAGTCGCGCTTGTGATTGCGTTCGTGGTGGGTATCACATTCCACGAATTTGCGCACGGATGGGCGGCGGATAAGATCGGCGACCCTACGGCACGTTATGCCGGGAGGCTGACGCTTAATCCGCTGGCACACGTAGACCCTGTCGGGACCATCCTGGTCCCGGCTCTGTTGCTGTTTTCCGGAAGCAGGTTTGTGTTCGGCTGGGCCAAACCCGTGCCGATTAATCCGTATAACTTCCGGGACCGGCGCCGGGGGCTGATTCTGGTTTCGCTTGCCGGGCCGCTGGCCAATATTGCGGTAGCGGTGCTCGCGACGCTCCTGCTAAGATTTTGGGGTGTGGGAGTCCCAAACCTGGATTACATTTTAGTGGAAGTAATATTAATAAACATTTTCCTGGCGATTTTTAATCTCATTCCGGTACCGCCGCTTGACGGATCTAAGGTGTTGGCCGGGCTTATTCCCGGGCGTCAGGAGTGGCTGGTGTGGCTTGAGCAGTACGGGATGCTAGTCCTTTTGCTCTTGATATTCACCGGTGCAATAAGCTGGATAGGTAAGAATCTTGTCCTGCCGCTCGCACAGCTTTTGATCTATTTCGGAACCGGGGCAAGTGTGATTTAGAGAAGGTAGAATATAGAATACAGGAGTCAGAATTCAGAATCCAGAATTCAGAATGGTTTCCTTATTCTGACTACTGACTACTGACTTCTGACTTCTGACCCGGAATATAGACTTATAAGGCTTTTGAGGAGGAGATCTTTTGAGGATTCTTAGCGGCATGCGTGCGACAGGACGCTTGCATCTCGGGCATCTCAGCGTACTGGAAAACTGGTTGAGGCTGCAGAAGGACAACGATTGCTTCTTCTTTGTCGCCGACTGGCACGCACTAACCACCGAGTTTGAGAACCCGGGAGACATTAAAAACTATACTTACGAGATGGTGGCCGACTGGCTGGCGGTGGGGATCGACCCGGAAAAGAGCGTGGTCTTCGTTCAGTCTCAAGTGCCGGAGCACGCCGAACTGCATTTAATTTTTTCAATGTTTACCCCGCTTTCATGGCTGGAACGGGTTCCAACCTACAAGGACCAGGTGCGCAAATGGGCGGAACAAGGGAAGGACATTACCACGTACGGGTTCCTGGGGTACCCGCTTTTGCAGGCCGCGGACATATTGATCTACCTTGCGGACGGGGTGCCGGTGGGAGAGGATCAGTTGCCGCACATAGAGCTTTGCCGGGAGGTGGCGAGAAGATTCAACCACCTTTATGCCCCTGTTTTCCCCGAACCGCAGGGGATTTTAGCGGAGGTCAAGCTGGTACCGGGGATAGACGGACAGAAAATGAGTAAAAGCTACCATAATGTGATTCCTCTGACGGCTGCCGCCGACGAGATAGGACGTCTGACAAACCAGATGATAACCGACCCGGCCCGCATTCGTAAGGACGACCTTGGCCACCCGGAGGTTTGCACCGTTTTTAAGTACCACCAAATCTACAATGCCGAAGTAGCTCAGGTCGAAGCCGACTGCCGCGCGGGTAAAATAGGTTGCGTACCTTGCAAGAAGCGTCTGGCCGGCCTAACGGAAGGCGTCCTTGGCCCTGTGCGCGAGCGGCGTGCGGCGCTGACGGCGCGCAAAGGTTATGTCGAGGAAGTACTGCAGGAAGGCCGGAAGAAGGCGCAGCGGGTGGCGGCGGCCACTTTGGACAAGGTGCGAACTGCTTTAGGTTTTTAATAACTATACGCGGAGCTGGTGTTGAGTTACTTGTGGGTTTTAATCGTTTTAACAGCAGTAACTGTGGTGTGGGTTCTGCTGGCTTTCAGCAGGGTGCTCTTCCGCATTGAGTACAGGCGGCGTGGGCAAGAAGA
>JBFMBL010000038.1:21115-26325 GCA_040755195.1 Bacillota bacterium
ACGCGGAGCTGGTGTTGAGTTACTTGTGGGTTTTAATCGTTTTAACAGCAGTAACTGTGGTGTGGGTTCTGCTGGCTTTCAGCAGGGTGCTCTTCCGCATTGAGTACAGGCGGCGTGGGCAAGAAGAATGGTTTCTGCTCGAAGTGACCGCTCTTTGGGGTCTGTTCCGGTACCGGATCGCCCAGCCCGCCATCAAGCCGGGTGCCGCAGACGGCGCTTCAGGCGTACATTTCGAGGCTACCGCGGGGAAAAATCCTGAGCGGTATACCTTCTTTGCGAATTTCCAGGCCTTATTTAGTATGTTTTACCGCGTTTCGCGGCGGCTGGGACGTTACAAACGCCCTTTTTTTTATGTATGGCGCCGTATGAGGATCATGCGTTTCGAATGGCACACATCTCTCGGTACCGGTGATCCGGCTACCACGGGAGTTGCCTGCGGCATGCTGTGGATGGTAATAGATTTCTTGCTCAATTGCTTTTCGCCCTTCCTGAAAACCCCCGCCAGTGTCAGCGTGAATCCCTCCTTTTTTGCCCCTCTCTTCGGAACCTCCTTGCATGTGGCTGTTGCCATAGATTTGAGACACCTTCTTGGCGCAGGCATTTCCTTTTTCTATCACCCGAACGGCAAATAACGGGACACCTGAATAGTTACTGCGGAGTTTTGTGGCCGGAAGCCATTGACGCTCGCAAGATCATGGTTTAAGATTTTGTAAGTGTTTGCTATGGAAATGCAGGAAAGGGATAATCTCTTAGACTTTTTAAAATTAGTCGGATGCCTGCTGATGGTTTTGTCTCATTCGCATACGCCTGCTACGGGCTGGCTTACACATAATGCGGTCTTTCTCGGCACCTTCGCCCCGGTTGTTTTTTTCGGGGTAAGCGGTGTAACATCGGCGTTTCAGTCACGTACCAGACCGTTGGGTTCCCTGCTTCTTTATTATGCCTTGTTCTTTCTTCTGGGGCTGAGTTTTTGCGGCGTAAAGGGAATCAATTTTTGGCAGCAGCCGCGGTGTGAGATACTCGAGGGCATTGCGCTCGGGACGGGGGTTACGCTTCTTTTACTCCGCAGGATAGGGAGAGAAAAAGCCGGTTTTTTATTTCCGCTTCCTTTTTTGATTTATATCGCCGTGAAGGAATCCGTCGATTCAATTCCGGTGGTTGCCGGTTTTATTTTCCCGCCGGGCCTGTTTCCGCTTTTCCCCTGGCTTTCTTTTTTTCTATTCGGATTGCTTTGTCACTACCACCGCAGGCTGGGGTTCGGCTTGGCCTTCGGCGCCGCGCTGGCATATGCCTTTCTTTGTGCGCGCGGCATGGGGCACTGTGTGAAATGGGAGATGAACGTTGCCTTCTTTCTGGTCGGTGTTTCACTTTACGGATTTCTCTACGCCGCCCGATTCGTGGTGCGTTTGTTACCCGGCTGGGCAGTCCGCGTTGGTAGATATTCGTTGCTGTTTTTCTACGTGCATTTTCTCGTACTCTATCTTTGGCGTGCGGCTGGATTGCCTTCGTTGCCGGCGCTGAACTGGTCTGTGGTATTCGGTGTGAGTGTGGGTTTATGCTTATTTTTGGACCGGATCAACCGGTCGATTGTTGCTTGCCGTCTATCTAATCCGCCACAGGCGGTGGTTTTTTGGACGGCGTTATCGATTGCGGTTTTGCTTTTACCTTTAATGGTGAAGGCTCAATATCTTCCCTGGGTCTCATACGGGTGCGGCTTCCTGTTTGCATTAAACTACCGGGCGCTTTCGGACCTGGTGTTTAAGCTGGCTCCCGGTTGGCCAAAACCTGCGGTCTCAAAGGCGGAAGGCAATTTAGGGGCGCATAACGTTACTTGAGAATGACAATAGCGGCTGAAAAAGGACCTTTCCCCAGAGAACGCTGTTCAACTGCTCACGGTTTAGTCAAATATTGAATGAGTTAGTGAAAACCCCTGCCATAAGTTTGAAATCCAGCCGCATTAAAAGCATAATATTTTTAACCTGCAACTTGTTCCGGCAGGGACAGGCTATTTTTGCTTTGGGAGGAATGATACGTGAAGATAAGCAGTTATGGTTTCGGCGAGGTAGTGGTTGACGGAAAAAGGTACACCGAGGATATTATTATTTTCCCGCAGCGGGTTGCAGAGTGGTGGCGTAAGCAGGGCCATGTGGTCGAGATAGCGGATCTCAAAGAGGCGATACTTGTAAAACCGCAAGTGGTGATTCTGGGAACGGGCGCTTATGGCGCAGTCCGCATCCGGCCGGAGGTGGAAAAATATTTAAATTCAGAAAATGTGCGGCTGATTGCTCTGCCGACCAGGGAGGCGTGCGCAAGGTACAACGAGTTGCATAAACAGAACCTTGTCGTGGCGGCGCTACACCTTACCTGTTAAAACGACTTCGATTACTGAAAACGATGTTTTACACTGCTAAGAGCGACGGGGGTTAGTTATGTTTATCGGTAAATTATATTATTACATGTTAAACTTACAAAAAGTATAGTTTAATGGAATTTAAGGAAACCTGCCGCGCTCCTTCTTATCTCTCCGCGTTAAGCGGGCCTTCGATAAAAGGGATGCAACAGGCATATTCCATGCGGCACATGCCTTGAAATCAAGCAGCGTGAACGTCGGCGCGCAGGCGCTCGCCGCAATATGCAAGGAGATTGAGGCCACAGGTCGTGCTGGTATTACCGATGATCTGTCCGCCAAAATTGACCGGGCCGGAGCCGAGTACGAGAAGGTGCGTACGATGCTGGAGAAAGTACTTAAAGGAACGCATTACTAAAGAAGCCGGTCCATTCTTGTAAATCCTTTTTCGGAAAAATGCAGAGGCATAGAGAGCATAGTAAGTTGAAAGTGGGGAGTGTATTTTCTCTTAATCAGTTTCTTCGGAGCTTGGAGGTATATCTTCATCAAGCCTTGTTCCATACACTTCAACTTTCTGATCTTGTTTAACGACGATTCTTAGGTCTTGATAAACGTGTTCAATTCTGATAACGTGATTACCGATACACAGAACGACACCGGGATAGCAAAGGTTAATCCTTACCGTTTTACTTGCAGGAACGACAATTTTGGTAAGGGTACAAAGTTTAGATCCTACTTCTTCTGCGTAAACGTTACCCTGGCTTTCTATTCTACCGCCGCGAAAGACCCCACTTACGTTCACGTTCCCGCCAGCGATTACAAGAGTGTTGTAGCATCCCCGCCCGTATACGTGTACGCTTCCTGTTGATTCAATTTGTGAATTTAGCGCGTAAGGGATAACAACCTTGGAAGGACTAGTGGTAACTTCGGCGCAGTCTTGTAGAAACCGAATATCTGTGGCCAAAGATCTCAGGATTTCCGTGTCCTCAATATCGAGGATTTTTACCCCCGGAAGGAACTTTCCAAGTTCTTGAAGCAGGGCAGTAGTGCTCTTTGGAAGACCAAATTCACTTTCCTTAATCATGTCATAAAGTTGCGTTACCTTAGTTCTAAGTTTAGGAGACTTGAACTCCATAAGATTTAATAATAGAAGTCCTAGCGGCACCTGCCGTTCCTGGATTTCTGGATGAGCCAGGACACTGTCTGCTAAGTCTGCCAAGCCATCGAGCTCTGATGCTATGTCAGTCAGCAATGCCTTAGCTTGCCGTAAAAATAAAGTTGCTGTGCGACCCGCGTGGATTATCGTCGCGAATACATTGTCATCGATATATAGGTTCCCGCCACAGTTTATACGGGCAAAGGAGGCGAAGCCGTGTATCTCCGTGTTACCCAAAGCATAAATCATTGCTCCATCGAGAACATTGCCGTGAACTTCTACATCTCCCCGAAAGTAAATGCGTCCTGTTGTTACTGACACATTACCGGATTGCACCAAGACAGGACTCACATTAAGTACATAGATTGCCCCCTCACGTACAATAGAAGGACGACCAGCTATCTTCGCTACGACAGTTGTTCCGTCCGGGGTCATCTGCGTATTCATACCGGGAACCATTTTAACAGGTTGGGGCGGTCGCGGTTCAATCGTTCGACCTGTAACAGATATCCCAGGCCGACCTGGCTCGCCGGGTTTTTTGATTGCCAGAACGGTCCCTGCTTCAACGGAAAAAATATTGGTACTCGGATTCTTGGTATCCTGATTTTCAAAATGACCGTCAGTATCGTCTGTTTGCGGAAATAACAACTCTATCGTTTCATCTGTGGGTTCCCCGGGAGGCAAACCGACGGCTACTCTATATGTGCCCCGACTAAGTTCATTTAGAAGCTTCAGGATCTGGGTGTAATCAATACCGTAAGATATCCCTTGTTGTTCCAATAGGGCTAGAATGTCGTCATAGTCAGCAGAGCAAAAGAGTTCTGTTTCTACTTGTAGTTGTAAATATAGCCTTTTCTGTTGCTTCTTATCGGGCAGTCGATAGTTTGTAACCATGTCTGGAGTTATTTCCAGAAAGGCTTCCGTCTCATCATCACTTTTGGTTACCTTTATGTATCCATAATTAATCTGCGGTTTAGGGAGCACTACATCCAACCGATCATCCCGTGTTACGGTTACCCTTCCGGTATAAGGCTCCCCGTTTATAAGTAAGACAAGGTTATCCGGAACAACGACTTCGGCAGCGGCGTTTTCTGTTTCACCGTACACAATAACCCTGCCGTCCTTCACAACAGCATACCCTGAGATCCCACCAGCGGTGCTCGGTTTGTTTTCACTTTTCGCAGCCTTGGTTTGGAAATTTACCGCAGGTGTATCCTGATTTAATTTTTGGTCTTTCTGGTCCTGTTGTGAAGTTAATATTTCTTTGATGATCTTTCGGAGTTCCTCACTTTGCACCTTTGCTTCCTCCCTCGCTGCCTGAGACAGTAGCCCGGATCAGTCCTGACCGGTGATTTTACCTACGCATCATAACTTAAAACCTTTCTTTTTAAAAAGTCGCAAACAAGCGTCTACCGCATCCGGGTCATAAAGAACGCCCTTATTTCGCGATATTTCTTTTAAGGCCATGTCTATGCCGAGAGATGGTCGATAAGGCCGGTGAGAGGTTATAGCTTCAACGACATCTGCCACAGCCATGATTTTTGCTTCTATGAGAATGGCGTTACCTGTAAGACCCGAGGGATAGCCGGAGCCATCCAATCTTTCATGGTGCTGAAACACGATTTGGGCAATCGGCCAGAAGAATTCTGCCCTTTTTAAAATGTCATAGCCGACTTGTGGGTGCGTCTTTACAAAACTGAATTCTAG
>JBFMBL010000039.1:0-25519 GCA_040755195.1 Bacillota bacterium
GACGGCTGGGTAATCGTCGACTACAAGACCGACACCGTGGAAAACGAAGAAGAACTTGACAAATTAATACAATATTACACACCGCAGGTTGAAATGTACCGAAAACTGTGGGAAAATATAACCAATGAAAAGGTTTATGAAACCGGGCTTTATTTTACGCATTTAAAACGGTGGGTCGTGATCCATCAATCACCACCTCAAAGAGATATTTAAAAGCGGGGAACTTGACGAAGAATCAGTTATTCGAAAAATTCGAATAACTGCTGCGGATGATAAGAGGTATTTGACCAATATCTGGTTCAATGATTTATGAAATCCTGCAGGATGCCGGAAGAGTATCTGCCAGAGTTGCTAACATAGTGATTAGCAAACAATCATCTCCGGCGTAATCGACCTCGTCTTCGAGGAAGACGGCGGCTGGGTAATCGTCGACTACAAGACCGATACCGTTGAAAACGAAGCTGATCTTCATAAATTAATACAATATTACGCCCCGTAAGTTGAAATGTATCGAAAGCTGTAGGAAAATATAACCAGCAACAAGGTTAAAGAAACGGGGTTGTATTTCATGAACTTACAGCGGTGGTTTGCAGTTTTGGGGGAGGACTATCACATTTCTGATATTTTTTAAAGGAAAAAAATGACTTATTATCTCGAATACGCCTCTATACCACAGTTGATTATCAGGTTGGCGAAGGACCGGATAAGTTCACCCGTAAAACCGAAGATACAATGAACGGCTTTCAAAATAACCTTGCAAAGCTTAAGCTGACGTTATCGTTCGCAGGCCGATATTTCCTGAACCGGTTCAGATTATTTAGTAGCTCTGGTAGGAGAATCGTAGTGTACAATTTGTAATTCAGCGCCTGAAATTTATCCTATCCAGCATCCCGTTCGACGGGGTTGGGAACCGGTAGTGAGAATTGAGCATTACCAAGTAGACGCATCGAAGGTATTGGAGGCTAAGAGGTGATGGATCTCGACCGTTTGCAGAGGTTAATCGAAATAGGAGAATCTCTAAAAGTGGAATTCAAATCTGATCGCCGGCGAATTAGCGATCGAGAAATCTATGAGGACATCGTGGCCTTAGCCAACACAGAAGGGGGCGTTTTGTTAATCGGCGTTGAAGATGACGGCACGGTTACCGGCGCCCGCCCGAGGCATAACACAACCATCGATCCGCTCAAACTCCAATCTGCCATCTTTAACAACACTGTTCCCAACATCAACACGCGGGTTTCGGTGTTGACTCATTCGCAAGGAGCAGTTCTTGTAATTGAAGTGGATCCATATCCTGAACCATGTGCTACAGCCGCCGGGAGATCTCTTTGGCGCACGATTGGTCCAAGCGGCAGACCCCAGACCGTTCCTTATTATCCACGTGATCAACGCTCCCGGCGTACCGACTTGGGGCTTCTGGATTTTTCTGCTCAGGTTTTAGATGCCGTTTCTTTCAAAGAACTCGATCCCTTGGAGTTCGAGCGTCTTCGGCAAGCAATTGTGCGCCTTCGGGGGGATCAGACTTTGCTAAATCTATCCAATGAGGAGGTAGCGAAGGCCTTACAGTTGGTTGAGAGCAAGGGTAGACGTTTGGTTCCGAATGTAGCTGGACTCCTCCTATTAGGACGGACGGATGTTTTACAAGAAATTATTCCCACCCATGAAGTGTATTTCCAGGTTCTTGATGCCCTGGGCAACGTGAAGGTTAATGACTCTTTCCGGTGGCCTTTACTGCGTTCTTTGGAAGAGGTAGAGTCGCGTTTTACCGCGCGCAATGAAGAAAAGGAAGTCACTATCGGGTTGTTTCGCTTTCCGGTACCGGATTACGCGTCAGATGGTTTTCGCGAGGCAGTAAATAACGCTGTCTTACACCGTGACTATTCCCGTCTCGGAGGTGTTTATATTCAATGGTACCCTGATCACCTTCTGATTGCTAACCCCGGCGGTTTTCCGGCAGGGATTACAATAAACAACATACTGGTGCATGAGCCGAAGCCCAGAAACCCGCGTTTGGCAGGAGCTTTTAAGAGAATCGGTTTAATTGAACAGACCGGTCGCGGCGTAGACCGGATATTCATGGGGCAATTGCGCTACGGCCGTCCAGCCCCTGATTATTCACGCAGTGATCCCAATGATGTACGTGTGGTTTTACGTGGCGGAAATGCATCCCTTCGGTTTGCGGCTTTTGTTTACGAGCAGGACAAGGCAGGCAGGCCGTTAACTTTAGACGAGTTGATGGTTTTAAACCACCTTTTCTTTGAGCGAAGAATTGACTCCGAATCAGTTGGCGTGCTCATCCAAAAAGGAACTTCTGAAGGGCATGTCGTCCTTGAAAGGTTAGTGGAACGGGGTCTTATCGACGCGAAAGGTGAAAGACGGGGGCGGGTGTACCATCTGGCTGCTGCTTTATATGCCAAGATAGGTGATCCATCAGGCTATGTCAGGATCCGCGGGTTTGAACCTATCCAGCAAGAACAAATGATTTTACAATACGTTGATGCACACGGTAAAATCACCCGCTCGGAAGCGTCAGGATTGTGCCTGATTAACGAAAATCAGGCTTATCGAAGGCTGCAGAAAATGTGTAAACAGGGGCTCCTCGTGATGGGCGGGAAGCCGCCTAAAGGTGCTTACTATGTTCGTGATAAGTAATTAGCGCGTGTAAATATACTCGCGCGCGTATCGTTTACACACGCGCGTGTATTTACCCAATATGAAGTTTAAATTCCTTTCTACAGTAATCAGGTCCCGTTCGCCGTCAAAACCGACGGGGAAGAACCCGGCCCTAAAACCGGCGCCGCAGGCGAAACCATCATCTCCGGCGTCATCGATCTGGTCTTCCAGGAAGACGACGGCTGGGTGATCGTCGACTACAAGACCGACACCGTGGAAAACGAAGAAGAACTTGACAAATTAATACAATATTACACACCGCAGGTTGAAATGTACCGAAACCTGTGGGAAAATATAACCAATGAAAAGGTTTATGAAACCGGGCTGTATTTTACGCATTTAAAACGGTGGGTCGTGGTTTAGCGGCTGGCATGATATCGGTTTTTTTAACCGGTGACGTTGGGAAGTGCAGCACGAGCTTTTCCTCCCGGCATTAGATCTTGGACAGATCAAATAAATCAGTTCATCGGGTTGAATTTTATTGTATGCGATGCGTTTTGTGGCAGGAAGACAACTAAGAGATAAATATTACCGAAGTCGGCGGTGATCTAATCATCTACTTCATGCGAAAATACTCTTACCTGCCTACCGCGGCATTTTTATGCAAACATCGTAAATTGTCTTTTGAACAGCAGGAAAAACACCCCATAGAATCGAATGGACACGAACAAGGGGGGCGAAGTCCGATAGCATGTGGAGCCGACTTATAAGGTCACAACGGGTTCTTATGCTGACTCGTCGTGCCCTTAGCACGGATGCAAAGCAGAAGTCGTCGCGTCAACTGATCGCGGACAGTAACGGTTACGCAGTGGTGCGTGGGGTCGAGGATATATTCAAGAGCACTCTTATAGTTAGCTAGGAGACAGCGATCTGTGATTGATGTTGAATTAATCCCCATCGATATTATTATGCCGTCCGACGCAGTGCGTATTGTATCGATGCAGCCTTTTATCCATTTGCAGAATACGGAGCCTTTTAAATGGTTAGACAGCGCGGCTAACGTACAACTAAACGCCGTCCGACGTACTCTTGATCTAGCGCAGAGCGGTTTCGGAGGCGGTTTCGCGAACTTTACATTGTTCCCTGAATACTCGATTCCGGGAATTAACGGTGCGGCCGTAATTGAGGAGAAAGTTGCTTCAGGTGCATGGCCCAACGGAAGCGTTATTATTGCAGGCATTGGCGGTCTCACGAAGGCCGAGTATGAATACCTATGCAAACAACTAGATGTAAAGGTATCCCCTGCAGACGCTCCCAATTCTGTGCCGAATAGCCAGTGGGTGAACTGCTGCCTTGTCTGGGTCAAAGAACGGGATGGCTTTATCCGTCGATGGGCGCAACCAAAGATTCGACCGGCGTGGAGAGAGATGAACGTCTCATGCAACGATATGTTCTCTGGGTCTACAGTGTATGTTTTTGAATGTCAGTATGCACCCATCGCCTATCCATGCAGATTTGTCACATTTGTTTGTTTTGATTGGGTTGCGTCCCCTGCCGGTACTGCAGTCCGTGACGAAGTACTGGCTCGGCTCAACGCACGGTTCGGCTCGCCGAAGCCTATCCATTGGGTTTTTGTCATCCAGCATAACCAAGAACCCAATCACCCATTATTTCTGAACAGTACTTGCGAGTTCCTCACGGATGTGCGTAATTATCCATTCGTTGACAGGAGAGAAGCTATCGTACTCCACGTCAACACCGCTTCTACGACACAACCATCGAGGAATGGCCGTGGCGCGTTTTCCTCATGCGTTTTCTCGCCGAGGGTTCCGTTTGACTGTACGGGTTGCCGTCCTACGGTATGTATGAAGCCTCGTTTTCTAAGGGGTAGCGATATCCTTGATAGAGCTAGGTGCAAGGACGTGGTTTTTCGTGAGATGGGAGAATGCATTCACCTGTTCAAAGTACGCGTTCCCTGCTTTGTTAGCCCAGGTCCAAACGATAGAACGTATCCCCTGATCGATGCTCAGGTTCACCCGACCAATGGAGTGACTGACCCGAGGCTCTGTAGAGGTCCAGTGCCGGCTGACGTCAAATGGCTTAACGATTCTCTCGATTGTGTTACTTCACTGGCCACAACTGCTCTTGCAGGTTGCCCGCTGCATGAAGAAGCAACAACCGTTCAACCTGGCATCATTTCCGGAATGCGTGCGTTGGATGGCGGAACTGCTGCCAACCGTGTGAATTGGGCCGCATGCTCTTTTTCTTATGGCAAGGAGTCAAGAAACGCTGATCGACAACAGAATGTAGACCTCTGGAACCAGCTCGAAACTGACGCACTGGAGCACGTTATCCATTCCCTGACATCGCTCGGCCTGGCGTCCGATCTCGATGTCCGCGACTCCTCTCTACATGGGACCATTGAAAGCGATACCGGTTTCATTCAGGTTGTAGCCATTCGCGGTGAAACCTATGAGGACTGTCGTCGTCATTATGACAACGCCATTCCCAAGGTGACAACCGATCCCGTTCTGGTGATTGCTCGTGATCGTCAGAACTTTAGGCCAATTACCGAAGAGTACTCGAAATTCAATGAAACGGATAGTGGTTTGGGGTTCCTCGATTATCAAACGCTCGTCTCTAGTTGTCGGGATGCCGGGGACAAGGATGCGCTTAGGAGGTGTCTTAATGGCTTCCTCCCAAGAAATCGTCGCATCATATAGCAGGCTACAGACAGCACTTAGGCAGATACTGCAAAAGCAGAGTGCCGAATTAGCTATACGGCAAGAAGGCGATTACCCGCTGCTTGTGTTGGAGACTTCAAGCGATTCGGCAGGATTCGCAACCGTAAACGGTACTCCCGAGGCAGCCTTCAAAAATGCTTATGCAGCCTTCAAGCAACTATACCGGGAGAAGCATAGCGCTTGGAAAGAACTCAATCTGTCATTTGTTGTCTGCCGCTTAGAACTCAAGACTATTGACGACGCATTCTTTAGTTCGATCGAAACGGATCTCTACTTCTGTCGCAAATACGTTCTCTGTTTATACTCAGACCAGCAAGGGTTGCAGAAAGAACTGCTTCGCCTTCCATTTTTACCCTTACCTGAGGGCCATTCTGGGGGTGTCGTACGGCCACCATCTGCACAGACCCTTCTTCAAAACCTTGGCATCCCTGCTTCCCTCGCGCGCCACGTCGTAGTTCCGCGGGAACGCTCTGCAAGCAGCATTGTCAAGGACATGATCGCCCAGACTGAGCCCTTGCCTGACATCGATATTGCGGCTATATCTGATGCACATCAAGATGTAGAACCCACAGAACGAACGCGAATAAAGGGAGTCGCCATAGAAGCTTTTCGTGCTTACAGGAAGAAGCAAGAGTTTGATTTAGATGCAGATGTGGTTGTCCTCTACGGGCCGAATGGATTAGGGAAAACTTCATTCTTCGACGCTATTGATTATGTATGCACTGGTCGGATTGGCCGGCTCTGTCGCCGCAGTAGGATGAAACAAGAGGATTTCATGAACCTGGCTCGTCACCTTGACACGCAGCATAGTGCCGGAAGCGTGACTATGGAACTCAGTAAGGGATCATCAACTGTTTTAGTCAGACGAAAGGTCGATGATTGGAGCCATGCGTTTGTCGGTAAAGATAAATTTGATCGTACAAATACACTCCAGTTCTTAACATCCGCTAACTGGGGGGAAAAGAAGGAGCGCATTGAGAATCTCGAACGTCTCTTCCGTGCGACACACCTTTTCAGTCAGACCGCCCCGGAGCTCCTGGTAAAATTCGAGAATGACTCAGTTCTACCTGCTGATCTTGTCTCCCGTACATTGGCTCTGGAAGACTATGCCTCAGGTCGCGCGAAGGTGGAAGAAGTATTAACTTTATTGGATGGGCAAATCAACGAAGAAGAGAAGCAGTTGATGACCTTGCGGACCCAGCTTGAGAAAGTACAGGATCAAATCAAGGTGCTACCTGCCCCTCGGGAATCTGTGCAAATAGGCCAGCAGTTGAAGAATATGGCCGCCGAATTAGTAAAGGAGCTGCGTACGGGTGCTGGAGTGACTGTTGAAGATACCGCGGTTACAAGCGACTCGGTGTGGGAATGGCGTGTTATAACCGAAGCAGCGCTCAAGGATGCCCGGGACCGACTATTGAAACTGCAGACACTCGAATCAGACTTTGCTCAATATGAGAAAAACAAAGCAGGCTGGGAGGCAAAGTCAAAAAGGCTTAAGCAGCTTGATGTAGAACTACAGAAGTATGGTACCGAGCGAACGCGACTGGAAGAAGCGAAGAAGAAGCTTTTGGGAGAGCTCAAACAGAGCAAGAACGCCCTTTCCCAAGCGAAGGCAAAACGGAGTGCTCTTGCTGAGTTGGAAGGTCTCCAGGACATTGCTCGAGAATTACAGGATTCGCTGCAGCAGTGGCGGCAGGAGCTTAAGCGCATAGAGGGCGAAGCTGCTGTAGCCGAAACCGAAATGCGGCGGTTACTTCCCGCCAGGGAGAAGCTGGAGACTCGTAAGAGCGAGGTACAAGAAGAGATAGACTTTAGATTGCGGCGGGTCCAAAAGTTCATTAAGGTCCGTGATGGTCTTGCAGCTTGGGAAGTAGCGAAGATAGAGGCAAGCGAACTTCAAAAGTCCGTTACTACCGCCCAATCGCACCTAAAGATGATTCGCGTCTCTATCGATGAGCAGCAACGACTCATTGATGTGCGAGCGGGAGAGCTTGAGGAACGCGAGCGGGAATACGAGAAGCTTACGGCAAACCAAGCCGAATTGACTCGCCTTCTCGAGGAGCTCGAGTCGCACGTCAGAGACGGGGTCTGCCCGACTTGTGGCACTGATCACCGGACCAAGATGGCCCTCCTCGAAAGGATTCACGCACAGAAGGAAGCTAGACCTGCTCACGTGGAGGAGTTCGCGAAGTGCCTCCACGAACTGAGAAGCTCCCTTGAAAAGACGAAAACATCAATTGCATCTTTGAACCGTAAGAAGGAGTTAAAGAAGAAGGAACTGGAAGAACTGTCTGGGAAGCTGGCTGCTAAGCAAGAACTTATGGCAACTTTCGCGCGTTCTATTGAGCAGGCCGGGCTTTCTGTCGATGATCAGGAGCTCTGCGCGACGGTTGATCGTTTATTAGCGGAAGAAACGGCTGCTAACCAAGCATCTCAAGACATTCTCGAAAAGATCAAGGTCGAGGAGGCTGACGTAGTCCGAAGAATCAAGGAATTAGAAAAAAGGCAGTCCCAAACAGCGGAAGCACGCAAACGTGCGAACGATGCCATTGAGCCCCTTGAGCAGCAGATGCGTATCTTGCACTCAAAGGCTGAAGCACTAGGCTTGTCGCTTGACGTAGACTCAGCCGAACTCTTATCAGAGCGGGAGAACTGGGTTGCTCGTGAAGCGCAAGCCGCGAGGCAAGTAACGGAGATCACGTCAAAAGAGGAGCTTCTCACGCAGGCTGCTGCAGAGGTTGAAGCTTTGCTTGATGAAGCGAAGGCAAGCGCTGAGACAACCATTGCGGAAAAGGAAGCTTTTGAGAGAGAAATAGCACAGTACGAGGGTATGGCGGCAGGGACCATTAAGCGTGATGCCCTCAACCTAATTCACATCATTGAACAGGTAAAGGATGCAGCAGAACGTGTCGAGGTTCTAGAGAAGCTGACACGGCGAGCCCTAACGGTTGAACGTGCGTTTGATTTTGCTCAGCGTTCCGCTTTGGTGGCGGAGCTAGAATCTAAAGTCTATGCGTTGACGATGCAAAAGCAAGACATTGATAAAAAGATGCAGCGTATGTCTGTAGTTAAGAAATGGTTTTCCCAAATCAATGACATACTCAACAAGCGGAACGCAGACGCCGTTGGGAACTACGTACGCGCATTAGGCCCTCTCACCACTCTCACTCAAAGGCGTCTTCGCACTGTGTACGGATTCGGCGACGTCAGTCTACAACCGAAGGGAAGCGAAATCCGTGTTCTCGTGAGTTGGCGAAGCGAAAACGTCAAGCCGACGGACTACTTCAGTGACTCTCAGAAACAGATTCTGATGCTCAGTCTTTTCTTGTCTGGGAGATTGACTCAGACGTGGTCTGGGTTCGCACCGATTCTTTTGGATGATCCCGTCACACATTTCGATGACCTTAACGCGTTTGGCTTTGTCGAGTTGATTCGAGGTCTTATCTCCACATCTCTGGGCAAGCGGCAGTTCTTTATTTCCACTTGTGAAGAGCGATTGTTTGAACTAATGCGGCAGAAGTTTGGCAAGATTGATGGCGGGGCCAGGTTTTATCGCTTTGAGGGTATTGAAGCCGATGGCCCTATTATCACCACACTTGAGCATTAACGGGAATTAGGGGATACGCGGATATTACGATAAATTAGGGAAATTAGGGAGGATGGGGATTAATGGGGATTACAGGGACGCCACACCAAATTATGAGCTTACAGAGTCGTAAGTCCCACCCTGATGCTGATGTTTTTTCAAAGGCGGCGGAAAATCTTCCGTGGGCACTCCAGGTTAATACCAGCGTCTGCGGGGGGAAGAGGGGATGAGTCTTCGGATGCTTGCACGGGAAACCGAAAAAGTTTTTGCTCGTCACGAAACATTCCATCCTCGCTATGGTTGGCTGCGTAAGTCTGTTGAAGGTGTGGCCACGGATCCTTCACTTTTCACTAGGGAAGATGCTACAGTAGCGCTCGGTGTCGGGAAAAACATGGTTAGGGCCATCCGTTACTGGGGGCAGGCCTTTAAGTTATTGGAGGAAGTGCGGAATCCCAGTCAACCGCGACTTGCTTACCTCAAGCCGTCGGAGTTTGGAAATGCTCTATTCAACGAGGAGGGTTGGGATCCGTATGTCGAAGCACCAGGCACCCTATGGTTACTCCACTGGAAGCTCCTTGCCCCGCGTAGCAAAGCACCGGCCTGGTGGCTCATCTTTAATTCATTTCAGAGTATCCAGTTTACCGATGCAACCTTACACCGTTTTGTTTTTGATGCAGTTTCCTCCGTGCCCGGTTGGACGGGTATTGTCGAGTCCTCGGTCAAAAAGGATGTTGACTGTGCGATTAGAATGTACGCTCCTAAGCGTTCCGGGCAAGTGGTTGACGATCTAATCGACTGTCCCTTCCGCGAGCTTGGGATTATGGAGCCAGTGCCCGGCGAATCGAAGACCTTTCGGTTTGTCATTGGCCCTAAGCTCAATCTCCCTGACGATATCCTGGCTTACACCATCCTCGACTTCATGACCAGTAATGATAGCAATATCAAAACCATTACTTTGGCCCGCCTTGCTCAGGATTGCGGAAGCCCGGGTCGGGTATTTAAGCTAACCGAGGCTGACATCTATGATTCACTCATGCGATTTGTTTGTCACAATACTAGGCTGCACATTACTGAACAAGCTGGGGTAAAACAGCTTTTGGTCGATGGGGATATCAAACAGATTGCTTATGCGGTTTTGACTGATTATTATCGAGCGACTACCAATTCTTCCAAGGTAATTGCTAATCTTCCTCACGAAGCCCTGGTGGTGGAGAATACTCCTGAGAGAATCAAAAATGAGCATGAAGATCTTAAGGCATCGTGGGAGATAGAGATCTCATCAAGGCTGGGAGAAAGTGATAGTTCATTCTCCGACGGTGATATTTTGGACGAGCCATCTAAAAGCTTGAGTCATAATATTACTATTCGAAGTCATTTCCAGCGATCCATTAACCTTGAACGGGATGCAGACTCACAGGTGGTGGATAGCTATATTCCCACTGCTCGTTCTGTTGATGTGATTCGACGGCTTACGGCAGCAATGCACGACCGTTCTCTCCCGCGTACTTGGTCTATTATCGGCCCTTATGGCTCAGGGAAATCCTCATTCGCCCAGTTTTTAGACGCTCTGTTTGGTCCTGAGGGGTTTACTAGAGCTAGCGCAGAGGCTGTACTAGAATCGATTGGTACGGACCTACTGAATGAGGTGAGGCGCGGGCGCGAATGCCTTGGTGCTGCTGGAAAAGGGTTTATTCGCGCCGTTGTAACCGCGCAACGAGAACCGGTCAACTTAACCCTGATACGTGCACTTAAGAACGGTGCTGATCGTTATTGGGGCAAAGAAGTGTTACCCAACGAAATTGAACGCGCCTTCGAGGAGGTAGAGAGGCTTCAAAACACTCAGCAGGTAACAGAAGCACTAACAACACTGTCGAGCTACGCACCGGTTTTGCTGATAATTGACGAGTTTGGTAAGAACATTGAGGCCTTCTCCGAAGGTGCTGCAGTCGCCGATCTATTTGTGCTCCAGAATGTAGCTGAAAAGGTTTCAGGTATTGAGGGATTACCCGTTTTTATATTCACTCTCCAACACCTCGCCCTCACAGACTACAGCCTTCCGACCGCTTTACGCCGCGAATGGAGTAAGGTTCAGGGACGTTTCGAGGAGATTCCTTTTCTGGACTCGCCAGAGCAAGCCATCCGTGTTTTATCACGTGTCTTCGATCGTTCAAGTGCCTGCCGGTCTTTTGAACGAGAAATCAATGGATGGGCGAAGCGGATGTATAAGGTTTGCAAAGACCTTGGTCTTAGTCATGTCTTTGGGGATGGCCCTGACCTAATTGCAGACTGCTACCCATTGCATCCGGTAACTACTTTGGCGCTCCCCGAACTTTGTGCCCGATACGCCCAGAATGCGCGTACCCTTTTCACTTTCATAGCGAGTCACGAACCTGCCTCTGTGGCGAGTTTTCTAGGGCGAGCAATCATTAGCAGGGAAATTCCCACGGTCAACCTCGACCAAGTCTACGAGTACTTTATTAGCTGTAACAGCAGCATGGTCGGAGCGGCCGCTGAAGGCGCTCGATGGTTGGAAATCGAACGTCGACTTAGTGAGACCCATGGGCTCGATCCAGAAGATGAACGGTATCTTAGAGTAATAGCGGTTCTTAACCTAGTCTCCACTGGTGGTGCGCTCAGGGCGTCAAGGGCAATGATTGAGTTCGCTCTCGGCGATATGCGAAGCAAATCTAAGCCGGTTAATGCGAAGCTTGCCGAGCTCGAGGCAGGTGGTCTCATTACATATAGGAAGTTTGCTGATGAGTTCCGGATCTGGCAAGGCAGTGACTTTGATATTCCTGGTGCAATTTCGGCAAGCCGCGAGCGGATTCAAGGAAAGCCGATGGCTGACCTTCTTGAAACGGTTATCCCGCTTGTGCCCGCTATTGCGGGTCGCCATAGCCAAAAAAAAGGGATTCTCCGTTACTTTACCCGCCACTTCGTGGACGAAGCTAGTCGCCCCTTCGAAAATCCGATTGAAGCTGACGGCATGATTTTCTATCTAATATCTGAGGATGTGCCAGCAAACGTACTTATGCCAGACCCCAATTCCAAACCCATTATCATTATGCGTACGCCTGATACGAGTCTGATTAAAGAATCCGCGTATGAAGTAGTGGCACTCAGAGATGTTCTTGAGAACTCCGAGGCACTTGCGTCTGACTGGGTTGCGCGTCGGGAGGTTCAGGAGCGCCTAGCATTGGCTCAGCGCCGACTTGAGAAGGTTCTTGAGGACGCATTCCGGCCTTCACGTCCAGATCTCATCTGTACTTTAGCGGGAAGTGAAGAGCGAATTTCTGTTAATGGTAGCCTTTCCCGAATGCTTTCGGATCTTTGCGATACGGTTTACTCGAGTTCTCCTGAGATTCGCAATGAGATGTTAGCACGCCGAGATCTGACATCACAGGGCGCCAAGGCGCGACGTGATCTTATAGAGGCGATGATCAATAATTCAGATGAGGACCGCCTTGGACTCTCCCGATATGGTCCCGAACGGGCCATGTACGAGTCCATTTTGTGCTGGTCTGGGCTTCACGGCAGGATCCAGGGAGACCTATTTGGTTTTACAGAACCTTATTCTGAGGGAGGTTTCAAAGAAGTCTGGGTGAGACTCACTGACCTTCTCGAGGAAGCTCGTATTCGGCACATTTCCGTAAGGGAAATCTACTCATTCTTAATGGCGCCGCCTATAGGACTTAAGGAGGGACCCATCCCTGTTTTGCTTACTGCGGCACTCTTAAATTGGAATGATGAAATTGCTGTTTACGAAGATGGCACCTACCAACCACAATTGAGCACTGCTCATATAGAACGACTCATTAAGGCCCCTGAGCGTTTCACGGTTAAGGTGTTTGCTTTTTCAGGAGTCCGGGAAGAGGTAGTAAAAGCTATTGCTGAACGTTTTGGAATCAAGGTTCGAACCCGCGGCAGGAACCGGAATTCCACTATTCTGTCAGTGGTGGTCCCCCTGATATCTAAGATCACTTCCTTTCCCCAATACACACTACGGACCAACAATTTGTCGGAACGTACTTTGTCCGTTCGCAATGCCCTTCTGAACTCCCGCGAGCCTGATCAGCTTTTGTTTTCGGATCTGCCAACCGCTTGTGGACTGAAAGAGTTTCTACCGAATATGTCTAGGCCGACAAGCCAAATTCAAGAATTTGCGAACCGGTTGCACGGGTGCTTTGTCGAATTAGAGCGTGCTTATCCAAGACTCTTGGAAAATATTAATGAGGCACTCAAGCATAAGCTTGGTACCCCTTCAGACGTATCTTTACGTAACGATCTTAAGGTTCGAGCAAGTCACCTAATTGATAAGGTACTAAATCCCAAGCTTCGATCCTTACTGTTGGTAGCGTCCAACCAGAGTTTAGATGATTCAGAATGGATAGAAGCCATTGCTATGAGTATTAGTGGCTGTCCACCCCAAACGTGGAAGGATGAGGATGACACTAACTTCCAATTTGCACTCCATGATATTGCAGGAACTTTTGCCCGTTTGGAAGCGTTATATTTTGAACGTCGAACGGAAGCGAGAGAGGGCTTCGAGGCTCGCAGGGTAATAGTAACGGCGCCTGATGGATCTGAGATTAGTCGAGTGGTGTGGGTTGACAAGACTATGGAGAGGGTATTAACAGATGTCCTTGAAGAGGCTATGAAGAAGGTTGAGGCTATTTTTGGAAACGCCGGGCAGGTAGCTTTTCTAGCCATGCTCGCCAAGCGTTTGGATGACTGCAAGGGGGTCGGGATAGAAAGCCAGCATCTAATGGAGGGTGGGCACAGTGGTTGAGCAAGTAAGTAACCAGGTCCGTCACGTGCTGGGAATCTCTGGGGGAAAGGATAGCGCTGCACTTGCTATCTATATGCGGGACCGCGTTCCCCAAATGGAATATTTCTTTTGCGATACCGGATCGGAATTACCGGAGACCTATGAGTATCTTCAACGGCTCGAGGTCGTACTGGGGAAGAGCATTATCCGTCTTAATCCTGAACGAGATTTTGATCATTGGTTAACAGTTTTCCAGGGCACTCTGCCCTCGGCTCGGATGCGGTGGTGCACAAAATACCTTAAGATTAAACCTCTCGAGGCCTGGATCGGGGATGATACTACCTTTAGTTATATTGCCATTCGGGCTGACGAAAACCGCGAAGGTTATATATCCCACAAACCAAATATTATCCCTGTCTATCCTTTCAAACAGGATGGCATCAACAAAGAACAGGTTCTACGAATTCTAAAAGATGCCGGCGTAGGTCTGCCTGAATACTATAAGTGGCGCACACGATCTGGGTGCTACTTCTGCTTCTTTCAACGGAAATACGAGTGGATAAAGCTTTCTGAGAACCATCCTGGTCTCTTTGCAAGGGCTGTCGCTTACGAGGATAAGGTCAACTATGAGGCTACCGCAATGAAGGGCAGGACGTATACTTGGTCGGGCAATGAGACATTGAGGGATCTCTTGGCCCGAAAAACTGAAATCATTGCCAAACACCAAGCTGCCATGAAGCGTGAAGCAAAGATCCGATCAAATAGGCCCCTAGTCGAGGTTTTAGCTGAGGTTCTTGATGACGAGGATGACTCATTACCCTGCTTGGTCTGTCGTCTTTAATCTTCTGTGTATGGGTTACCTTTTTTCAGGATGTGGTGATCAGAATGGTCTACAGGTCTACAGGGGCGATTCCGGCTGGAAAGACGACAACGAATCGCAAGGCGTTGCGGGCACTGGATGCAATTCGCTCCCTCTATATCCTGCCTAGCGATCCGCTAACCGAAGAAGTGCTTATTCCTGGATTCCAAAACGCTACCAACGTCGATTGTATGGTTGGATTCTTTTCCAGTGAGGTTCTCACATCGCTGGCACCTGGTTTGGCGACATATATTAATGCCACCCAAAACAGCTTCCGTCTTATAGTTAGCCCCCTGTTACGCGCTGAAGATCAGGCCGCGATCGAAGATGGACTCAAATCTGCAGAAGACGTAGCACAAGAAATTCTGGAAGAACTGGTTGTGACCGAAGACCTATTACAGATGCACACGCTCAAATGTCTCTCATGGCTGCTACGCGAAAGGCGACTTGAAATCAAAGTTGCTCTGATGAAAGACGCGCTCTTTCATCCAAAGGTCTGGCTGTTTGAGGATGGCGAAGATGTCATCGCGGTGCATGGGTCGAGCAACGTGACCTATGCGGGTATCCGCAAGAACATTGAACAAATCGCGATATCAAAATCCTGGCAGGATCCGAACCAGCGTTACATCACTGACAAGCTTTGTTACGAGTTCGGCCGCCTGTGGAAGAACAAGAACGATAATTGTCTCGTGATCGGAATGCCGGAGGCAGTCCAGCAACGATTGTTGCGGACCTACAACTCGGAGATGCCGCCGACCGAAGACGAGCTACGGGATCTCTATGCCCGCGCGTCCTTCTTTGCGGAAGAAGCCGAACCTTACGATGCTTCGATACCGGGCACGGGATTCGCGATACCGGGCTGGCTTCGATACGAGGACGGCCCGTTCGAGCACCAGGGCATGGCGGTCGCCGCGTGGTGCGACGCCGGGTATCGCGGTGTGCTCGAAATGGCGACAGGATCGGGCAAGACGATCACCTCGATGATCGGCGCGCACCGTCTCTACGAAGGACACAAGCCGCTCCTGATGGTCATCGCCGCGCCCTATGTGCCGCTAATCGAACAATGGTGTGATGAAATCGCGCCGTTCGGACTGAAACCGATCAATCTCACGACAGCCGGCAGCGCGGCGAAGCGCGCGAGCGAGCTGCAAAGACTGAGGCGGCGTTTGCGCACAGGTCTGTCAGATGTCGAGGCGGTGGTCGTCAGTCACGACACGCTTTGCACCTCGGATTTCCTCGCCGCCATCGAGGGCTTCGACTGTTTACGCCTGTTGATCGCGGACGAGGCTCACAACCTCGGCCGCCCGTCTTTCATCAACGACCCGCCGGAGTTTTTCGAGTATCGGCTCGGGCTGTCGGCCACCCCGATCCGCCAGTACGATGAAGAGGGGACGGAAGCGCTGTTTGGTTTCTTCGGTCCCGTGGCGTTCCGCTTCACCCTTGAAGAAGCCATCGGTCGATGCCTTGTTGAGTACGATTACTACATCCACCCGGTATATCTGACAGAAACCGAAATGGACGAATGGTTCGATCTGACGGGCAAGATCAAACAAAACGCCTGGCGCAGCGACGACGGCAAGCCGGACGAATATCTTGCGAAGCTGCTGCGCGACCGACGCGCACTGTTGGAAACGGCATCGGGCAAAGTCTCGATGCTGGGAACCTTGCTCGATGAAGAAGATACAAGCAGCCTGCGGCATACGCTGGTCTACACTTCCGACAAGGGGCCTGACCAACTTGATAATGTGAACCGGCTGTTACGGGACAGGAACATCCTGTTTCACCAGCTCACCGCCAAGGAGACTGCCAGCCGTGACCAGACGAAGCGGATCATCACTTCCTTCCAGGACGGTGAAATTCAGGTGTTAACTGCAAAGCGTGTGCTCGACGAAGGGGTGAATATTCCGCAGATATGCAAGGCCTTCATCCTCGCGAGTACGACCGTCGAGCGACAATGGGTACAGCGGCGCGGACGGCTGTTGCGCACATGCAGCGCCATCAGCAAGACTCACAGCGTTATTCACGACCTGCTGGCGCTGCCGCCGGGGATGGAAGAAGGGCTCGATCCCGACGCCCGCGCGCTTGTGCGCACGGAACTGCGCCGAGCGCAGGAATTTGCGAGGCTCGCGAGAAATGCGGGGCGACCGGACGGGCCACTGGCGACGATTGATAAGATGGTTGAAGCGGCGTACCTGTAACAACCTAGGGAGGGCAGATCCCAATGAACGATAAGAAGATAGTCTCGATCATCTTTGAGCAATGTGCCGAGATAGAGGAACGGTGTGAAGGCTACAGAGAAGAGATTGTCGAGGTGATTTCTGAGATTCTCCAATACGAGCGCGGGCATCGCGTCTCTGCCATGAATATACAGAAGAAGATAAACGACAAGTGCAACGCCGCCGCACGGTTTTTAGCGGCGCGACGCGGTCAGGACACCGGTGTAGAGGAGATGGACTCATGAAGCTGATCCGTGCCGAATTTCAGAATTTCCGTCTGCTCCGCGATCTGGAACTCGAATTCTTCAGCGATCCCGACAGGAAGCTGACGGTCATTCGCGCAGCCAACGAGTCGGGCAAAACCACGATTTTGCACGGTCTGCAATGGGCACTCTACGGAGACGCAGCACTGCCCGGCAAGGGTGAAGGTTTTCGTCTGCATCCCATCGACTGGGACGCAAGCGAAGGCAAGCGGGTTCCGATCACTGCCACGGTCGAATTCGAACTAACCACCCACCGGCGGGTCGGCGGTGAGTTACGCGAAACGCGACGTCGTTACCGCCTGGTGCGTTCGGCGTTCGAGGATGTGGACAGCCAGTCGCGCCGCTCAGCCTCCACAGTGAAGTTGTTCGTGCTTCAAGACAACGGCGCAAGTCCCATTGATGCGCCGGAGGCGCTGATTAATGAGGAACTGCCGCCTGAATTGCGCGAAGTCTTTTTCACCGACGGCGACCGTGCCTTGAGCTTCATCGAAGCAGATGTCGCCCTATCTACGAAGCGCGAGCGAGTGCAGCGTGCCATACGCTCCCTTCTCGGCCTCGGCGTGATGGAGGATGCGATCAAGCATGTTCGCAAATCGGCGGGGGAAGTGAACAAGAAGGCGAAACAGGTCGGCAGCGGCAGCGAACTGAACCAGATCGCCTCGCGTCTGGAAGCGATCGAGAACCACCTTGAGAAGCTGGAAGCCGATCTCGAAGATGCCAAACAGCAGTTTGTCGCATTCGATGAAAGGGTCGATGAGATAGATCGCAAGATTGAGGTAGCGCTGCAAAAAGGCGACAAAGAGAAGCTGCGCAAAGACCTAGAACAGACAAAGCGTGAGATCAAACAGCTCGATGAGCAGCTCGAAGCAGCGAACAAGGAACATTCGACACTGTTCCGCAGCCGTTCGATTGCAACGGACCTTCTGGCTCCACTTCTTGATCGTGCATTGGAAAAACTCGAAGAACTGCACGACCAGCGCAAGATTCCGAATACGACGGTCCCAGTCTTGTATGATAGGCTTTCTGTAGAAGTCTGCATCTGCGGGGAGTCACTGCAACCCGGCGACCCGGATAGTGACAAGCGCCGCGCGCATATCCAGAAGCTGATAGACGACAACCAACGCGCCGATGAAATCCAGGAGATCCTCACCGATCTTTATTTCGGCGCGAAACCGCTACAAAGTGGCGGCGACACTGGGCCAGGCACCTGGCTGGAAGAATACAGGAAAGTCGTCGAGCGGCGCGATGGCATTCAGGAACTGCGCGATGAAGCGGGTCGGAAGTTCCGGGCGCTGGAACGGAAACTGGACTCACTCCCTGACACGGATATCCAGGGTCTACGCGAAACGCGCCGCCAATATAAGGAACAGCGCGACCGGTATCTGACGAAACAGTCGACCATCAGGACGCAGCTCGACGGGCTGCGGCGTGAGCGTGAAGAATTGGAGGACAAGCGCGACCGTCTGCTCAGGGAGCAGAAGAAGGGCGCGCGCATCCTGGCCGAACTGGAGGTTACGCAGGATGTAATGAAGGTCCTGCAGAGCGCATATGAGCGGATCACCAATGAGGAGTTGCAAAAGGTCAGTGAGCGGATGAACGACATCTTCCTTGAAATGATCGGGGCGGACCCGGAACAGGGCGCGATCATCCGGCGCGCCGAGATCAGCCGGGACTTTGACATTATCGTCTACGGCCCGAACAACAGAACGCTCAACCCGGACCGTGACCTCAACGGTGCGTCGCGTCGCGCTTTGACGCTCGCCTTTATCTTGGCACTGACGAAGGTCAGCGAGGTCGAAGCACCGAATGTCATCGACACGCCGCTTGGCATGACCAGCGGCTTTGTCAAGCGGTCCATCTTGCGCACGGCGGTACGCGAGAGCGCCCAACTGATCCTGTTCCTAACACATGATGAAATCGCCGGGTGCGAGGAAATCATCGACGCGGCGGCAGGCATGGTATTCACGCTGACCAACCCGGCGCATTACCCGAAGATGCTCGTCAACGATCCCGGCGTTGCGGAACGCAAGGTTCTGCGGTGCGCATGCGATCACCGCAGCGAATGTCAGCTCTGCCGGCGTCACGCGGATGCGCAGGTCGAACTGGAAACAGTGTCATAGGAGGTGACGATGGTGGACAGATACTTCAACCCGTTTCAGGCTATCGACATCAACGTGCCAGTCGAATTCCACGAAGCCTTCACCCGGTACTGCCAGCGAAGCGCTGATGCGATCATCGATCAGAGCCCGTTTCCACGCATGGTCGATCTTTGGTTCCTCTCAGTCTGCGTTGCCGCGCGGCTGGGCTTGGAGCCTGCCGACATAACCAACTACGACACAAGGAAGATCATCGACGGGTCGATCTTCGGCAGTGATCCGTGGCGCATTCACATACTGATGCTGATCGCGATCGGCAAGACAAACAACGTGGAGATAGTAGCGGAACCACGAAAGATAATGACGCTTGCGAACGGACTCGCCGTTGCCGGGTTGCCGAAAGTCATTGAGATGTTAAAGGACGGCGATGCTGAACCGATTTGGAACCTGTCAGACGCAATTGATGGGATACTTAGAAAACAGAATGCGTTATGAAGGCATGCGTCATGATTGTCATACTGTCATGGGTACACTGTCATGGGGACGGTTCCTGTAACAATAATTGGTAATTAGGGCTAAATTCCATATTTCTTAAGTATTTCTTGCGCCGCTTGGATAAAGACTTGGGGATAAAGACTTGGTGCCATAAAGACTTGGTGCCATAAAGACTTGGTGCCACATAAAGACTTGGTGCCACATAAAGACTTGGTGCCACATAAAGACTTGGTGCCACATAAAGACTTGGTGCCAGGAACTTAACTTGTTAACTTTTTTAAACTATATCCGGACCGGGCTTTACTTGTTTCTTTGTGTACCCAGCGATAGCTTAGACTATAGCATTAATGAGGCCCGCTGCCATTTATCTCCGAACCAAACTAATGTTGCGTCGGTACGGAGCACAGTGGCTCCGGTGGACAGCGGGAGGAAGGCTGTTTTTTTATTTTGACAATCATCACTCCTTACGCCTCAAAACCCTAACCTCCAATGTGCAACGATAATTTTCATGTGTCATGGAGGGGAATGGGTGCCGAGGGAAATGGGGGAAATGGGTGCCAGGGAAATGGGTGCCACAGGGAAATGGGTGCCAGGCACCGAACTTATTAACTTATGATATTAGGGATGGTCTTCGGACACTTCGATATAATTATTGTCATGGGTACGGGTTACTTTAACAAATAGCTATACGAGCGTGTCAGGGGTGGTTCTCCAACACGTTCTTACTTCGGACGCTGATACATACACCAGTGAGCATTGGGCCAGGCGAGGTATTCGCCTTTTTTGCTTTTTTTCCAGACCAAGGGTGTGCCGCAATTTGGGCAGGGCCTCTGCCTGTACCGTGTTCATAGATATGACGGGGATCGGGGGAAAAGCATGAAAAATGGTCCCGGGGGATTGTGCCACCGGGACCATGCTTAGGTTAGTCTCGTTTTTTCAGTTGCCTAACGGGGGTCGTAACCGACCACCGACCAGATACCCGTCTCGTCCTGCCTGACAAGCCGCTTCAGGTAGACTCGTCTAATCGGGCCGCCGGCGACCTCCACTACCGCCTCAACGCCGTTGTTCGCTATCGCTTTGAAAGATGTCGCGGGTATTTTCGGTTCGCCTTCAATTCCTTCCGGCGATACTTTTAAATTAACAAAGGTGAGGGCTACCTGCAAGGGATCAAGCTGCCAGGGGCTGTGTCGTCCGTCCACCTGCTGCTGGTCTGCTTTGACAATCTCCACCAGCTCAACCGGGCGCATATTCCGGCGCAAACTGCCCAGTGATTCCGGTCAAAGAGCCCACCGATTCCGGACAAAATTGCCCAGTAATTCCGGCTCAAATTGCCCACTCTCTTGTTTGGCGAAACGATGCTGGCAATCAAAGGGATCTGACATCGAGTCTGAGAATTCGTAAGAAAAACGAATTCGAGGTGTCGGATCTTGCCAAACAGGAGGCAATCAATGAGAAAGATCAGAGAAATACTGCGTTTGAACCGGGATGCTCATTTGAGCGCCAGGCAGATCGCCAAGAGTTGCAACATCTCCCACCACACCGTCATCAAGATCCTGAAGGCCGCTGAAGCTTCCGGTATCTCCTGGCCGCTGCCGGAAGGACTGGACGATACAACCCTGGAAAACATGCTCTATACTAAGCCGAACATATGCAATCTGAATCGCCCGGCACCCGATCCTGAGGGAAGACTCGGTGCCAGGAACTTAACTTGTTAACTTACTCAGGCTACATCTGATCTGGGACCAAGCTTTTTCTGCTCCCAGTCATAGCTCAGGCTTATGGAAACACGTTAGCACCGGACAGTGAGCCTGACAAAGCCGGACGACCGCGCGAGAGCACTGCGACCAGAGGGACTAACTTCAGCGTTTTTCTGGTTCCGAAGATTGCGAACCGGTCAAGCAGTGCGGACCTCGCTATTGAATTTGTTCAGTATGATCCCGATAAGCCTGAGGAAATGGAAAATTTAGAAAAAACCGTAGCTATGATACGAGAACGGCAGGTACCTACCATGAAATCTTAGGGAAGAACCCTGATGCTTACTCAAAACCTACAGGTGCTGCCAATAAGAAATGTCACGGGGACAGTTCCTATGACATACCACCATACTGTGGACTGTTAACTGTCAGGGGAACGGTTCAGTTGACAACAATTGGAAATAGGGATCAGGCAGGCCGCTGCGGTTTGTCTGCAAGGAAGCTCTGCGGGAGGGCTTGCTGTTTGGAGGTGAGAGGCGAGAAGTTGGAGGTTGGAATTGTTCGCTCCGAACCAAGCCGATGTCGTGTCGGCACGGAGCACAGCGATCTGGTGGATAACCGGCAGAAAAGGCCGTTCTTTTATTCTGCCAACCATCTCTCCCCGCCCCTGAAAACTCTAACCCCCAATGCGCAACTGGAAATATTTAAAAACTCTTAACCTCAAATAAAAGTAAACCTCTGAATTCTGCCAGGGGTTGAGTATGCGTATTGGATCGATTAAGGCTGATACGAACGCTATTCTTTTTCTTCCCGTTTTGCTTCAATTGTTGCCAATATTTCTGTGAGACTAATTTTATCCAGCCATTTTCCTCTTTCCCTGGTATAGTCTCCGGTTCCCGTACCAAATTGTTGGAGGAATCGCACCATACCTATGGGACCAAGAGATTTTAACAAGACCGCCAAGCCGGCATCCCTTATTTGGTTAGGACTCATTTTTTGAATGTCCACTTTTGGTCACCTCCATGATCCAGATTACTGGATTCTCCACATTTATTTTGAGCAGACGGGCGTTCTTGCGAGCCTTTCTAAGCAGTTTGTCGTCAGTGGTTAGAAATACCTCAGCACTACTATTTTCGGCACTTGCAAGGTGCAATGCATCATAAGGTTTGAATCCGTTTTTTGTAAGCTCTACAGTCCGCAGCCTTATTTCGTCATTAATCCGTATTCTGTCTTGAGCCAAGGCGGCAAGAGCAGCGACTCTCTTTCTTCTTTCCGAATCGGGTATTAACGAAACTTCAAAATCAACTACTTCACTTCCGATTAAGACCCATATACCGTTCTGACAGTTGTCTAAAACCGCCAGTACGGCCTCTGACTCAAGGTGGATCCTGGCTTGTGTTTGATCGTCAAACGGCCTGTTCAGACAACAAACATCAAAATAGACAATGTGTCTCATGGATTAAGTGTACCATAGGGTCAAGATCTCAACAACCAATTCATGTAAAGCTTCTTTACTTAATGTCGGTCTGTGGGATGTCATGCGGAAGACTCGGTGCCATGCCAAAGACTCGGTGCCAGGAACTTAACTTGTTAACTTATTCAGGCTAGAACTGTCACAGGGACGGTTCTTCTGACAACAACAGTAACAGGAATCCGGTTGGAAAGGCAATAACTCAAACATAAAAAGACTGGAGTATTTAGAGGATTCCATACTTCACGAGTAACTCAAAAGCGGCAGATTTTTTAAACAATGATATCGTGTCAGCTTTTGTATCCATACCCAAGCGAATCCAGCCTTGCTTGTTCCTTTTGGATGTAGGCCTGTTCGTAGCCTTCCGCTTCCAGTTCCGGACGGCCGGCGGTGTAACCGGTGACGACGATCGTTGGTAGCTCATTACTCCCTGCCGATGTTTCCCAAGCCGGCAACAGGACATAATCGTAAATGTTGAAATGCTGCATGCCCACATCAGTCGCGGAATAAAAACCAACCGAACTTCCGCTTGCCATAGATAAAAAGCCTTCAATCAGGATGCCGTGCGCCGGGTCATTGCTCAGAAAGACGCGTTCTGTGCCGTCATGATCGATCATTATGATCTGATCACCGCTGTGGATGCGTTCGCCGAGGTCGTGCGTCAAGATGATATAACGGTCGTCATTGCGAAAGGCGGTTAAATCCAGCGTCGGACGCGCGGTGATCTGTTTCAGCCTTCCGCTCCCGATGTCCAGCACATACAGGCCTGCTTCGCCGTAATAGCGGCCAGTACATGCGAAAGGATTATATCCTTTTGCCGCGACCGTGCGGCGGTCGTAATCTCCCTGCATATCCTGTTTAACGGTGTAAGAGTCTACCGTTGTGCCGTCAGCCGCGCGCAGGCAGGAAATCGTCGTATTCTCTTTTGTTACAAGCTGTGTTACGACGTTTTTGCCGTCAAAACCGAGGGTCTGTGTGTCTGCGGCATAGGCATGTGTACTAATACCGTCCTTGTTCACAAGATGGTATTGCTCGCGGCACGCAATCAGCATCGCATCATCCGCTGTAAAGTAATTCTCTTCCGAACTCGGGGAAACACTGTCCCCGTACAATTTGATGTCAGGCAGCACAGTCTTAAGCTCGTTGCCGTCGCACAGGACAAGATTCAATGTGTTTGCGGCGGATGAATACTCGAACAGATAATCCTTTCCGCCGACGGTTGAGGCGTATGTATAAGACCATTCATCGCCGTTGCCGGGCAGCGCCTTGAAGGAGACCCTTGTACACCCCATCGTTTTGCAGTCGACACGATACAGCGCGACATTCTGTCCCTGCGCTGCATATGCATAGAAATACGGCAGTGGACTGTCCGTACCGGTCATGTTTTGCAAGCCGCCGACATCCGTTTTGCCGACCGTCACACCGGCGATCGTATTATAAATGTATCCCTCATCGTCCAAATACCGGTATTCCGGCGGCAACACGCCCCACGCCGCGTTAAGGAACTGTTCCGGCGTAAACAAGCCTTTATTAACAAGAAACTGTGCCATTGAATACGTCCAGTTGCCGTTTCTCGTGTAGGTCAAGGTCAGCGCGCGCGTGGATAATCCTACGGCGGCGGCGCGGGTGAAAAAGCCGTTCTCTTTGTCCCACAGCTTGACCTCGTCCGCCGTGGCGATGCCGTTTGCCTGCCAATCATCGTTTCCGCAGACCGCCCGGCTCAGAAAAACAGCATATTGTTCAAGGGTGGTATTCTGCTCTGCGCCGTATTTCGTTTTGCTTACGCCCCTGGTCAGTCCGCTCTGATACAGCCAGCCCACACACTTGTCCGCCCACTGCGGTACATCATTAAACGGATGACTCCAGGTTCCGGCAAGCACCTTGTCCTCTGCGCCCAGAAAACGCACCAGCATCGCGGCCGCCTCCGCACGGGTCATCTTTCGCTCAAGTTCAAAACCTTTACCGGTACCGCGGAAAAGCCCCAGTTGTTTCAGCATTTCGGCCTGATCGTCCGCATCGTTGTTGATCCCGCCGGTATGTACGCCGGTCGCCCAGTATGCATTGGTGTCGTCCAGTTTGACAGCACCAGCAGACGGTGCCGTCAGTATTACGGCTGCCAGCAGAATTACAGTTAACAACAACGTGCCGCCCAATTTTTTCATCATCAAGTCCCCCGGCGTGTGTATTGGCTTAATTTTACCACACCAGGAGCAAGTACGAGTATACATTTAGGAGAGTTCCGGAAGCCGCGAAAAACAAGCATGGCACGGAAGGTAAGACGGTCGGCACGGAGCCCAGCACTCGGATTAAAACTGTCACGGGGACGGTTCTGCTGACAACAACGGGAATCCTGTAGGCTGCTGCCGTTTGTCTATGGAAAATGCTCTGCGGTAAGGATGCCTACGGACCAAAGGGTGATGGGAGCCGCAGTTTCATAACCCCGACCATGTGCCGAATCCTCCCCAGGTTTTTGATTTCAGGTTCCGGGTAGGTAAAAAAAGCCTGCATCGCCGTGTTACACAGGCAGAAGACGACTTTTGGTTTAGTGGATGCAATAGTAACTCACTTGATTGTCTCTCAATATTATGCTATATTAAATGTACATATTTTGAGAGTTGGGAGGGGGGGGAGTTGTTATGCCGAAAATCCGGCCTATTTCAGATTTGAGAAACAACGCCAACGAGATTTCTGAGTTTTGTCACAGAGAGCGCGAA
>JBFMBL010000040.1:0-21023 GCA_040755195.1 Bacillota bacterium
TGACTATAAAGAGATTGTTAAGGTCGACAGGGACCGCGCCGGCGGCAAACAGGACCTCTACCGGGATGGTTGAAGTTAAACCGACCTTCATAAATCGAATCCGCCTTAATTGAGAAGTGAGAGGTGCGAGGTGAGAAGTTGGAATTCGGAGTACAACTTACTTGAAAAATCCCCGCTACCTTGTTATCCTCCAACCTTTAAATCGTTCGTTTTCAACCTTTAGATATCCACCCTTGTTGCCTGCAGCGACAACCCGGAACATAAACGCCCGGCCAACCTGTTGAATTCTCCGGCATCACCGCTGACGAAAAAGTCATGCCGGACTTTGTCTGCAACGGCAAGCATACCCCGCCGCGAAAGTTCCGCCTGCGCCTCGATGACCGTCGCCTCGGCCGGGTCGACCAGCGCCGCTTCGGAGCCTAAGATATCGGCGATATACTGCTTGAAAAAAGGGTAATGCGTGCAGCCTAAAATAAGGGTATCGATGCCTGCCTGTTTTAACGGTGTCAGGTATTTTGCCAGCGCTTCTTTAGCCTCGTACGTATCCGTCCTGCCGGTTTCCACAAGCGGCACCAAAAGAGGCGCCGCTTCAGAAAACACTTTAACCCCGGGATCAAACCCGGCTATCGCTTTCGGGTACGAGCCGCTTTTAACCGTCGCTTCGGTTGCGAGAAGCCCGATGCGCTTGTTCACCGTAGCCTTAACCGCTGCTTTAGCCCCCGGCTCGACAAGGCCGATCATCGGCACCGGGTATCTTTCTCTCAAGATGCCGATAGAAACGGAAGAACTGGTATTACAGGCAAAAATAACACATTTAACATTCTGGGTCAAAAGAAACCTGATAATCCTGTCACCCAGTTGCACCAGATCGTCCGTTGAACGTCCCCCGTATGGTACGTGCGCGGTATCACCGAAATATACTACAGATTCCCGGGGCATAATGCGCACTACCTGCTCAAAAACCGTGAGTCCCCCTACTCCCGAATCAAACAGTCCTACCGGTCGATTGTCCACTCCTCAGACCTCCACAAGTATTCACCCTGTACTTAAGTTGCCGAGTTATCTCTTTTCATATCCATCATGCTCAAACAAACCATCACACAAAAATAAAAGCACCTCTTAACTTCCCAAACAAATTTTAAGAGTCTTGCTCTTAAATAATACCGGGAATTCAGGGTGCTGTCCCGACGCTATATATTATTCACCTTTTTGGCGGCAAGTCCTTCTGAAGCCGCATTTTCGGCGTCAACGGCCATTGGCAGTTTAATCAGAAAACGCGTACCCTTTCCTTCTTCGCTCTGAATCTCTATCCTCCCGTGATGATCCTCGATGATCCGGTAACTTATGGCCAACCCCAATCCGGTGCCATCGTCCTTCGTAGTGAAAAAGGCTTCTCCGAGCCTGGAGAAATGCTCCGGAGCGATGCCTACGCCGGTATCCGCCACCTCCAGGACCACCCATCCCCCCGACATGTCGGGAGCAATACGAACCACGAGCCGCCCCCCGGAAGGCATGGCCTGAAAGGCATTTTGAATGAGGTTGTGAAGCACCTGCTTGACCTGTTCCGGATCGGCGAAAACGTTCGGCGTGTCAGGCATACATTCATAAATAATTTCGATACCTTTTGAGGCCGCTTGGTTTTCAACGACCATAAGAATGTCCTTTACCACACGCTCCAGACTTAACAACACCGGCCGGAACTCGCCCGAACGAGCAAGATAAAGAAAACTGCGGATGATTTCGTTAACCCGGTCGATTTCGGATAAAACCACATCCAGATACTCGCGCTCCTTACCTCCGAATGTGGCTTTCTCAGTAAGTAGTTGGATAAAGCCCCTAACAGAGGTAAGCGGGTTTTTGATCTCGTGTATAAGACCGGCGGCCAGTTTTCCCATTGCCGCCAGTTTCTCCGCTTTCTCAAGCGCGGCAGGCAGGAACCTGTCATTGTCATAAACATGCTCCGTCGGACCGCCTGCCTGAACGAATTCCTGATAGGCCATGTTGTAGCGGTAAGAAACCTCACGTGAGATATAATCGGCCGCGGAATCAACCAGCTGACGCGCCGTAATCTTCTCCTTCCTCTGCATAAGCGCCCTGGCTATCCCCGCCCGCTCCCTGAGCAACGGTACGCTTATTTTAAGCCGCTGCCCTACTTTCACCAACTCCGCGCTTGCGGGGATATCACCCACGCCGACAACCAGTGCCCCCAAAGGATACAACACCTTTGAGAACTCTAAAGATACCGGTGCGGCGTGAAGTGTAAGCTCTCCCGGGCAGGGAAGCATCACCGTACGACGTTCAATGACCGCACGCACACTCGCCAGCCACCGTACGTAGCGGCAGGGCGTAACCCCGCTTATCCTTAGCGGCGACTCCGCAACGGTACGGCAGTAAGGGGTACCGACACATTCAATAGGCGCCAGCCAGCGATCCTTGGAAATCCACGGGGGGGAAGGGCTGACGGGTATAAACGTGGCCGTGGTGTTTAAAAGACTTGTAAGCAGGCGCACAAAATTACCCGTCGTCTCAGGGTCAAGAGCGGTTGAGCCGGTTACCTGAAACGGCGGTAACAGCCCTTTTGGCCCCAGAAATTGCTTCCAGGCTTCGTTGGTTTCCCCGTTGATCTTTCGCTGGCTGAAGGAAGCGTTCGCTTCCGCAATCCGAAGCAGGTTTTCAACCCGGGCGATAAATTCCTCTTGCAAGGTAGGATCAAGCAGGTCATCCACCCACGGCATCCGTACAGGGGGCTCAAGCGGACTTTCCGCCACAACCGCGACAAGTGCGCGCGTCACCGCTTTAATTTCACGGCATAAGGTCCAGTTTTCACGTTGCGCGTGGTGTTTGGGCAATATTACAACCGCCGGGTTTTTTTTACGCAACTCCCGCCGAAAGCCTGCCTCTTCAACGAAAAAAACCGGAAATTTAGCTCCAAGCGGCTCATACCACGCTTCGTTACTTTCTGAGAAGACCAGAATTTCTTGTTTAAAAGACATTCGTTCCTCCTGAATACTCACTCATACTTGATTGAAGAAGGCTTCCAACCCTTCAACCACAGCCTTTGCAGCAGCCTCCCGGAACCAACTGGTGTTCAAAAGCTGTTCCTCTTCCGGGTTGGAAACAAAAGCCGTTTCAATAAGCGCGGAAGGCATCGACGAAGTACGCAACACCACAAAGTTCGCGGTGTAAAGTCCTAAATCCTTCCTTTTCAGATTTTCTATGAGTGCTTTTTGAAGACACAAAGCTAAAAGCTCTCTTTTTGCTCTTTGCGCCCCGAGAAGCGGATCACTCGCCGGCGCGTACCAGTAGGTGCTGGTACCGCTTTCCGAAGCACGAACGTTAGCGTTGGCATGCACGGAAACGAAGACATCGGCTCCCAGGGAATTGGCCATCGGGCCGCGCGCGTAAAGGTCCACGTCTACATCCGCCTCACGGGTCAGGTAGACCTGCGCCCCACGGCGTCTCAGTTCTTGCGCGGCAAGCTCCGCAACCGTTAGATTAACATCCTTCTCCAGCAAACCCTTTGATCCTATAGCTCCCGTCTCACGGCCGCCGTGGCCGGGGTCGAGTACGATAATCTTGCCTGTCACCGCATAGGGCTTACCCGTGTACAAACGCAGTCGCAAAACCTGTTTATCCAAAGAAGCGACGGAATCCCAGTAAACCTCTCCCGCCGTGGTCTTCAGCTCAAAAACAACCCGGGCAACCGCAGGATTCTCGCTCAACCAACCGGCACGAACCTTAGAAACAATGCCGGAGTCAACGTTCTGCGGCTCGGGAAGCTGCCCCGGAGGCAGCCCGGTAACATTCACCATCAGCAGGCACGGGTCCAAAAATCTTTGAATCTCTGTGGTTACAGGACAACAGAAAACCATTGTGAACTCCGTCCCGTTCTTTTCCGTACTAATATCCATCAACACGCCCTTGTTGTCGCCGCGGCTAACCGGAATCGGATCCTGCACCGGTCCGCCCGCGCCAGGTGTAATTCCAGGGGAAGACGGCGCTGCGGCTGCCGGTTTATCCTCATCCTTTTCCACCGCAGGAGGCAACTCCGGGGCGGCACAAGCCTTTACAAGCCACCCGGCTACCCAGCAAATACTCCCGCCGGCCAAACGTACTTTGTACCATGAACCGGAACGTTCAACAACCGTTAACCGGGTGCCCCTGGAAACCTGTCCGACCTTAGGGTAATCGCTCCCGGGACCACTACGCAGATTGAGCGTCGCTACGTTCACTTCCACCGCTGTTGACACCGATCCGGCCCGGCTTGTTACGCTGCTTGAACCGGACCCGCTTTCTGTTTTAACCAACCACCCTGCCACCCAGCAGATCTTTCCGCTCGAGAGCTTTACCTTGCACCATGAGCCTGCCCGTCCCAAAACCGTCAGCCGTGCTCCCCGGGAAACCTGCCCAACTTTCGGATAGTCGCTGCCCGGGCCGGCACGCAGGTTTACGGAATCGCCGTTGACAATTATGGTTTCCGCACCGGCCACCGAGGGAACAATCATAAATATAAATAGCAAAAAGCTGAATATTACTCCTGTTATGCATATTCTTGGCAGTCGCGGCAACGATTAGCCCCCCACACAAAAATACTACCATTTATCTGTTCGTCACATTTCGTCAAATTCCTCCCAGAGTTGGTGAAAAAATGCCTTAAAATTAAGCAGACAAAAGAGAAAATTTATACCGAGTTATCGGCCGCCCCGAAAATCTTTAATAAGCCGCGCGTAAAACCGCCACCAGGGCTCTTTCTTCGGGGTTCTTCGCTCGCATTAAACAAAATGGGGAAGTTGTTTCGGGTCTTTGGGGATTTTACGGCACTCCGCCATAAGACGAATAACCGTGCGCAACAGCACTGCAAACTAAGGGAAAGAAAAAAAGGAGGGGTTTCTCTGATTGTTCTCCTGGTAAGTCTTCTACTGGTATTTCTGCCGTTACCGGCGCTGGCCGGTACTGAAACCGGCGCTTCAACCGCCGTAACCGGCACTATGACACCGGCTCCGGAACAGAATGCGCCGGCTCTGTTCCCTTGCGGCGAGGCCCTTACGGATTCAGACAGCATACCTGCCGGCAAGCTGCAATCTTTCTTCCAGAGTCTCACCTCCCGCTGGATTCAGGCGGTTACCGGACAACAGGAGGCCAATCCGGCCACTATATTGATCGACGTCCACCGCCGCCGGTTGTTGTTGTTTTGCGGCAGGCGGCTTCACGGTTCCTATCCCGTGGCTGTGGGCAAGCCGGGCACCCCGACACCGGTAGGCAACTGGCAAATCAGCCGCAAGGCGATGAACTGGGGTACGGGTTTCGGCACGCGCTGGATAGGTTTGAACGTACCCTGGGGGATATACGGCATCCACGGAACAAATAAACCGTGGTCCATCGGCGGCTATGAAAGCGGCGGCTGCATCAGGATGTTCAACGAGGATGTGGAAACGGTCTACCCCCTCGTACGCGCGGGAACCCCTGTGATTATTGTAGGGGATGTTTTAAGAGGCCCGCGGCACATCAGGCAGGGGGATAACGGGTGCGACGTTATTGAGGTGCAACGGGTGTTGAAACGCTGGGGTTTTTACGACGGGCCGATCGACGGGCGCTTCGAGCAGCCGACCATCGATGCCGTGCGGAGGTTCCGGAAAGCGCACCGATTGCCTCTTCTCGACGACGTCGTGGACGATGACGTTTACCGTTTACTCGGCCTCTGACCCGACTTTGCAATACTTTTTTAAGCTTTAGGCGCCGCGTCCAGTATTCTAAGGGAGGGTTTCAAGCCGATCTTTTTTATCAGATTTAAATAATCCTCGGACGTGGTGTCTTCCCACCTTTTTCCCAAAAGGGCCAATAAAACGGCTTCCATTACGTTGGTCCCGAAGGAGCGCCCGGCAAGTTCCGGCGTAGTCGTCACTAAAATTTTTGCGCCCCGGTCTTTCAGTAAGGCTTCGTCTTTCTTGGTGGTGGTATTGGTAAGAATAATCTTTCCGGATATCGAGAGCGGCAAATACCTTTTTATGTAATGAAAATCACCGGCGATTACTTCCGCCCATTCATAATAACGCCCGTATTTGGGTGTCTCCTGTTCCTGTTTTTCGCCTGTAGGATAAAGTATCTTAAAGGAAAGCCGCCCTAAAATCGGAAGAATAAGCGCGGCCAGCACTGAAATCGTAAATAGGCTTCTAACCGGAATCGGAATCCCAAGACCAAAAATCAAGTCGCCGAAAATGACCTTCGCACCGTTTTGAACCAGGGCTTCAGCCATTCCAAAACGATCAACCGCGCTAACCAGTAAAACCCGCTGTCCTTTTCGCAGGATTCCTTCCTGGAAAAGCTGGTTAACCACCTGCCGTTCCAGGGTGTTCTTTAGACCTGAGCCGTCACAAGCCGGTGTTACTTTCAAGGCGTTAAGGAGTTTTAACCCGTCTTTTATGGGATACCGCCTTTTTCGGGCTACCAGGTAAACGTCTATTCCGCCGAGCCCGATCGCATCCACGTTGCCGTCAAGCTCCCGTAGCAAAGCCACCGCCTTTTCCAAGTCGCCGTCCGTACCGCGCCGGCTGATCTCGAATCTCTCGCCAAGCAAATCGACGGTTACCGTATGGTCGCGTTTGGAAGAACCGAGGCTCACGCTTACAACCTTTTTCAGCAAATACCCCCCCTTAAGGAACCGATCTAAGCATCTTGCAGCGGAAGGACCGCAAACCAAAAAATTTCCTTAACATTTTAGCCGAAGCCGCTAAAAAAAACAAGGCCCGGCAAACGGGCCGTCTCCCGCCGAGGCTTCTGGGTAAGAGTATGGCGAAAGATTATCAGCCTGCCAGCGAAACCTCAATATTAAACTATTTTCCTTCTCCGATTTCTGAAATTAGTCGCGGTGCATAAGACGCCTGGCCCTGAAAACCACCTGGCGGCCGTATCTGGCCCGCAAGCCGTCAAGGGCGTTTTCTACCCGCCGGAGCTTTTCGTCCGCACCCGAAGGCGGTAAAAGAGAAAGCTGTTCCCAAGCCGTAAGACCCGAGGCCTTGATGCCCACCAGGCGCCACGGCGGCCTCCCGCTATGTTGATCAAACAGTTCGCACGCCGCCCTGTAAAGCGCCACACCGCTGTCTGTGGCTTCAAAAAGAGTGACGGAACGGGTGATGGTACGGAAACTGGCGAACCTGAGCTTCAGGGTAACGGTTCTTGCCTTTGCCCCGCCGGCACGCAGCCGGTGGCCGACTTCCTCGGCCTGGGTCATCAGTACCGCAAGAATGTGATCACGGTCGGCCACATCTTGAGGGAAGGTGGTCTCTTCCGAAACCGACCTGGCCCGGCGGACAAGCGTAAACTCGCGAGTGTCCAACCCTTGCGCGTAACGCTGAAAAGCAACCGAAGCGTTGCCTAACACGCCTCTAAGCAACTCCACGGGCGCGGCGACAAGGTCGCCCACGGTTACGACACCAACGCCGGCCAGCCTTTCGGCCGATTTGGGACCCACGCCGGGCAGGACGTCTGCAGGCAGCGGCCACAATACTTCGGGGACATCCGCCGGCCAGAGCGCTTTCAAGCCGTTGGGCTTCGCAAGACCGCAGGCGATCTTTGCCAGCAGTTTATTGGTGGAAACCCCGATAGAAAGGGGAAGGTTGAGTTCCCGGCTGACAACAGCGCGGATTTCCGCCGCCGTTACCATGCCGGTTCCTTTCTCCACAGCCAAATAGGCCTCATCTATTGAAACAACCTCGATTTCCGGGGTAAACCGCTCCCACACCCTCCTGACCCGGCCTGATACCTCCCGGTAGCGGCGGAAGTCTACCGGCAGGAGTACAGCTTCGGGACACAGTTTCATCGCCCGGCGGACAGGCATGGCGGAATGCACGCCGAATCGTCTGGTCTCATAGGAGCAAGTGGCGACTACGCCCCGCGCTTCGGGGCTGCCGCCGACAATGACGGGTTTGCCGCGATACTCCGGGTGGTCGCGTTGTTCCACGGAAGCGAAGAAGGCATCCAGATCGCAGTGAAGAATGTCGCGCGCCTTCATATTCCCTTGTCTCCTTAAACTGCGCAAGACATGTTGATCAAGCGAAAACCGCTGACCGGAGTTTCAGAACACCTGAAAAATGCCGCATTTCAGGTAATAGGTTTCGGGCATGGCCGGGAGTATCGGGTGGTCACGCGCCTGGCGGCGCAGTTCAACCAGGCGTATGGTGCGTTTTGCGTCACGTGCCGCAGCGGTAATAACCTCGATAAAGAGTCCCTCGCTGAGATGATAAGAACACGAACACGATACCAGGTAACCACCCGGGGTAAGCAGCTTCAGCGCCCGCAGGTTGATTTCTTTATACCCCCGCACGGCCCCCTCAAGAGCGCCTTTCGACTTGGTAAAGGCCGGCGGGTCGAGTATTACCAGGTCAAACCGTTCCCCCTCCCCGGCAAGGCGGCGGAGTTCATCAAAACAGTTCACTTCCCGGAAAAGACACCTGTCGGTGTAATCGTTCAGGGCGATATTTGCAGCAGCCAGTTCCAGGGCAGGTCCGGAAACGTCGAGGGCAAGGACCGATGCCGCCCCCCCGCGCGTAGCGCTGACGGTAAAGCCTCCCGCATAACAGAAACAATCAAGCACGCGCGCTCCCGGAGCAAGCTCCGCCACCACCCGGCGGTTTTCCCGCTGGTCAAGAAAAAATCCTGTCTTTTGCCCCGAATGCAAGTCGACCCGGAAGCGTGCCCCGTTTTCCGAAATTTCCGCGAACCGGGGCACTTCGCCGTAAAGAAGCCCGCTTGAAGGCTCTAGGCCTTCACGTTCACGCACACTCACATCGCTGCGCTCGTAAACGCCCCGCGGGTTGTAGCGCTCAACAAGGAGCTGCACCAGCATTTCCTTGAAACGTTCCATCCCGAGCGCCAGGAACTGTACCACCAGGTAATCGCCGTAACGGTCAACAATAAGCGCGGGAAGGAAATCCGCTTCGGCGTTTATCATCCTCCAGGCGGTGGTTTCCTTAACGACTTTTCTCCGGTAGGCCTCCGCCGTTTCGATACGCCGCCGGAATAACTCGCGATCAACAGGCTCGTCACGCCGCCTGGTTAGAAGCCTGATCAATATTTGCGAAGCAGGGTTGATAAAGCCGCGGCCGACAAACCGGTCGCGGGCGTCATAAACCTCAACCACGTCCCCCGGGGAGAATTCGCCCTTTACCTCTCGAACCTCGGAATGGTAAACCCAGGCGTGCCCCGAAGATAACCTCTTCTCTTTCCCTGGCAGAAGCGACACCCTGGGCAAGAAAATCCCCCCGCATATTTTGGAAGTGAGAAGTTGGAGGTGAGAAGCTGGTTAAGGAATTGTTCCAAGATTGCCACACCCCAGCCTCTGGATCCAACTTCCATGACGCCGTTCTTATCTTTCGCAGCCTTTGAAAGTTCTTTTTTAAATTTTTTTCCGTTCCTTCCACAGTAGACCAAACTTGTCTTTCATGGTTTCGGAGTTCTGCAGTTTTGGCCTAGCTCTTGCCGCCTTCGCAGCGACGATGCAGGCCCGGTGCCGTTCAGGAGTATTTTACGCCGCTGCGGCGCAGACTAATCCAGTAAAAAGAGGAGGAACAAAAATGAGCTGTTCGGCCATGCGCCACCGGTTTGAGGAAGAAAAACAAAAAGGAATCACCTTTAAACGGGCATTAGAGGTGTACAACGATGTGGAGGGCTCCGTTTCCGCCCACCGGGTGGAGCTGGAAGAACTCCGCCGCGGGGGCAGTGCTTCCGAGGAAATCCGGCACCTTGAAGCGCACATCGATGATGGGGAGCGCCTGCTGGATGAAATCAGGCGGCTTAACCTGCGCTAAGTCATACCCTTAATATACTCCCTCTCACACCCAAAACGGTAGGTAAAGACCGCCTTATTTCGCAAGAAGTGGTAGTTTGAGAAGCGGGAAGTTGATTTTCAAGGCAGGAATTCGCACATGAAATTGCTTCTGGAATTCCAACCTCCCGCTTCCGGCATCCACTACAGCAAGCTTCTCTCCTTCGGCGAACCCACCAGCCGCAACGCACACCGGCGCGTGTTACCCATCGCGTCGTCGAGGTCGAAGGTTAACACCCTGCCCGCCTCCACCACCATTTTCCCGTCCACCAGAACCGTATGGACATCACCGGCCTGGGCCGCGTATACGATGTGCGCCAGGACGTCATGCGGCGGGTAGAAGTGCGGCCGCCTCAGGTCAAGAAGAACAACGTCGGCTCTCTTTCCGGGTTCGAGCGTGCCGACCTTGTCTTGAAGGCCGAGAGCCCGTGCCCCGCCCATGGTCGCCATTTCGAGGGTTTTGTAAGCCGGCAGGGCTTCCGGGTCGCCTGTTGCAACCTTCTGCAACAGCGCCGCGGACCGCATCTCTTCAAGCATATCCAGGTTGTTGTTGCTTGCCGCGCCATCCGTTCCAAGACCGACCGTGACCCCGGCGTTAAGAAGCCTGGTTACCGGCGCCACACCACTGGCCAGCTTCATGTTGCTCTCGGGGTTGTGCGCCACCGCCGTCCCCTTTTCCGCAAAAACGACAATATCCTCAGGCAAAAGGTGAACGCAGTGGGCCGCCAACACCGGAAGGTCCAAAAGCCCCACCTTTGCAAGCAGGGCCACCGGCGAACAACCGTATTGTTTCCCGATTTCTTCAACCTCGTGCAGCGTTTCCGAAACATGGATATGGACCCCGACACCGAGTTCCCCCGCCGCCTTTATCACTTTTTCAAGGTAATCCGGCGGGCAGGTGTACGGCGCATGCGGGCCGAGCATGCAGGTGATCCGGCCTCCTGCCTTTCCATGCCACTTAAGGACCAGTTCCCGGTTTTCCGCCAGCGCCTCCGCAGCATTAGGGTTCAGCCCGATCAGTCCCCGGGAAAGGGACGCCCTAATCCCGCTCTGCTCGACCGCCCTTGCTACGTCATCCATAAAGAAATACATATCCGCAAAAGTGGTGGTGCCGCCGAGAAGCATCTCCGCGCACGCGAGCATTGTTCCCCAGTACACATCGCCGGCTTCGAGCTTGTCCTCCAGCGGCCAGATGGCTTCGGCAAGCCATTTCATCAAAGGAAGATCGTCCGCGTAGCCGCGGAACAGGGTCATCGCGGCATGTGTGTGCGCGTTAACGAAACCCGGAAGCACCGCCATCTCCGGCCCGCCTATCACCTTGGCAGCCTCAAATCCGGCCGGGACGCCGTCTGCGGGACCGACATAGACGATCTCGCCGTCCCGGACCGCCAGAGCCCCGTCGCGAACAACGTCCGTCGGACCGGTGACCGGGATTACCACGCCCTTAATCAGAATATCCACGCCGCTCCCCCCTCGAAAATAGATCAACCGCCAATCCAGCACTCAACTAATCACTGTATATGTTCAGTAGGAAGGCAATCATTAGCTACCATGCAAATAATGTTGAGTGCTGGACAAGAACGCCATGAATGTATGGCGACAACAGGTAAATCATTATTTCAAGCGCCGATTTTCATTTATTGTACGGCTTGCCGCATGAGGCACTCCCGTATAATAAGCCCAGAGTCTCAACCATAACGGTTTTCCCGCTCCTCTGTCACCTGACCCGGAGGTTCGAGGTTCGACTCAGGACCCGCGACTTGTCTTCTGACCCCTGGCTTTTTATATTCTATCTTCTACATTCTGTATTCTGACTTCTGACTTCTGAATTCCTTCCCCAGTAGTCTTACCCGTAAGCCGTCAGGTACTCCTGGCGAAGCGCCAGTGCTTCCCGGGCGCTCAAGGTCACCGGGGTACCAACCAGGCTGGCCCACAAGTATATTTTCGCCGCCTTCTCAACTATCTGGCATATGTTAAAAGCCTCGTCAATTGTTGTGCCGGCGCCGACCATACCGTGGTTGGCCAAAAGCACCGCATTGCCGCGTCCCAGAGCGGCCACCGCAGCTTCGGCCAGTTCCCGCGAACCGGTCGGAGCGTACTTCGCGACGGGAACCTCACCCCCGAGAAGCTGCGCCAGGTCCTCCACCATCGGCGGGATCGGCATACGCGCAACCGCCATCGCCGTGGCAAAAACGCTGTGCGTGTGCATGATTGCAAAAATGTCCGGTCGGGCACGGTAAATAGCCGTGTGTAATTCGGACTCCGTGGAAGGTTTTCTCTCGCCTTCAACAACGTTGCCCTCCAAATCGATCACCACGATATCGCGCGGTTGTAAAGAATCATAAGGGATACCGCTGGGGGTGATCACCGCCAGATCCTCATGAAAAATCCTGTATGAAACGTTTCCCCATGCGCCCACCACAAGACCCGCCCGCGCCATCCTCACCCCGGCCCGGGCGACCTGTTCTCGCGCTTTCTCGGCCCGCAGGTTCATTTATACCTCACCTTCCCAGGAACGAAGATACTCCTCCTGTTCCGCCCTCAACCGGTCTATCTCGATACCCAGGGAACCCAGTTTCAACTCCGCCACACGGTTATCCACCTCAATCGGGACCGGGTAAACATGGCGTTCAAGATTCGGTCCTTCCTTCAGTATGAACCGCGCCGCCAGCGCCTGAAGCGCAAACGAAAGGTCCATAATCTCAGCCGGGTGGCCGTCCCCGGCCGCAAGGTTCACGAGGCGCCCCTCAGCCAGCAGGTAAAGCCGGCGTCCGTCCGGAAGGAGGTATTCTTCGATGTTTGCGCGCACCTCCCGGTTTGATTCCGATACCCGCCTGAGATCAGGTATAGAAATCTCGACGTTGAAATGCCCGGCGTTGGCTAAAATAGCCCGGTCCTTCATGCGCCTGAAATGCTCGGCTGTTAACACGTCACGACACCCGGTGGTAGTTATGAAAATGTCGCCTTTTTCGGCGGCGGAGGTGGAATGCATCACCTCGAAGCCGTCCATCACGGCCTCGATCGCCTTGACCGGGTCTACGTCGCAAACGATCACTTTCGCCCCCAGCCCTTTCGCCCTCATGCTCACCCCTTTGCCGCACCATCCGTATCCAAAAACCACTACCGTCTTCCCGGCAACAAGAAGGTTGGTGGTTCGCATAATCGCCGACCAGACCGACTCCCCGGTGCCGTAACGGTTGTCAAAAAGGTACTTCGTCCGGGCGTTGTTTACCGCCACCATCGGGAAAAGGAGTCTTCCCTCAAGATCCAGTGCCTGCAGTCTTAGCACACCGGTGGTGGTCTCCTCGCACCCGCCGATTACTCCCTGACTTACGGCTCTCAGGTCGCCGTGCAGAAGGTTTACGAGGTCACCGCCGTCGTCGATGACGATGTGCGGGTTGATCCCGAGCGTCTGCACCAGATGGTCGCGGTACTCATCGGGCGTGGCGTCGTACCACGCGTATACTTTTACTCCTGCCGCAGCAAGTCCGGCGGCGATTTCGTCTTTGGTTGAAAGCGGGTTAGAGCCGGTCGCCGCCACCTCGGCGCCCCCGGCCTTTAAAACAAGGGCCAGAAAGGCCGTTTTTGCTTCCAGGTGGATGCTGAGCGCGATGCGTACGCCCTTAAAGGGCTGTTCTCTCACCAGCTCTTCACGGATGGCGTTTAAAACCGGCATGTGCGCCGCCACCCATTCAATCTTCTGCTGGCCTTCCGGTGCCAGATCCGGGTTCCGGATAGAACTCTCGGCCAACTTCGAACCTCCTCAGAAATAAAATCAACCGCCAAGGCGCCAAGGACGCCATGAATCAAGAAAATAAATACCGGATAACAGCTAAATGCCTTACCGTTCCGATTTTCATTATTTGTGGTGCCGTCTTCGACCGCATGGCGAACTCCGAAAATGGTTCCTCTTTCGATGGGCGCCTTCGTTACGCTACTGCTTCTAAGTAAACTATTCAGGCACAGGTTTCAGGATTTTGCCCTTGAATGAACTATTTTTTGATATCTCTATTCTCTGTGAACTCTGTGCCTCTGTGGTAAAACATCTTGGTTCTTGTCTCCGAAGTCATACGGCGGGTAAAACACACCCCGCTCGGTGATTATCGCCGTAATCAGGCTGCCGGGTGTGACATCGAACGCCGGGTTCCAGGCTACAGCCCCTTCGGGGGCCACACGCACCCCGGCCAATTCCGTCACCTCAACCGCTCCGCGTTCCTCAATGGGAATGCCTGCTCCGTCCAGGGTAGCCGGGTCGATGGTGGACATGGGAGCCGCCACATAAAACGGCACGCTGTGGAATTTTGCCAAGACCGCCAGGGAGTATGTGCCGATCTTGTTCGCCACGTCCCCGTTCGCCGTTATCCGGTCTGCCCCCGTAATAACCGCGTCGAGACCGCGTCTGGCCATCAGGTAACCGGCCATCGAATCGGTGATCAGAGTGACCGGAATCCTTTCCTGTAAAAGCTCAAAAACCGTAAGCCGGGCACCCTGCAAAAGCGGCCTCGTTTCGTCGGCGTAAACCATCTTTATTTTACCCGCCGCGTGCGCCGCTCTTATCACTCCGAGTGCCGTCCCGTACCCGCAGGTGGCCAGTCCGCCGGCATTGCAGTGGGTTAATACCCGCGCATTCAGCGGCAGAAGCCCGGCTCCAAAGGCCCCTATCGCACGGTTGGCCTCCACGTCCGCCGCGAAGATGGCTTCAGCTTCAGTAAGCAGCCTGTGTACCGCTTCTTCCGGCTCCTGCGCCGCTTCCACCGCTACCCCAAGCTGGCGTTTAACAGCCCATTGCAAGTTGACGGCAGTCGGGCGGGCTTCACCAATCTCGGCCGCCGCCGCCGTCAACCCGGCCATAAACCCTTCCCTTCCGTCTTCCGCCGCCTCTATTGCCGCGAGCACCATGGCGTAGGCGGCCGCCGCACCGATGGCCGGCGCACCGCGTACCGCAAGGCGCTGAATCGCCTTGATCGCCCCCCTGTAGTCCTTGACCTCCATGTACACCACTTTATGAGGCAACAGCGTCTGGTCAAGAATACACAGCGTCCCGTCCTTCCAGCGCAGCGTTTCCATACCTAGGCCTCTACCGGCCCGGAAACCGCCCGGTGGCAATAGCATTCCCTTTTTTCATCGATCCAGCTAATCACCTGCGCGAAAAGCTGCCTGATATTCTCCCCCTGAACCCGCATCATTTCCACAACCTCCTGGTGGCTTAAACGATAAGCGGCGATACCGGCGGCAAAGTTGGTAACCATCGCCACGCTCGCATAACACATCTCCGCTTCCCTGGCCAGAACCACCTCCGGGACCCCGGTCATTCCTACCAGGTCACCGCCCAGGCGCTGAAACATTTTAATCTCTGCCGGGGTTTCGAAACGCGGCCCTTCCGTACAAACGTAAACGCCGCCGCCGTAAGCGGACAAACCCTGTGCCCGCGCCGCCTTGAGGAGCAATTCCCTGAGTTCCGAACAGTAAGGCTCCGTGAGATCCACATGGACAACCCCTTCCGGGCCCCCTTCGAAGAACGTTTGCCGGCGTCCTTTAGTAAAGTCCAGAAACTGGTCAACAAACACAAAATCCCCCGGTTTCATCAGCGGATTCAGCGACCCCACAGCCGCAGTGGCCAGGATCGAACGTACCCCAAGCTCCTTTAAGGCCGCTATATTCGCCCTGTAATTGACCAGGTGCGGCGGAACGGAATGTCCCGCGCCGTGGCGGGACAAAAAGGCTACGTTCTTCCCCTGGTACACGCCGCAGTTCACCTTAACGCTGCCGTAAGAGGTAGACACCATCTCCTCGGTCACTTCGTCCAGCAAGGCCGGGTCGTAAACCCCGGTGCCACCGATAATCGCGATCGCAGGCATTAATTCACACCTCATTTAGCACTCTGTCGCCCTGATGTGCCCGATTATTCGGATGTCATACAAGCGCGGCTCCAACCATCCGATTTTAAATATATTCAGTCAAAAATGGCTGAGACAAACTCTGTAGGGTTAAAGGGTACGAGATCCTCGATTCCTTCACCTAAGCCCACAAATTTAACCGGGATGTCGAAGGTCTTTCTTACCGCCACCACCACCCCGCCCTTTGCGGTACCGTCAAGCTTGGTCAGTACGATCCCCGTTACCCCTGTGGCTTCGCCAAACAACTTCGTCTGATTGATCGCATTCTGCCCGGTGGTAGCATCGATCACCAGAAGCACCTCGTGAGGAGCGCCGGGAACCTCTCGCTCGGCCACCCGCCTTATCTTCTTAAGCTCCTCCATCAGGTTGGTCTTGGTATGCAGCCTGCCCGCGGTGTCGATCAGAACTATATCCGACCGGCGGGCCTTGGCGGCCTGGAGCGCATCGTAGACCACGGCCGCCGGATCAGACCCCTCCCGCTGCTTAACGATTTCGACTCTCGCACGCCCCGCCCAAACCTCCAACTGGTCTATCGCCGCCGCCCGGAAGGTATCCGCCGCCGCTATGAGCACCTTCTTCCCCTGTCCCCGCCAGTAGCAAGCCAGTTTCCCGATGGTGGTAGTCTTGCCCGTGCCGTTTACCCCAACCATCATAATGACCGCGGGTGGTTCGGAAGGTAATACCACCGGAACGCTTTCGGTCCCCACGATGCGCAAAACCTCTTCCTTAAACAGCGGTTTGAGCTGAGACGGGTCGTCGAGCCGGAGTTCCTTGACCTTAGACCTTACCCGTGTCATAATCTCCTGCGCCGCTGCTACCCCCACATCCGCCAGGATAAGAGCATCCTCAATTTCCTCATAGAGATCCTCATCAATCTGGCGCCGCCCGGAAATAACGTTCTCTACCGCCTCGACAAGGGTCTGGCGGACCTTTGTCAGGCTTTCACGGAGCTTACCAAAGAACCCCACGACTCAACCTCCCGTTTGTTTAAGCGCTTCCCGCGCAGCCCGCTGCTCCGCCTCTTTTTTCGATCTTCCTTCCCCCTGACCCAGGCATGTCCCCCGCCAGAACACACCGGCGGTAAAACACTTGGCGTGGTCAGGCCCTTCCTCCTTTAGGATAACATAGGAAACGCTCTCTCTGGAATGCTGTTGCAGGAGTTCCTGCAGTTCGGTCTTATAGTCACGTTCCTGCCTGCCCTCAAGAACACCGTTGATCACAGGTTCCAGTTGCAAAAGAAGAAACTCCGCCGCCTTTTCCAAGCCCCGATCAAGATATAAAGCTCCTAAAACCGCTTCAAAGGCGTCTGCCAGAATAGAAGGACGCTGACGCCCTCCCGACTGCGCTTCACCACGCCCGATAAGCAATGCTTCTCCGATTCCCAAATCTTGCGCCAGCCTGGCAAGGGAAGGTTCGCAAACCACCGCCGCCCGGAGCTTAGTTAATTCACCCTCGCTTTTATCGGGAAACGTACGGTATAAATAGTCGCTTACCGCCAGTTGAAGCACGGCGTCTCCCAGAAACTCCAACCGCTGGTTGTTCGGCATCACCGGATGTTCGTATGCATAAGAACCGTGCGTGAGTGCCTGCCGCAAAAGAGCTTCCTTCTGCCATGTGATTCCGATCTTATCTTTTAACTCTTGAAAGGCTTTATCCACCTCTGACACTCCGTACACCCTCTTGGAGGCTGCTGCAAAACTGCGCCTAGCTTTGTCAAGCTCGCCGTGCGGTGCTCACGTACTTCCGTGTACGCTCCGCGCCACCCGGCTTCGCTTTCCGCGCTATGCTTGTTTTTCGCAACCTCCGGAATATTTACTGAGTTTAACCGCCGAAAGCCGTTGGGTTATTTTTCTACCAATTTATCTGTTTTGCAACGCTCTCCTTGGCCTATTTTAGCTTCTGAAAAAATAGAAGTGAGACGTAGAACCAGACCGGGAACAGGTTTGTAGTCCAGTGGTTCTCGGTCTAACCTCCGCCTCTGTCGTTTGTAAGCGTTCTTTCGTAGGGCGCGACGATAAGCTTCGCATTACTGCGTCAGGCTCGCCCAGCACTCAGTATTACTCTTGCGCTTTGAAAAGCCCCTACTTCTTTTGGGCTAATGAAGGTCTCTCCTTCGGAACTCAACAAGTGCTCTGAGTGCTGGGATACGCTTTCCTTGTACTGCTCGCTCCTCGCCACGTTCCGTTTATGTTACTCTTCTGCATCTAAGTAGCCAGCTTACGGGTCGCCCCGTTTTCATTCCTCGTTGTGCCGCAACGCGGAATGGGCGACTCCTGACAAGATAATATTTAAGTATATCGTCTAAAGATAAGGGTCGCATTGTGTCCCCCAAAGCCCAACCCGTTGGAAAGTGTCACCTCGACACGAGCCGCCCGTGCCTTGTTGGGAACATAGTCCAAATCACATTCAGGATCCGGGTTCTCGTAGTTAATCGTCGGTGGAATCACCCCGTGGGTAATACTCAGCACACATACCGCCGCCTCTATCCCCCCGGCGGCTCCCAGCAGATGCCCGGTCATGGATTTGGTTGAACTGACCGGAATGTGGTAAGCGCTTTCGCCAAAAACCCTTTTAATGGCTATGGTCTCAACCTTATCGTTCATGGGGGTGGAAGTACCGTGAGCGTTGATGTAACTGACTTCTTCCGGTTTAACACCGGCGTCTTTTAGCGCCAAGGTCATTGCTTTCGAAGCGCCCGCTCCGTCGGGGTCCGGGGCGGTGATGTGGTAACCGTCGCAGCTCTGGCCGTAACCAATAACTTCCGCGTAAATGTCGGCTCCCCGCGCCACGGCGTGCTCCAGGCGTTCGAGCACCAGTATCGCCGATCCCTCTCCGATTACAAAGCCGTCCCTCTCGGCGTCGAAAGGACGTGAGGCCCCGGCCGGATCCTCGTTACGCGTCGACATCGCCTTCATCTGACAGAAACCGGCAACGGCCAAAGGCGTTACCGCAGCCTCAGTACCTCCCGACAGGACTACATCAGCTTCACCCCGTTGAAGAAGGCGAAGACTCTCACCGATGGCGTTGTTGGAAGAGGCGCAGGCGGTCACCACCGTGCTGTTGGGCCCATAAAACCCGTTTATAATGGCGATCTGCCCCGCGGCCATATTGCTGATCATCATTGGAACAAAAAATGGGCTCACCCGGTTCGGCCCCCGCGTCACGATGACCCTTGCCTGGTCTTCAAACGTCTCCATGCCGCCGATCCCGCAGCCAAGAATCACTCCCACCCGGTCGGGGTCAACGCTACCCGAGTCTATACCCGCATCCTCAAGCGCAATCCGGGCGGCCGCAACCGCAAACTGGGTGTAACGGTCCATCCTGCGGGCTTCCTTTTTGTCGATGTAAGCCTCGGGGTTAAAGTCGGGCACCTCGGCCGCAATCCGGGTTTTGAAATCGGTTGTATCGAACCGGGTTATCGGGCGAACCCCGGACTTACCCCCGGTGATGGCTTGCCAAAAAGCCGTTTTGCCGCTGCCAACAGGCGAAATTATTCCCAAACCGCTTACCACAACACGTGGAAGCAAAGCAACACCTCCAAAAAGGAGGTTGGAAGCCAGAGATTGGAGGTTATAAAAGTCCAACTCCTAACTTCTAACCTCTAACCCCTGTTTATAATCGTTCCTGGATATGCCTGACGGCATCGCCGACTGTACGGATCTTTTCTGCTTCTTCGTCCGGTATTTCCAACTCGAATTCTTCCTCAAAGGCCATTACAAGTTCCACGAGATCAAGCGAGTCCGCCCCAAGGTCATCGATAAAAGAGGCCTCCGTGGTTACCTCGTCCTCTTCTACTCCTAATTGCTGCACGATGATTTGTTTCACCTTATCGGCAACTGATGGTGACATCTTCCTGGTGTCACCTCCTATCTGAAAGTAGTTCTTCTTCCGTGGGGCGCGATGATGAGCTTCGCATTACTACGTCAGGCTCACCGGCCGGGTCCTCACGTATTTCCGTATACGCTCCGGCCCCTCCGGCTACGCCTTCCTTGTACTGCTTGCTCCTCCCCGCGCTCCGTATATGTTATACTACTGCTTCTAAGTTACCAGCTTAAGGGTCCCCATTTCATCCTTCGTTGGTACCGCTGAAAACGGCTATACCCTCTTAGGCTTTAAAGCAGCATGCCGCCGTCTACACTCAACACCTGTCCGGATATATAACGCCCCGCTTCACCGCAAAGGAATACAACCACATCCGCTACCTCTTCGGGCTCGCCAAGACGACCGAGCGCGATCCTCTCGCTTAAACGTTGCTTAACCCCTTCGGGAAGGCCGGCCGTCATTTCGGTCAGGATAAAACCTGGAGCCACGGCGTTTACCGTGATATTACGGGGACCCAGTTCCCGGGCCACCGCTTTGGTAAAACCTATCAGACCGGCTTTTGCGGCCGCGTAATTTGCCTGCCCGGCGTTACCCATAAGGCCTATGACCGAGCTTATATTAATTATGCGTCCCCACCGGGCCTTCACCATCGGTTTTGCCACAGCCCGCGTACAGTTAAAAGCGCCTTTCAGATTTACCTCAATGACCGCATCCCAGTCCTCGTCCTTCATCCGAAGAAGCAAGCCGTCCCGCGTAATTCCCGCGTTGTTGACGAGTATGTCTATCCGCCCGAAGGAAGAGAGGGCTGCATCTATCAGGTGGTTGGCCTCCTCAGGCCGGGCCACGTTTGCCCGGCAAACCTCCGCCTTCCGCCCCATGGCCGCTATTTCCTCCGCCACCGCAAGCGCGTTTTCCGCGCGGGCAACGTAGTTTATCATTACGTCCGCCCCGGCGGAGGCCATGGCCTTTGCCACAGCCCGCCCGATCCCCCTTGAAGCGCCGGTAACCACCGCCACCCTGCCTTTTAGTATAGCGTTGAAAAACTCAAATTCTTTAGGAGAAGATTTATCCATGGTTGAATAGAACCTTTCTGTAAAAAAGTCTTAGAGGCCAGCGTTCATTGGATACATTAGATACATTTTAGCCAACCCTCTTCCTCGAAGCAAGAAGCATTCCCGGTATAACCATTTGCGAGAGACCGTTCTTTAAGAACGCCTGTTATACCACCCCCGCCTTTTGAAGAACACGCAGGGTGTTCTCAAGCGAAGCCGGATCCTCGACATTGCAGCAGGTCGCTTCCGGCGCTATACGTTTGACAAGCCCGGACAAAACCTTTCCCGGACCCACCTCGACAAATATCCTCACCCCGTCCTGAAACAACCGCCTGATGCTTTCCTCCCAAAGAACCGGGCTGTAAATCTGGCGTACCAGGGCGCCCCGCACCTCCGCTAAGGTTTTCACGTAGTTCGCCGTTACATTGGCTA
>JBFMBL010000040.1:21123-25504 GCA_040755195.1 Bacillota bacterium
ATCCTCACCCCGTCCTGAAACAACCGCCTGATGCTTTCCTCCCAAAGAACCGGGCTGTAAATCTGGCGTACCAGGGCGCCCCGCACCTCCGCTAAGGTTTTCACGTAGTTCGCCGTTACATTGGCTACAACCGGAAAAGCCGGTTTCTTTATCGGCTTATTCTTGGTCAATTCAAGCGCGAAAAGCTCGCTGGCCTGCCGCATAAGGGAGGAGTGAAAAGGCCCGCTTACCGCCAACATCAAGCATTTTTTCGCACCTGCTTCCTTGGCCGCTGCGACGGCCGCCTCGAGGGCCGGCGTTTCGCCGGCAAGGACCACCTGGCCGGGACAGTTAAAGTTAGCAGCCTCAACCACCCCTTTGGTCCGGGCGGTTTGCACCACAGCGCTTATCGTCTCCCTGTCGAGGCCGAGCACCGCAAGCATACCCCCGCTTCCGAGGGGCACAGCTTCCTGCATCAACTGCCCGCGCCGCTGTACGATTTTTACTGCTGCCGCAAAGTCGAGTGCCCGTGCCGAAACCAGAGCGCTATATTCCCCCAGGCTATGACCTGCAGCGGCATCGGCCCTTACCCCCTGTGCCAGCAACACCGCCAGCGAAGCAATGCTGGCCGTCAAAACCGCAGGCTGGGTGTTGATGGTTTTCTGCAGTTCCTCTTTCGGTCCATCAAAACAAAGGGTGCTAAGAGAAAAACCCAGTACCTCGTCTGCTTTGGTAAAAACCTCTCTAGCCTCGGGATATTGTTCATAAAAACTCCGGCCCATCCCAACCTGTTGAGAACCCTGTCCCGGAAAAACAAAGGCCAGTTTCATTTAAGGCCCCCCTTTTTCGGACGTCAGATATCTTTAATACCGCAGTACCACCGAACCCCATGTCAAACCGGCGCCAAAAGCAACCAGGAGCACCAGTTTCATCGGGTTTATTCTGCCGCTCGAGACCGCCTCATAAAAAGCGATGGGGATGGAAGCTGAAGAGGTGTTGCCGTAACGGTCAACATTCACAAACACCTTTTCGGGTGGCAGGCAAAGCCTCCGGGCGAGGGCATCGATAATACGCACGTTGGCCTGGTGTGGAATGAAACAGTCGATTTCTTCCTGCTGAACGCCGCCGCGGCGCAAGGCTTCCACCGCCGCTTCCTCCATCGCCCGCACGGCAAACTTGAAGACTTCCCTGCCGTTCATTGTCAGGTAGTGAAGCCCGCCTTGTACCGTTTCCAACGTGGTGGGAATCCGCGATCCACCCGCCGACATCTTCAATAAATCGCCGCCGGAGCCGTCCGCCCGCAAATAGAAAGAGATAATCCCGCGGGGAGGCGCAACGGGCTGTAAAACCACCGCCCCTGCCCCGTCACCGAAAAGGACGCAGGTGCTGCGGTCCTGCCAATTTGTTATTTTTGAAAGGGTATCGGCCCCTACCAAAAGTACGTTGCGGTAACAACCGGTGTCGATAAACTGCGCACCGACGGCCATAGCGTAAATAAAACTGCTGCACCCTGCCTCAAGGTCAAAAGCCGCCGCCCGTCTTGCCCCAAGGCCGTCCTGGATAAGGCAGGCAGTCGCCGGAAAAAGCATATCGGGTGTGGCGGTAGCCGTAATAATCAGATCGACATCCACGGGCTCCAACCCCGCCGAGCGCAACGCCCGTCTCGCAGCTTCAAGACCGAGAGACGCCGTAGTCTCTTCCGCAGTTGCTATCCGTCTTTCCCTTATCCCCGTTCTTTCCCGGATCCATTGGTCACTGGTGTCAACCATCCGCTCAAGGTCATGGTTGGTCAGCACCCGTTCCGGAATACAAACCCCCTGACCGGTTATCCCGGCCACGAGCCGGTTTTGCTCAACCATTAACCGTGCTTACTCCCTTCGCGTTCCGCCCTGCAAAACCTGCCGCCGTAGCCTGCACAAGCCCATGTTCAATGGCCTCCACCGCCACACGGATGGCGTTTTTTACCGCCCGGGCCTTAGAACTCCCATGGGCGACAACCACGACGCCGTTTACGCCTAAAAGCGGGGCGCCCCCGTACTCGGCGTAATCGAGACGCTGTAAGGCGGGGTGGACAGCTTGAAGGGCCTGCACCAGACCTTCACCGGCCTTTAATAAAACATTGCCGACAAAACCGTCACATACCACGACGTCGGCTTTCCCGTTAAAAACATCCCGCCCTTCGACGTTGCCGATAAAGTTAATTGACTCCCGTTTAAGCAGGGGAAAAGCGCTTAAAGTAAGCTCATTCCCTTTGGTTTCTTCCTCGCCGTTACTCAGAATTCCCACCCGGGGCGAACGAATCTTCAACAGACTGGTCGCGTATGCCGAGCCCATAATCGCAAACTGAACCAGTTGTTGCGCCTTTACGTCTACATTTGCCCCAACATCGAGGAGTACCGTATGCCCGTGGGGATTGGGCATAAGGGCCATCAGCGCGGGCCGGTCTACTCCTTCCAGCCGTCCGAGCCCCCACAAGGCCGCAGTCATCACCGCGCCGGTGTTGCCGGCGGAAACCATCGCATCCGCCTGCCCGTCTTTAACCAACTGCATCGCCCGGACTATCGAAGACTCCTTTTTAAGACGCACGGCCTTTACAGGGTGCTCAGCCATACCGATCACTTCCCTGGCGGGGATTACCGATATTCTGCGATCGGGTTTTCCCATTTCATCGCGTATTAAGGTTTCGTTCCCGACCAGTAATGCCTCAATGTTGTATTCGCCGGCCGCAAGCACAGCCCCCGCCACCACTTCTGCCGGGGCATAATCACCGCCCATAGCGTCAACTGCTACCCGCAAGAACAAAACCCCCCGCGACAAAGGTTTTCATTACGAACTCACTTCCTGAGTTTAAAGTGACAGCACTATCTTATTTCGCGTTTTAACAGCACCAGGTTATGCATCCGGGTTGTTGCCAATTCAAGGAAACGTTTTTACGCCATAAAAAATAGGTCCTGGCAAAATACCAAAACCCATCGAAATATTTACTATTTTGCCTCTTCTTTACCAAGGACCTGCCGTCCTTTGTACTGTCCACAATTGGGACAAACACCGTGCGGCCTTTTCAAGGCTTTGCATTGCGGGCAAGGAACAAGACCTGGAACCGCAATCTTCATCTGGCCCCGGCGCAAGCGTCGGCGCTGCTTGGAAGTCCTACTTTTCGGTACTCCCATCACCGCCACCTCCTTCTGTTTGCATTAAAAACTTTGATAAAACGGAAAACCTTGGGTCTCCGTCTTCCCCCCGACAATCACATGCGCCGGTATTGAGGTCCTTGCCGCAATTCGGGCATAACCCCAAGCAACTCACGGCGCAAAGAGGCTTCATCGGCAAGGAGAGAATAAGGCTGTCCCGTACCTGATCCGAAAAATCCATCTCGTCCGCCGCCGCAGGTATCTCCTTGCCCAGATAGTCTTCTGCGTCGCCATGCAGGCGATACTTCTCTTCAAAACGCCCTTCTATTATCTCGGAGTATTCCTTAAGGCACCGGCTGCAGGTTAGACGCACGGCAGCCGAGACTACACCGACAGCCCATAAAAAATCACCTGCGTTGGTAACAACAAGGTCAAGTTCTACCGGCTTTTCCGCCGGTACCGGCCTTCCGTCCGGACCTGCAAACGTTTCAATTGCACCTTCCAGGTGATACCGTCGCTGTTCGGCCGGCGCCTTTTTTAACCTTGCCACACTTATGGTAAACAAATCCCCACCCCAAATCAAGTCCTGATTATAATAGCCTATCCTTCCACTGTCAAGGAAACAATGAAAAATTGGGCCCCGTAATAAAGCAATCTCGCCTTTCTCCGGCGTTAAAACCATGTAACTTCTGTTTTTGTTTATAGTTCCCTCAAAGTATAAAGCTCCTCCGTGCCGTCATAAAAGATAACGAGGTGAAGACTGTGCGCCCCAACCTCAGGAAAACCCTGCTGGCTGTGTTGATAACCGCTTTTTTCTTCTTGACGATTACCCACCCGGCTGCGATATTCCGCGGGGCGACCGCCGGTCTCGGCATCTGGTGGCAGATTGTTTTCCCTTCGCTGTTGCCGTTTTTTATAATCACCGAAATTCTGCTCGCCCTCGGGGTGATACAGTTTTCGGGGGCGCTTCTGGAGCCTTTGACCCAGAAGATTTTCAGGCTTCCGGGCAGCGCTGCCTTTGCCTTTGCCGTTGGCTATACCTCCGGATACCCAATGGGAGCAGCCATGGCCGCCCGCCTGAGCTCACAAAAAATGCTGTCGCCCTCAGAAGCCGGCCGTTTGGCCGCCTTTACCAACAACGCAAGTCCCGTTTTTATCCTGGTGGCCGTATCCGTGGGTATGTATCAGAACGCAAACCTGGGGCCTTTCCTTGCGGGCATTCACTACCTGAGCAACATCCTATGCGGCCTTACACTGGGCTTGGCAGCCCG
>JBFMBL010000041.1:0-22755 GCA_040755195.1 Bacillota bacterium
AAAGCCGCGGCTATAACCGCCAGGAAGCCGATAACAGTTCCCCGTTTCCACACGATACCAGCAAACCACCTTTCTCTGGTGCTGGAGCGCCCCACAGAACCGCCAGCCTCACTTCCCGTTCAAAAAGTAGGCCGGCGGTCACGGGTCACCCTTCCTTAATCCATCGTAGAGCCTGACCGTTCCGGAGGCAATCCCTTTTTCGGTTCACCCCAGGCGAAAGGTAAGCGCTTTCTCCGCACAAAATATCCGCACCCGCTATAGTGACTTATAAAGCTACGAATATGTTCAGTATGGAAGTTGCGTCCGTCTATAGCCTTTGGTTATACGATAAATAGTTAACCCTAAAATCACTTTCCTGATTCCCATGAATTTGCGCTGTGCTTGCTGAGTAGAAGCAGAATAGGTGAAGCTCAAAGTAGGTGGTCCTTTTTTCGGACTGTTTTCAGTCTGTCAGGCGGAATATTGTCCTTCTTCTAATCTTCTCCCTTTAATCCTTCCCAAAATTTTTCAATGATTAGAATTCCCCATCCGTAAGCGAATATCAATATTCCGCCAATCTCGAAGGGGTCCATTTTAATGTGAGTACTTAATTTGGGGGTCACCCAAAGTACAACACCTATTACTAACAAGTCTACAATTCTCTTTTTGTTTTTTTGTGAAGTATGCGCTTGGCGAAAATAAAAGACTAAACCTGTTAGCAATAATAATCCTAAAAGAATCTTGTAATCCATTAGATGTACCCCTAAATGGATAAACTCATACTCCAAAAATAAATCTCTCGCTGTGTTCCGTCAAATTCTTGAGTATAAAAATCGCTGCTATAGCAGAGACGAGAGCACTTGCGTTAGTTCTGTCTCAAACGTAAACGCATACTTGTGGCCAGCATATAGATAGAATCGCTCAGTAGCATTAACATATTGATCATCGAAGTACCCAGAGGTGGGACTAAAAATGGTTCTTGTTACGGTTTGACCGGTAGTGGTATCAGTCACTTTGACTATTACCGCTAATGAACTGCCGCTATAGATGGCTCCTGTAACGTAAAAATTGGTTGTTACAGAATAGTTTCCTCTTGTAGACGGAGTATAATAAATCCCATCCCCAAGCTTTTGCCCAGTAAGACCCATATATTTCCGCCCTTGACCCGTTTCTGATAAGGTCCGAACTTGGCCAATAAGCATCACTCCAACTTTCTAATCGCCTCGTCCAATGCTAATGGTTGTTCAGTCTCTTTCTGCTGCTGGAGCTCAATATCCCAAGAACTAACATTACTCTTGCCAAACGAACTAGCATATGCAGCCGGAGCCACCAACATTAATAATAAGCAAAGGGTAACCAGGGCTGCAAGAAATTTTTTCATTAAATATTCCTCCCTTACATGCAAAATTCATAAATAAATACTAACCCTCCTGCTATGGAACTTCTTTTCACATTCTATTTGGTATTCATCACCTCCTCACTCCAAAACTCTGCGGCCCCATTTTTTACCGCAGTATAACCCGGCACGGCTCCGGTGTCATCATCCCAAAAGTAGTATTTTTCTACTGTTATTACAGTATATTGCTGTTATTTGTTGGTTGGTTTGCCCCGTTAGAAAAAGGTTGAAGACGGTTATCGAAAGAGGCCGCCCACTAATTAGAGGTGTCACAGCAAAGCCGGCTAGGAGACCACTATACCCAACGCATAACAACCAATAATTCCCGCACTCAGCACGGGAAGTCCCCAAAAGGAGGATGTGAAAGACCAGAAGGGCATGAACTGGCTACCGACCAACTACTGGACGCCCATTCTGCTGGCTAAAATACCAACACGGGTGGGGACGTTGGCTCCCCACCGGTTTACAGGATCAAGGCTTTGGCCCCTCATGTAATTCGGGGAATATGTGCTGAAATTATTTCTCCGGAGTAACACTGACGACCTTCTCCCACTTCTTGCCGCCTTCCTCCCAGACGATCCGTACCTTGTTCTGGTAGGCAAGTCTTTCAATTTCGGCAAGGTTGCCTTCGGTGAGGTACGTAACCTTGTCCAGGATGACTGTTTTACCTGGAGGTACAGCCCAAGGGATGCCTAAGCACTCGTTGATGACAAGTTTCCTAAAAGAAGCATGTGCATGTGGGGTCAGGTCTTGAAATATAAGGAAATCTCTGCTAAAGTAGCCATATGGCCAGACGGTTACGAGTCGAATACCCAGGGGCCGTCTATCATATAACATCCCGTGGCAACGCGCGGAACAAAATTTTCGCTGATGATGACCGGGAGAACTTTCTCTCTATACACTCAAAGAGATTGCGGATCACCTAAAAATTCACTATACTACGGTCAGCAAGGCGATTTCTAGAAGAGTAAGAGTATAAAACTGCTTTTTCAAGACCTGACCCCATACTCCACCATGACCCCATACTCCACCACATACTCCACCACAACAGAAAGGAGACTGAACCACTGAATCACCATTCAGACGTGCAAGTGCACAAGATTCAGGCGGCGGTTCTGCGCAAGAAAGGTGCCCCTTTGAAGATCGAATCCCTCGAGCTGGAAGGTCCGCGAGACGACGAAGTCCTGGTGCGCATCGTTGCTGCGGGCATCTGCCGTACGGATATAGACTTCTGTGACGACTGGGACGGGGCAGCCAACCCGGTGGTTCTGGGTCACGAGGGTGCGGGGGTGGTGGAGCAGGTCGGCAAGAGCGTGAAGAGTATCAAGCGCGGCGATCATGTCGTGCTTTCCTACCAATCCTGCGGCCGTTGCCGTCAATGCCGGAGTGGACGCCCCGCGGATTGCGAGTACTTCTGGGAGGCGAACTTCGGTTTCAAACGCCTGGACGGCAGCAATGCGTTGCAGCGCAGCGGCGTCAGGGGACACTTCTTCGGTCAGTCTTCGTTCGCCACCCATGCCCTGGCGACCGAGCGCAACCTCGTCGAGGTTCCCAAAGACTTGCGTCTGGAGGTTCTGGCTCCGCTGGGTTGCGGACTGCAGACCGGAGCCGGGACCGTAATGAACTCGTTAGGGGTCCCGGAGGGGGCAAGCATCGCCGTCTTCGGTACAGGAGCGGTCGGCCTGGCGGCGGTCATGGCGGCTCGCATCGTCGGAGCAAACCCGATCATCGCCGTCGACATTAACCCCGTGCGGCTCGAACTCGCCTTGGAGTTGGGTGCCACCCACGCCGTTGACAATCGTCATGATGAGGTCGCCTCCCGCATCACCGGTATCACCGGCAGTGGTGTTGATTACGTGCTGGAAATCACCGGCGACCTGAACATGCACCAACTCGCTATTGACGTGTTGAATCCGCATGGCATCGTGGCGCTCCTTACCGGCGCGAGCGGCACAGATTCTCTGCCGGAAGGGCGGAAAACCCTCAGTGTAATCCAGGGCGACGCTGTGCCACAGCGCTTTATCCCTAAACTGATCACGCTGTACCGGGCAGGGCGGTTTCCCTTTGACCGCCTCTTGAAGTTCTATGACTTCAGCGAGATCAACGAGGCCATCGCCGATGCCAACCGCGGCGACACCATCAAGCCCGTGATGCGAATCAGCCGGGCGTAAGGTGGTGTAATTAAAGGGGTTCACCCATTTTGCAACACTCTCATAGGAGGCCGCTGCAAAACTGCGCCCGGCTATTTCAGAAGTCAGATGCAGGATGTCAGAGGTAAGATATTAAGAAAAATTCGCTTTGAGTACATCAAAAACGTAAGGGTTTCTTTCTACCGGTCAAGTTGTTTATAACGCTGCAGATTGGGGTGAGGTATTGATTATGAAGCATTCAACAATTCCACAGGAAATAAAGGAAAAGGTTGAAGCCATTGTCGAACGGTTGAACAAGAACACCTTTCGCAGAAATGACTGATATTACGAAGCTCGGTTCAAGGGGAAGCACTGCTATTTACACCGGTGCGACTATGGTCGTTTGGGTCCTATATGTCGTCTCGCTTACGCTGGAGAGATGAATAATTGGAAATTCGCGCTTTATAAGTGGAGTACCGAAACATACGACCCTGAGGAGTGGTTTTTTCCGGGCAGAGATCTCGTTGATGGTACCATCGAAGGTGCAATGAAAGCCGGCTTACATGCATATCCCATATAGCCCGCGAACAGGAATTCCATAAAGTACCTTAAAGCTCGGAATTGAATAAATATTAACGGTTGAAGCCAACGAGAGGTAACATGATAATCAACTTTGAGTGTAAAAGGTGCCACCGCTTTTTTAACAGCGATGTCGGTTCGGTCACTCTGCCTGAAGATTCGGAGAGACCCCACTTCGAGAAGATGCCGCTTTGTCCGACTTGTGGCGAGCTCACGATCGATGATGTATGGTTGACCGAACTGGGACAAAGCCAGCTTACTGAAGCGATTTTTGACTTTGGTGGTGTTGACTTCTTTGAATCTATTGAACGTGAGTGCCTGGGCTGCGATCAGTTCCTTCCTGTGAATGATCTTGATCTCTGTGCCGAATGTGCCGCTAAACTGGAGCGTGACCTGATCCGCCAGCGTGATTGGGATTATTCGATAACCGCATATACGGTAGATCCTTCGAAACGTGAGGAGTTGCGCCGCCAAGTCATCGCCCAATATGGCGAGAAGTTCGAACTGATCGCTCACCGAAAGGAGAAGAAGGGCCAAGCACGAAAGCAGAGAAGGAGAGGCACTAAAAGGAAGAGCCGCTAATAAGGGATGCCTCGCGGTGTTAGACGCTTAACTTGAAGAAGTGCAAAAATTAGTCGCGGCTGCCAGGAATTCATCCAATCCTTGAAGAAATACTTATTTAGCCTCGAAATTTCACTAACCCCACAAATCAGAAATCCTGTTTTAAACGCGATCACAAGCTCTGCGGCAACGGGTGAAAAAGATATGAGGCAAGGAGGTGACTGACGGAGGACTTAGACTTCCTTGTTAAAGGAGTTATTCCTTGTCATATCTTCAGGGGAAAAGGGAGCGGTACTGAATGAGTGGCCCAAAGGAGTTTATCGAATCCATTTTGCCTGCCGCTGCAGCCGCCCAGATCAGCACGGGGCTGCCGGGGGCAGTGATCGTCGCTCAGGCGATTCAGGAAACCGGTTACGGGAAGTACGTCACAAAAGATAAAAACACCGGCAAGGACTCAAAAAATCTTTTTAACATCAAGGGTACGGGACCGGCAGGAAGCGTACTGGCGAAGACTTTTGAGTACTATGACGGGAAAAGGGTTACGGTCGACGCCAATTTCCGCGCATATCACAACTACCAGGAGTCTTTCGAGGATTATATGAGGCTGATCATGAACAACCGAAGGTATGCGCCGGCGGTTGCCGAAAAAGACAACCCCGCCGAGTATGCCAGAGCCTTGCAGCGGTGCGGGTACGCCACGGATCCCCAATACGCCGAGGCGTTGATATCACTGATGAAACAGTGGAATCTCGAGGAAAGGGTGAAGAAAATGGCCGACGAGCTGGAGGAAAAGGATCAAACGCCATCTCCCTGGGCGGTGCCTTCTGTTGAAAAAGCGAAGGCAAGAGGCGTAATCAAAGGCGATGAGAGGGGTTTCAGTCCCCACAAACCGGTGACGAGGGAAGAGCTGGCGGTTATTCTGGACAGGCTTGGTCTTCTCGAACCCAAATAGAAACAGATTGAAATGGCCTATGTTTAGCTTAAGAGAGCGCCTGGTTTTATTAGTGCTGTTGGCGCTTCTTTTCTCCGCCGGGGGCTGCCTGAATTCCGGCAGTGCCCCCGAGGACCGGGTTAAAGAGAGACAGAGCGGTTATGCTTCGGAAGAGAAGGAAAACCGCAGCGGCAACGTTCCGGGAGAAAAAGAGAGCCTTAATGAACATCGCGGGTATGTTTCCGAGGATCAGGCGCTTGAAGTCGTATGCCGGTCCGGCGACGTGGCCCGGTGGTTAACGAGAATAAAGTCCACGCCCCGTTTTATGGTCGAGGAGCGTCCGACAAAGGACAGTCCGTATTATGTCATACGTGTGGCCGAGGATATGGGCGACCATCTGGTAACGTTTGATTTTTTCACCGTTGACGCTTATAGCGGCAAGATAACACACCGGGAGTTACAAGACCCGGCAGCAGAAGAGACCGGTTCTAGAATTCAGTAAACGTAGAGGGTAACCGGTTTCGCACTTGACTCCTTGAAACTGGCCCGGACGGCGACGGCCAGGATTTCATCCACCACGACCGTCTCTATGTGCAGTTCGAACTGCCTGCCGTCTACAACGGCTATGCGATCGTTGATCATTCCCGGAATCAGCCAGTGATTAAGGGTGGAAAGCTCGTGCTCCATGAGGGGCTTCAGACGTTTTTCAATCTCTTTTTTCAGTTCAAGCCGGATTCCCTGCTCTTCAATTGCAGTAAGATTGCCCTCAAGGGTGATTTTAATGTCAAAACCCTGAACGTAGCGCTTTTGCCGCGCTTCTTCCAGGCTGGCCTTCAGCTTTTCAAGCTCCTGGGTGGCCTCGTCGAGTTCTTCCTGCTGGGTCAATACCCTGTAAGTCAGACGTTCCACGTCGTGCCCGAGCATAAGGGCCATCGCCATCGCTCCGGCCAGAACCCCGAGGGTGAAGCAGGCCAGGCAGCGTGCGAGCGGGCGCTTCATTCGTTTCCGCCGCCCAGCGTCATGATAAGGTAATAGCCCGCCTGGGCTCCGGCCAGGCTGGCCAGGACGTAGAGAAGCTGCCGGACAACGGCTGTTATCTCGCCCCGGAAAAGGCCGGACTCAAAGATTTCAAAGGTGGAAAAAGACCCTCCGATGGCCGCGACAATAGCCCAGATCTTCACCTCACGGGCAAGACGCAGCATGGTGCTGATAGACGGCTGGCCGGTCAGGGCGGCGCCCAGCGCTCCTGCCAGAGCCGCGCCGAGGAGCACTCCTCCGGCCGTAAAGAAAATAATCACCAGCCGTTGTCCGAGTCCGTTCAAACAGGAGCACTCCTTTTCTTCAACGTTTAATCCCCCTCTGATTCCTATACCGGTCCGGCGGGACTTATGACTCAAGCCGGAACCTCTTCCCGTCAGGGTTTCTTGGCAGCGTATTTCCAGACTGGAGCGCGGGATTCTGAGAAAAATGGCATATTCCATCAGGAGGAATACAATGGAGTAACATCGTAAAAAGGTGGGGAAGACTTGTACCGCATAGCGGATGCGCTTTCATACGTACTCCATCCCGCCGTTTTCGCGTTATTGACCGTGGCTTTGATGAGCTGCCATGCGCACGGTTGAGGTGTTGGCGATAAGTGTATTAGGTATCATTGTCGGCCTCTCTCGCATAATGGTGCGGCATCATTCGGCGGCGCAGGTGTTCGGCGGCTGGCTGTATGGTTTCGGGGTTGCCGGTCTACTGGTTTGGCTGTTCAGCAGGTAGAAAGTCGGGCCGGGTGCCGTGCGAGGGAAAAATGATGCTCGACCGCTTCGGGGAAGAGTACCGCTTCAACACAGCAAGGTCCATAATATGCTCAACGAAGATTTCGGGATGGAGGTTCAGACAATGGGCACGCTCCTGAAACGCAAACCTGCGGTTTTTTATATTTTATTGTTTTTCATGGTATTTCTGGCTGTCAGCGGGCTCGCCGGTGGTATTAGTCTCACAGCCGACCCGACCGGCGGCTTGTTGAAAATGCCTTTGAGTTTTCTTGAAGGTACGCCTTTTAAGAACTACCTGCTGCCCGGACTGTTTCTGTTGATCGTCCTGGGGATCACTTCACGCACCGGTCATAGCCTGCGGTTAAACCGAGGCACCGTCCGCCGCGTTTAAGCCTTTTCAAATTGTTTCCCTGTTGTAAGCTGTTCGATCCATTGTTTCCCGTTCTTCCGGGTAATTGTTAAATCGTTGACCACCACACCGCGGACCCGGATAACCTTGGGTTTCGGCTCTCCTTCTTTGAACCGGGCATAGGATCCGAGGCTGCTGATAACATAAAACCGGCCCTTATCCTCGCCGAGGTAGAGCATGACATGGCCCGGGAAGTACAGCGCTGCTCCCGGACTGAGCTTGCGGAGAAGCGCCTGCCGGTTTGCGATGCTTCCATCGAAGCGAAAGGTTTTGCCCGCGGTAACTTCCTGTTCACCGGCGTTGCGGGGCAGGTTGAAACCGAAAGTGCGGTAAAGATCCATGATCAGGGAGGAACAGTCGCGGCCGTTCAGCATCCCGCCCCAGCCGTAGCGTTCGCCCTGCATTTTGAACGCCTGCCGGATGATATTCGCCCGCGTGTAGGGCAGATAACCTTCCGATACGTCGCTGGATGCGGGCAGGAGCGCCATTTTAAAACTCAGTCTTCCATCCTGATCGCGGACCGGAAGCTTAACCACGTAGTTTCCGGAAGGCGACTGCCCGTCAATCAATGATGGGACTTCGGCGGGATCGGCCAGCGGGATTTTACTTCCCATTCCGAATTCGAGTTCCGATAGTTCGGGCGAATACGGATTTTGGTTAAGCCTGACCCTGCTTCCGGTTACCACCAGGAACTCTTTTGCCTGCCGGTAATCGAGCCAGACGCCTCTGTCTGTACCGACCGCGACATCGTTTGCGGAGACCCATCCCCGGTAGTTGTACGTTTGGACAAAACACCATTGATCATCTGAGCTCCGGTGCAGAATTATGACTGGTTCGGCCGGCAGTACGGCCGTTTCCTGAAAAACGTCGTCTTCGCGGTCATCAGGTTCCTCACTGACCGCATCGGTAGTCGGAAAAGTTCTGATGTTTGTTCTTCTGACGGTAAATGCGTATTCGATCCTGTTATCATCTTTAATACCGGATAGGTTCATCAGGTTTTTCAGCGTGCCGTAATACTCGTGCGCAACCTGTCCGCCCTTGATATACACCGGACCGGTGGGAAAGGGTTTTTGAATAAGGCTGGTCAACCGGCTTCTTGAAATAGAGACCTGGTAGTCGGAAAGGTTATATACCTTTCCCGGAAGTGTATTGATTATTTCTTTGTTAAAGTCACTGATTTCCAAAGGAGTCATTATGACTTTGTCAGGGTCAGGTATTTTATTTATCCAGTAATCAGGTTGAAGCATGGGTGTGGAAACGCCGGGCATCAGGTTCAAAATAATCATTCAATCAATGAGGATCAACTGCCGGATGCGATCGGCAATCGAAGTATCTTCATTGACGGTGGTTCCGGCAAGAGGGCCGAAATCGAAAGAGGCTGCCATTTCAGTCAGGATCATACGGGCGGCGTTAAGGCGACGGCGGTAAAACGTCTCGTGGTCCACCGATTCTTCGCTGATATTCAATTTTGTACGGAGGGTGTCCGGCATGAAAAGAAGCGGCATGAGCAAACGTGCCGTTTTCGAAGTAAGCCAGGCGGTGCTGTTTAACTCCCTGGTGGCGTAGTCTACGAGTGAAAGGTAGGCGTCCGACAGCTCAAAGTATTTCTCAGCGCCGGAGTCCTCAAGCCATTCCTTCACCGTCCAGGCACGGCTTCCTTCATGTCCCAGGCAGTGGTCCGCCTTTTCAATCATAAACAGCTTCTCACGCATGCGGAGTGTTCCTTCGACGTCCTCAAACCGGACGGCGCGTCCTATCGGATAGATGCGGCAGTTGCGCGGCCGGACGGGATATATGCTGCAGCGCCCGTCTTCGAGAAGAAAGGCGCAATTTCCGGTTTCCGCCTGCTTCAGCCAGGCAAAGGGCCAGTGCGAGAATGTGCCGAATTCATACCTGCAGAAGATGTCCAGAAAGTCGGGACCGCTGATGTTGACGTGACGCGCAATGGCTTCCATATCCCAGGGATCGAGGAGAATGGTTATTAACCGGCAGCATTTTCCCATACATTTTTCGCTGCACTCAAAGGTGAAACGGTCCTCGGGATTAAGCGCCTTGAAGCGAGATTCATCCGTGGCGTTGCTGGGGAACTGCAAATGCTCTTCCTCCTTTCTTTCATCATTAGCCTACCGCTGCTGCAAGTCCTCTGTCAATGGGTATCAGCATCTTTATCCCCGGGTTCGATGGTGCTTCTACGGCTTAAAAGAAGGATCAGATATAGGATTATTGCCGCCGATAGAGTGATTGCAGCAGCGAGTATTGTGGGCAGGAACGCCCACAAAAACATATAACCGGAGGAGATTACTATCGAAACAAGCATCAATGGAAAAGCCACCTTCATGTAACCGATAAAAGAAATCAAAAGGCCTCGTTTTTCGGCTATACCGGCGACAACCACGTTTGCCGAGGCGCCGATGATGGTGCCGTTCCCTCCGAGGCAGGCTCCGAGTGAAAGGCACCACCAGAGAAAGTTCAGGTTCTGAATGTGCCCAAGGCGGCCCATTTCTTTTATTAAGGGAATCATGGTGGCCACGAAAGGAATGTTGTCAATGAAAGCTGAGGACAGGGCGGAAAGCCACAGGATCAGCATCCCGCTCATTATTGTGGCACTGTGTGTGGCTTCAAGGCTTAACCTGGCGAGCAGGGAAATCACCCCCACTCTCTCGAGGGCGCCGACCAACAGAAACAACCCGATGAAGAAGAAAATTACAGGCCATTCAACCGCGTTTAAGGGGCGTTCGGGGTCGGTCCGGGTAACCAGCAGAAGGAGTGCGGCCCCGCTTAACGCGACCACCATCGACTCGATATGCAGGTACTGGTGGAGTAAGAATCCCGCTATAACAAGTCCGAGGACGATCAGGGACTTGCGCAGCAGGTGGTAATCCTTGATTTCCGCCCGGGCGTCAAACTCGAAAATTCGGTTGCGCCGGTCTAAAGAGATGTACAAATCTTTCCGATAGATTAGTTCAAGGAGAAAAACGGTAACAATCTGTATGAGGATGACCACGGGTGCAAGATTTACGATAAAATCCATAAATCCGAGACGGGTTGCGCTTCCGATCATGATGTTGGGCGGATCACCGATCAGTGTGGCCGTTCCGCCCACGTTGGAGGCGATGATTTCGGCAACGAGAAAGGGCATGGGGTTCAGGTCCAGCTTCCTGGCGATGGCAAATGTCACCGGCACGATGAGCAGCACGGTGGTAACGTTGTCAAGAAAAGCGGAAACAAAAGCGGTGACAAACGCGAGGGAGGATAGGATGGCCAGAGGATGCCCCTTGGCGGCCTGGGCGGCTCTTATGGCAAGAAATTCAAAAATCCCGGTCTCGCGGGTCACGCCGACAATGATCATCATTCCGACTAGAAGTCCGATGGTGTTCCAGTCAATAAACCCTGCCGCCTTGTCCGAGGGTATGATTCCGGCCAGGATGATGATCGCCGCACCTACAAAAGCGGCTACGGTACGGTGAATCCTTTCGGAAACGATTAGAATATAGGTTGCGATGAAGATTACGACAGCAAGGTAAATTTGGTAGTGGAGCATTTTGTCCTCCGGTCAAGCGGATTTTAAGGGAGTCGCCCATACCCGGCACTCAAAAGGCATTTGGTACTGATAGTGCGACACCACGGTTTTAGTTTTTCGGTGTCGTCTGTTAACAATTACAGATGTTGGTCTGAGTGCTGGGCACAACGAGGAATGAAAATGAACCTGCTCTTTGTACCTTGCCTCATGTTTCCTAACGTAGAACGCAGAACGGACCCCGAAGTTGTGACCCAACGAGTCATTAACGCAGAACGTGTTTTAATAATAGCATTTCCATTGATTGAAGCCGTCCGGCATCTCCAATAATTTAAACGTATTTTAGTTGGCAGGGCAAGGTAAAAAAAATCTTATTGAAATAAATTTAAAAATATTGTCTACTAAAGAAGGATATTGTTGAGGCATGTCGAAGTCTGTGCTAATTTTATCCACCCCTAGAATAAGATTGGTATATTAGAAAACTACCGTTATTGGAGGGTTCAAATTGCGAAAGATTCCCATCAACCTGCTTCAGCCGGGAATGCGGGTAGGACAGGTACTCTACAACTCGTTAGGTCAGTTATTGATAAACAAGGGAACTCTTTTAACGGAGAAACTTATTGCCAGGCTGAGGATGGCGGGAATCCCTTCAATTTATGTTGAGAACGATTTTCTAAGCAACGTTGAGATAGTAGACGTAATTACCGGCGAAGTGCGCGAGAAGGCGAAACGCCAGGTGAGGGAGCTTTTACATGAGACGTCTGTATCCGGGTGTGGCTGCGCAATCATCAGGTTGGCGGACATAACGAGAACAGTCGAACAGATAATCGATCAGTTATTCGGCAACCCGGGGTTGATGGTTAACCTCGTGGATATCCGTGCAATTGACGATTATACCTTCGGTCATTCCGTTAACGTTTGCGTGCTTTCTTTGCTTACCGGAATTACCATGGGGTACGACCGCGCAGAACTCCTGGCGCTCGGCATCGGCGCTTTGCTCCACGACATCGGCAAGGCAAAAATACCGGATCAGATCCTGACCAAGCCGGGAAAGCTGACCCAGGAAGAATTCGAAATCATTCGCGAGCATCCCGTATTCGGCTACAAGATGCTGCTGAACATGCCCGGAGTCAGCACAGATTCGGCACACATCGCTCACGAGCACCACGAGCGCTATCAGGGGCAGGGATATCCGCGTGGTATAAAGAAAAAGGAGATACACGATTTTGCGGTTATCTGTGGTATTGCCGACGTTTTCGATGCGTTAACCTCCGACCGTGTGTACCGGAAGGCCTACCCGATACATGAGGCCTACGAGCTCCTGTCCGGCTCGGGAAACTTCCTTTTCGATTATCAGATTGTAGAAGCGTTCCTTCAGAACATCGCCGCATACCCTCTCGGCACGACGGTACGGCTTTCTTCGGGGCAAATCGGCGTAGTGGCTGAAACTAAGCGGGGCCTGTCCATATACCCACGCGTCAGGGTTTTTCTCGATAGCAACGGCAGCGGGATCGAGCCGTACGATATAGAGCTCTGGGAAAACAGAGACATCGTGGTGGCGGAGGTCTTGGACGAAAAGGAACTCAAGGCAACGATCGCCCGCGAGGTAGAATCAGGGTTTGTAGAATAAGTATCGAAAACACCCCCTTATATCAAAAACACCCCCACAAAGTTGTCGAATACTAATCGACCGGTACTGTCGTGCTGTTCCATGTCTTCCACTATGTTATTTGTTAATTTTTTGTGAACAGGATTGATAACGCTTTGACAAGGATTATAATTACTTTGAGAATGTGTTATTCGGGCGGATATAAACGTAAGACTGGAGAGCGGAAAGGTGCGGCATGGTGGGTAATTATGGTATGAAACGACCAATTGTAAGGAGCATAGGTTTGTTGAGATAGGAGGTTTATAACTCATGAGATTGCAGCGTTGGATTGTGTCGGTTGCAATAATGGCTTTCGTGGCCGGCGCATGTTTTGCGGGAGGGTGTTTCTTTACCCAGGACTTGTCCCAGGGGTCAAGGCCCGGAGGCGCCGGCAGCGCGGTCGCGCAGGCGGAATTTCCCGGGGGTAATTCCGGCGCCATCGCGGGGATTGTCGAACGCACCGGGTCGGCGGTGGTGAAGATTGATACGCTGACTACGGTAGGCGGCTCCCAACTGGACCCGTTTTACAACGATCCCTTCTTCCGTCAGTTTTTCGGGGGAATGTCGCCGCGGCAGCAGGAGTACCGGCCATCGTTAGGCTCCGGGTTTATCATTTCCGAGGACGGTTACGTCCTGACCAATGAGCATGTTGTGGAAAACGCAAGTGAAATACAGGTTACCGTTGCAGGGTATTCCAAGCCGTTCAAAGCGCGCCTGGTTGGGTCTGACTACGATCTCGACCTTGCGGTTGTAAAGATCGAGGCCGACAAGAAGTTGCCGTACTTAAAACTGGGTGACGCGGAAAAGATGAAGGTAGGCGACTGGGTTATTGCAATCGGTAACCCTTATGGTTTAGATCACACGGTTACCGTGGGGGTAATAAGTGCCAAGGGCCGGCCGATAGACATCGAAGACCGGCATTATAAAAACCTTCTGCAAACGGATGCTTCGATCAATCCGGGTAACAGCGGCGGGCCGCTATTGAACCTCGACGGCGAAGTGATCGGCATAAACACCGCCGTAAATGTGCAGGCGCAGGGCATTGGTTTCGCCATACCTTCAAATACCGTTAAGTCCATACTCAGCGATTTAATGAATAAGGGGAAGGTGGTTCGTCCCTGGCTGGGAGTTCAGGTGCAGTCAGTGGACAAACAATGGGCCGATTACCTCGGGCTTTCTAAAACCGAAGGAGCGCTGGTGGTGGGTGTTGTTGCCGGCAGTCCGGCTGAGCGCTCCGGTATCAGCAGGGGAGATGTGGTTCTGGAGATAGCCAATAAGAAGATAAAAACCCCCGATGATCTGGTTTCGGTTATTACGGAGCAGAAGGTGGGCTCTAAAGTGGATATCCTTGTCTGGCGCAACGGCAAGATGGTCCGGGTATCGGTGTCGATAAACGAAAAGCCTGCCAAACTGTAGGATTTCTGTTTCAGCCATAAGATTGTTTAAAAGTGCGGGAAAGGTTCCCCGCGCTTTTTTCTTGTATGTGTATGCGTGGGCGTCAATAGAACCTATTTGTGCACAACGGCAAGAAAGCAATTAACCACAGAGACACAGAGAACACAGAGAGGGAAAAGACGGAGATTGGGTTACCATCATGAAAATCAAAATAGACGGTTTTTAACGAAGGGTACGAAGGACACGAAGCTGAGAATTTTAATGGAAAGCAAGTAATTCATGGTTTTCTATGTATTCTGGCTTCAGGCTATTGGATTTTAGTCCCGAATGGATACCATTTTTATATTTCTGTTCTCTGTGAACTCTGTGCCTCTGTGGTGACCCAGCACTCAACTTGCTGATCTTAAGGACGAGACGTTCTAAGCCGCATTGTATATAACGATGCAAGGAAGTTAAAACATGCCGTTGAGTGCTGGGTGGTCCCGGCTTGTCTAGGTCAGGGGGTACCAGTTTACGGCCGTTTTTCCATAAAGTAAGCTCTGGTTTTGTTTATTTCCCCCTGGTACTATAGGGACAAGGCAGCAATTGGGCATAGACGGAGGAAGATAATGCGAGGAAAATGGAGCAAGGTTCTAATAACCAGCCTGTTTTTCGTTTTACTGGCCATTGTTGATCCATCAGAATCCAAGGCTGCTCAATTCACCCGAAACCTTTCTGTAGGCGATCGTGGCCCGGATGTAACCTACCTGCAAAGCCAGCTTAAAAAGCTTGGTTATCTTACCACTAAAGCGGATGGAGTATTCGGTCAGTCAACTTATAACGCCGTCACCCGTTTTGAACGTGCGTTGGGCTTTCCCGCCGATGGTGTGGTAACGCACAGTGAATGGGTTGTGATTTGCCCGCCGCCCGTCCAGACCGCAACCGTTAAAATCAACGGCCAATTACAAAAATATTCCCAGCCGCCTATTATAATGAACGGCGCCACGCTTGTCCCGCTTCGCGGGATCTTTGAGGCACTCGGGGCGCAGGTGAGTTGGGCAGGAGAAACAAAAACCATAACGGCGGCCAAGGGCGATACCACGGTCGTTTTACAGGTAGGCGGCCAATCAGCGACCAAGAACGGGGTGCAGGTATCGCTGTCCCAACCCCCTATGATCGTAAATAACGTGACGATGGTACCGGCCAGGTTTGTCAGCCAGGCCTTTGGAGCAAAAGTTGATTGGGATTCCGTAACGCGAACGGTTTTTATTACCACAGGTTCCGGGGGGAAAATGGTTTTAGGTTATTATCCTGTTGATTACCCGGGCGACACTGCGGCATACAACTCTCTCCTCGCCTTCGGTCAATCCCTTAACGCGGTAGCGTTCTTCGCTCTCGAGTTGGACGACGGGTATGATTTCAGCGGTGTTCTGCCGGGTAACGGGCTTAAAATAACCAGAGATCTCGGCGCCAAAAGTTTTTTGGTGGTCCATAATTACCGGAACGGTTTTGACCGGGATCTCGTCCACAACCTGCTTAATGACCGCCAGGGCTGGGACAAGTTTATAGGCATTATTGTTCAACTGGTTAAAACAAACGGTTTGAGCGGCGTTAACATGGATTTCGAAAACATTCCGCCGGTTGACAGAAACCTTTACAGCGAATTCTTAAAGAGGCTTTCCGACGCCTTAAAACCGGGTGGTTATTTACTCACGGTTGCCGTGCCGGCCAAAACCACGAATGACACACAAAACTCATGGAGCGGAGCATTTGATTATGAAGCGATCGGCAGGACATGTGATTATATGGTACTCATGACTTACGACGAACACTGGTTCGGCGGCGCGCCCGGCCCGATAGCCTCGCTTTCCTGGGTGGCGAAAGTTATAGAACATGCCGTTAGCTGCGTTCAAAGACAAAAGCTTCTCCTTGGCATACCCACCTACGGTTATGACTGGTCGTCACAAGGAGCGAAAGTTATACGCTGGAATGAGGTGGACCGCCTCCTTAATAAGTACGGGAAAGACAAAGTCGTATGGGACAGCGCCTCCGCTACCCCTTATCTTCGTTACCGGGAAGCAGGGCTGGATCATGAGGTCTGGTTCGAAAACCAGTACAGTCTGAAGCCGAAGCTCGATCTGGCGAAAAAATATGACCTTGCGGGAATCGGAATCTGGCGCCTTGGGTTTGAGAACTCCGGTTTCTGGGAAACCCTTAGTCGTTATTTTTAGAGATGCTTATTGCCTCAATCCGGCGGTGTAACTATTCAGCCTATTTTACATTGCCGCCCAACGGAGTGCCTGAATAGTTACCCGTCGGTTACGGCTAAAAGGTATATCTTCCGTCCGGCATTATTCGCGGTGATTTTCTTTTCAAACTCTTTGAGAGCCTGAATTTGTTCCGTAGAAAGATCGGCAAACTCCAAGTCTTTGAACTGCAAAAAATTATCTCCTTTTTCTGTACGGGCTTTCGTTACATTAAATTTTTCTGGTATAGTATTTTCGGAGATTTGAACTCTTATCCTAAGAAAGCATAGCGGTTCCTAAAGGGGTACAAGGGGGAAAAGCATTGCGATTAGTATTTTTGATACTTACCATGCTCTTTTCAACATCCTGCATTTTTCCCGGGTATGCGGGTGCGGAGACGGTTGCGGGCCAGGCGCCCCGGGATACAGGGCCTGTGGTTTCCGCGCAGGCCGCGGTGGTTATGGATGTAAAAACCGGTCAGGTGCTTTATGCCAAAGAGCCCTCCAAAAGGATGTACCCCGCAAGCACGACGAAAATACTTACCGCACTGGTGGTACTGCAGAACGCCCGGCTTGACGACCGGATAAAGGCAACGGGGAAGGTGGTCAACACCGAGGGATCGGCCATCTGGCTGAAGGAAGGAGAGGAGCTTGCGGTCAGCGACGCTCTTTACGCCCTTCTATTGAACTCAGCAAATGATGTTGCGGTGGCGCTTGCGGAAAAGGTAGGCGGTTCGGAGGAAGGGTTCGTGGAAATGATGAACCGTACCGCCAAGGCTTGTGGGGCCACGGACTCACATTTTAACAACCCCCACGGTTTGCCTGACGAAAACCATTACACCACAGCCCTCGATCTGGCCAGAATAACCAGGGTGGCGATGGGAAACCGGTTGTTTAAAGAGATGGTGGCGACAAAGACCAAAAATATTGAACGCCAGGCCCCGGACGGTCTTACCCTTCTGATAAATCACAACAAGCTTCTATGGCGGTACGAGGGTGCAATCGGCGTAAAAACCGGTTATACCACGCAGGCGGGCCAGTGTTTGGTTTCTGCGGCCCGGCGCGGCGATCGTGAAATAATCGCGGTGACTCTTGGGAGCGGAATGAGCATTTGGGACGAAGCCGCGGCCCTGCTGGATTACGGATTTTCGGCTTACCGTCTGGTGGAGTTGGTCAAGGCGGGGGATGTCATCGGCACTTTTCCGGTAATGAAAGGGGTTGCGACGGTTCGCGGCAAAACGGCGCGCTCCCTCTGGCAAAACCTTCCCGCCGGCGACGACCCGGTCGAACTTCCCCGGTGGCGTCTCGAATTACGGCCTGTGGAAGCCCCGGTAAACCAGGGCGATTGCCTCGGGACCCTTATTGTTGCCGGGGAACAGGGAGAGATAGGCCGCGTAAGTGTTGTTGCCGGGAATTCCGTCGCCAAACGTTCGGTCTGGCCTGTGGTTTACCGCGGTATCCTTGCGGCGGTTGGAATGCTTATCGTTTTAAAGCTGTTGACGGTGTGGGTTAATAGGCGGCGTACGCGGTCATACCGCAGATTTTAGGGCAAGATCTGCGCGGAATGGCAAGAAAGATTAACCACAGAGACACAGAGCACACGGAGGGGGACTAAGAGGTATATAGTTTAGTCATTATATTTCTATTCTCTGTGAACTCTGTGCCTCTGTGGTAAAAGATTTTGGTTCCGGCTTGTCTGGATTAGGCTGCCGGGTACAAGCCTGTTGAGCAGGCAGGCGAGAGGGCCGCAGAAGGGGAAGATCATCAGGCTGCTAAGGATGTTATAGATGGTGTGGGCGTTGGCTACACGACGGCCGGGGTCGATCGCGGTAGCGGTAATGAACGTACTGAAAGGGTGGATTAGGGGCAGACATACTACTGCCCCTATTACGTTTATCAAAAGGTGGGCCAGCGCTACACGCCGCCCGGCGGCCGAACTGGTCAACGAAGCGACCAGCGCGGTAAAGCATGTGCCTATATTATTGCCTAGCACCAGGGCTACGGCAGCATCGAGGTTTATCGTACCCTGGGCATACAACGCAATGACTATGCCGGTAGCCGCACTCGAAGAATGCAAGAAGGCGCTTAAGATCGTAGCAATGCCGACCGCCAGTAAGTGATTGTTGCCGGCATATGACAGGCCGGTGGTGAACCATGGCTCGCGTTGCAGCGGCACCAAGGCCCGGTTCAACAAGTCGAGTCCCAGAAAAACCGCTCCGATTCCCGCCGTTATCCGGCCCAGAGTTTTAAAAGGCGAGCAGGAGAGAATGATCCCGGCGGAAAAAAGCGGCAGCGCAAGAAGACCGGGGTTCAAGGCAAGAAACTGCACGGTTAAGGTGGTCCCGACGTTGGCGCCGAGGATCACGGCAACGGCCTGTTTTAGATTCAGGATGCCGCTGTGTGTGAGGGCGATGGTTATCACCGAAATTGCGGTGCTGCTTTGTGTCAGCGCACTGGCGACAAGACCGGCAAATAATGCACGTGCCGGGTTGCTTGAAATCGATCGAAAGGACAATGTCAAGCCCTTTCCGGATAAGTCGAGAAGGCCGGATTGCAGAAGCCGTAAACCGTAAATGAGCAAGACTAACCCGGAAATGATAAATAAAAAAGTGTTTGCCACAGCTCCCCCGTCATAAGTATACGAGGGAAATTTTTTTGAATGAATCATATTTTTTTTGGCAAACAGGTTAAAGTACTGGAAATTAATCCGAAAACAGTAAAAGAAGATTGTAAACAGGATTGGCAGCATGCTATAATTTTCACAAGGGATAGTTACGTATTTCACATTTTAAGGGGAGAGAAATATGTAAAAAAACTTCGAAAAAAGTAAAGATATATCTTTCCTTGACATACTTTATGTGCTATAATTTGCAACACCGGATCTTTCATTCCTAATCATCCCTGCAGACATCGTGGCCCATAAAAGGTCACTTTTTTTTCCAGAAAGGGGGTTGGTACTGTAGTGGGAAGCATGCAATGCAACCTGCCGGCGGGTTACGGGGAAAACAGTTTGGTATTGCTTGTTCAGAAACCTACGGTCCTTTTTGCCTACTGGGAAATTTCAAATGCGGCGTGGGAGTTGTTTGGAAAGAGAGAGATGGCCCTGAGGTTATATTCATTGGCTGACGGCAAGTATTCACCATGCAGTGCCGTATCGCCTTCCTTCTTCATCGGTACATGGTATTTTCGTGGAGTGACTCCGGGAGAGCGTTACCGGTGCGAACTCGGCTGGTGGGAAAACGGCGTGTTTTGCCCGCTGTTGTGTTCCGAAGTGGTAGATGTGCCTCCGGACAAAGTTCTGTCGCGTATGAAGGCGCGGCGGCGCACTGAACCCGGCGGTGCGGTTTTTGTCGAAGCGGTCAAGGCAATTGAGATCACCGGTGTAAGTTCGGAGGTTCCATACCGGCAGTGAAGCGTAAGGAGTCGCGAGTCACGAGTCGAAAGTCCAAAGTCCAGGAGATTTAAAAAAGGGGACGGTCCCCAAAAGGGAACAGACCCCTTTTTTTTATTAAGGGGCGACGAGAGGTCGGCGAATTTGAGAGGTGGTCTCAATAGGTTTCGCTCCTTTTATTTATAACCAGAAAGTGTTATGCTCAACTAAGTTCCCTCCATTTCGACGACATCCTTATAATCTAGGATCAGGGAAAAAAGTCCGGCAAGGTTATTGCCAGGTCTTTTATTATGGAAATCGTTTAAGGTTTTTTACGGAGGTATAGCATGACTAAGGGTTACCTTGCCATTGTGTTGCACGCTCATCTTCCTTTTGTACGCCACCCGGAAAAAGAGCGCTATCTGGAAGAAAACTGGTTTTACCAGGCGGTAACCGAGTGTTACTTTCCTTTGTTGGATGCCTTTAACAGATTGGCCGGAGAGGGCTTCAGGTTCAGAATAACGCTTTCGCTTTCGCCTCCTTTAATAACGATGCTTACCGACGCGCTGCTGACCAGGCGTTACGTGTCACACCTGGAGCGGCTTGTCCGTTTGGCGGAGGCCGAGGAAAAGCGAACGGCCGGAACAGAATTCCACCCAATTGCGCGGATGTACAGGGAACGCTTTCAACGATATTACGACCTGTTTATTAACGAATACAGGGGAAACCTGGTTTCCGGTTTCGCCTCCCTTCAGAGTCAGGGTGTTGTAGAGTTGATAACCACCTGTGCCACTCACGGTTACCTCCCCTTAATTCACGGCCGGGAGGCCCAGCGGGCACAAATTCTAACGGGGCTTGACCTTTTTGAGCGACATTTCGGTGTCCGCCCGCAGGGTTTCTGGCTGCCGGAATGCGGCTATATGCCCGGTGTGGATGAACTGTTGGCGTCGGTCGGAATCAAGTATTTTTTCATCGAGACTCATGGTGTTTTAACGGCATACCCTCCCCCGCTCTATGGCATCTACGCTCCTGTGGTGTCGCCCGCCGGGGTAGCGGCCTTCGGCCGTGATCCCGACACGTCGAGGCAGGTTTGGGACCGCCAGATCGGTTATCCCGGGGACTACTGGTATCGGGAGTACTACCGGGACATCGGGTACGAACTGCCGTGGGAGTACATCGAGCCCTTTCTTCCGTCCGGGGAGGTGCGTACGGACACAGGGGTTAAGTACTATCGGATTACGGGGCGTGAGTCAAAGGAACCGTACAACCCGCAAGCCGCGCAGGAGAGGGCGGCGGCTCATGCGGAGCATTTCCTTTACCACCGTCAGCGTCAGATTTCTTACTGGGCCGAGCGCCTTGAAAGGGAACCTATTGTCGTGGCTCCTTACGATGCCGAGCTATTCGGCCACTGGTGGTTCGAGGGCCCTCAGTGGTTGGAGTTTTTGATTCGCAAGGTCAGCATGCAGGATGAGGTTGCGTTGGTCACCCCATCCGACTACCTCGCGGCTCACCCCCGTCAGGAAACCGCAACCATAAGCCATTCGAGCTGGGGCGAGGGGGGTTACAGTGAGGTTTGGCTGAACCCCGGTAACGACTGGATATACCAGCACACCCACCACGCTGAAACGCTAATGGTGGAACTTTGCGACCTTTATCCGGAAGCGCAGGGGAATCTCCGGCGCGCTTTAAGCCAGGCGGCACGGGAACTCTTACTGGCCGAGTCGAGTGACTGGGCGTTCATTCTCCGCGTCGGCTCTACGGTTGAATATGCAAAAAGGCGGATTCAGGAGCATATTTCGCGGTTTAACAGTGTGACCGATCAGATTCTTAATCAGGAGATTGACGAGATTACACTAGAGGAAATCGAATCGTTGGATAATATTTTCCCTGGAATCGACTACAGGGTTTACAGCCGGTTCTGGTCGGACAACGGCAGTCTTCGGGCGGTGGGACAACAACGCATACTCATTCTTTCGTGGGAGTACCCGCCGCGTGTGGTCGGGGGGCTGGGAAGGCACGTTTATGATCTTTCACGGGCGCTGGTCAGGTTGGGGAACAAGGTCACGGTTATCACCGCTCCGGCGCCCGGGTACCCGCTAACGGAAGAAATCGAAGGGGTCGAGGTCTGCCGGGTTCAGGAGGAGGACCGCGAAAGAGATTTTTTGGACTGGGTGGCATGGCTGAATAAAGAAATGATTCGGGTTGCGGAACGGCTTCTGACGGAAGGGAAACGCTTTAATGTCATTCACGGACACGACTGGCTGATTGAGACGGCGGCAAGGGAACTCACCGAACGGTACAATATTCCTCTGGTAGCGACGATCCACGCCACCGAATACGGGCGCTACAGAGGTATTCACAACGAGACCCAGTTCACGATTCACAGTGCGGAGAAAAGGCTGGCGCAACGAGCCGAACGTGTGATATGTTGCAGCGGCTATATGATGCATGAGGTTTCCCGGTTGTTCGGCATCCCGCTTAAAAAGATACAGGTGATTCCTAACGGGGTTGATCCGGAAGCGCTTGGAGTAAACGGTTGGCGGGGACCGGCGCCGCTGTCCGTGTCTCCGGTGGTTCTTTTCCTGGGACGGTTGGTGCCGGAAAAAGGGGTGCAGGACCTCATCCGGGCGTTACCGCTGGTGGCCGAGCGCGTTCCGGGAGTACAAGCGGTTCTTTGCGGTCAGGGACCTTATAAAGCGGAGCTTGAACGGCTGGCCGAGGAGACGGGAATAGCCGGACGGGTTCGGTTCGCGGGGTTCGTCGACGGGGCGGGTCGCAACCGGTTGTTGCAGGAAGCCGGCGTCGCGGTTTTCCCCAGCCATTACGAACCCTTCGGCATTGTGGCGCTGGAGGC
>JBFMBL010000042.1:0-22020 GCA_040755195.1 Bacillota bacterium
AAGAAGGGGTTGAGCAACAGTTCGCCGGCTGTGGTGACACATACTGTTTGAACGTCGCCGCTTAGGATTATCCGGACACGCCGCAGCAAAAGCGCAAGAAAAGGCGCACGTATGAAAAGGACCGTCTCAACCTCTTCGATTTCCTGCCGTATGGCTCTGCCCGCGTCTTTCACGCCGGCGCCCTTAAAAGATTGCCGATGGCGGAATACGCCTTCCGCAAAGCATCAGAGCGTTCACAAATCTCCAGGTAAACGGCTTCCTTCCAAGGGGAATCGACGCGGTTGGCTAAAGTAAACCATAACAGTCCGAGATACTCTCTGCTGATTCCTGCCACAGTCTCCAAAAGCGGTATGGTGATGGAAATAACGTAATTTACCATTTTGCGTGCTTCGAAAAGACTGCCGGAGCGAGATTCTGTTTTGATTTCGAGTACTTTTTTTGAGATTCCCTGTCCGATTACCACCACGGCGAAATAACGCTCATCGATACTCAACCGTTCGAAAATGGATGGCGATTCCATCAGCTCATCGAATGAGGGTACGGGATGTTTATAAAACGCGAAGAACTTCTCGCCGACTTCCGTCCCAAGCGCTGCTATGCATAATGTACGTATGACTTCCGCTCCGAGCCCCGCACGGACTGCTGCGGCGAGATCACGCGCCAGGAACTCGTAGCTGCGCGGAGTCGGGTACCCGTCGAGAATCGCAACTTCGCCAGGTACGCGATAGAAGTCCTCCGGAAAACGGCACAGATAAGCGAAGACTTTTTCTTCATAATGGGGTTGGTTTGCGTTCATCCATGCGGCCCACTCGGTAAGGCGAGGCGGTTTTACCTCGATGCGGTACACACGGTTTAGCATCGGTGCCGGAAGCAAGTTTGCGATTGAACTGTCTTCGGGTCTGTTGCCTGCCGCTACAACCTGAACACCCGGACAAAACCGCGTAAAACCGGACATCCGGTCGTGAACAAGTTTGTAGGAAGCGGCGACAACGTCCGGCCTGTAGACATTAGTGATTTCATCAAGGAAAAGGCATCCTGAAACCGATGAAAGCAGTACCGCCCACTGCGGCGGTTGATATACGAGCTGCGTTAGATTACCTACCTTTACCGGCGCGGGGCGTCCCATTAAATCGACGGGCTCGGTTTCGGTCAAACGAAGATCGATGAAGGCAAAATACCTTTCCGGATGCTGATAGACCTCGTTGAGGTTTATCGCGTCAAAATGCCGGTTGTTGTATTCGAGAAATACCCGGCCTTTCGAATGCGCAATCTCCATCGCCGTTTCTCGAACAAGTGCGCTCTTGCCTATTCCCGGCGGTCCTAGAAGCAACACGCTCTGCCTTCCATCGGTATTGTAAAGGAAGGTCATAAGTTTTTTTGCGGCGTTAGGCGTTAAGGCGCAGCACTCACTGCTCATTCGCAACCCCCCGGATCCTTGTTCACAAGAAAGGGTGTTCTACTAGTCCTATATTTGTGTTGTGGATTCAACCGCAGCGCACGAATAACATCGGTCTCAAAAAAGTCGGGAAACCCGGGTGATGCGTAAGGTCTGCCAGTACCGTCATATCGGCGTCTTGATGTTTAAAAAAGATCTCCTTTACCGTGCCCTCCACAACCCCTTCGTTACAATTCGGGTGTACCAGCGCCCTGAATCTCGTGGTCCTGTATCCGTCCGTCATCAAGGGTTTAATTCCCTCCGGCGGGCACCCTGGATTTTTGGCGAGCCGTGACCTTAAGCTGCAATCGGTATCTCCGGTTAAAGCAGCAAGTGTCGGCGGCGGTGTGGACGGATTGGAAGCAACCTGAGCCCGTACTGAACTCCGGCTGTCAAACGCGAGCATGCACAGGACGCTTGAGGGCGCTTTCGGGTTTCCGGCGACGGCCTTACGCACCTCAGGGGTTTCATCCTTTGCAAGCTCGATCAGTATGTTTTGTTTACAGTTCGGGTTCGACGCAACGGATGACCGCACCATCACGGCGGGATGGGAGGAAAGCCTCAACTGCAAGTTGTACGGACAGTTGCCGTGGCGGCCTACCTGCGCCAAAACGGAGACGTTATCCTTTGAGCGGGCTGCAAGGCGGGCTATTACCACCGGAGGCGTCACCGGGTTGATAAGAATTGCCTCAGTAATTGATTGTGTGTTTACAGCGCTCATCCATAAAAGAACATGACCCGGTACCCCGGGGTTCGCGGCCATCTCTTCCAACAGCACTCGTTCTCCGGTCAACTCCAGGTCCCCAAAAACGCTCTTTGGAAGGTACGGATTAGCGGCAAGCTGACGGAGGACCCAGAGGTCGCGGTCTTCTGCTAAAGCCTGCAGCACGGTATACGGTGCGGCCTTGTTCCGCGCCACCGCGCAGCGTACCCGCTCGTCAACGTCCCGCGCCAGCCGGACCAGCGCTTCAGGCGGACAATTGACATTGGCGGCCACCGTTTCCCGCACCGTTACGTCTGCCGCGTCAGAAAAGTCGTTGAGGATTTCCCGCCGGCACGCCGGGTGTTGCAGCGCCAGCAGGCGTGAACGGTAATCCGCACCTTTGATAAATCGTTCTAAAATCTCCGGCGGGCACAGGGGGTGCCGTAACACGAAGTGGTGCAGCCAGATTATGTTGCTGGCGGCATATGATTTGAGCACCTCTGAAATGTGTGATCCTGCTGCCGGCAAAAAAGCACCCCGTGTTATACCTTGTACAGGGGTGCCGCAGAGTATGCATCCAAAGGTTAAAACAAACTCTTAATGCTTACCGGGCACTTCCCAATTGCCCCTTGTCCCGCTCGCTGTTGCCCTGATAAAATATGGCTTGTGGCCCAACAACGTTTCTCCGGAGGAATATTATGCGTCCTGTTCTTCATCAGAAGCGAATCACAAGCGTGCATAACCTCGGACAGACCGTACTCGTCCAAACCGTCCAGTTGGCTACCGGCAATGAAATCATTGCGCAGATGTGGGTGAACCCGAAATCGTTCGAAACCGTCCATGCAAGATGGGAGATACTTCGCGCCGGCGAAGGAATGTCGACGGAAAGCAAAGAGGTTCCGTCTTTACGAGGTTGCGTGGCATACTTTGGTTGCGGCAGGTCTTTCCGCAAAGCGCTGGCCGGATACCCGCCTTTAGCCGTGGAGCTGTTTCTTGGAAACGTCGGCGCCTTGATTCAGGCAGAAACATACCTTGTAAGCGAACGCGGCCATCCTTCACTGGAAGCATACGTCGACTACTGGAAACAGTTTTATGCCGGAAGTTGCCGCTATTACAGCAACCTGGACGCGGTGAAAAGAAGCTGGGGCGAATACGTCAGCGCCCGACAGCCGGGCACCAACCTTTTTAATCGATTTAAGACCATATCTGTTGATGACTGCCACGACGGGTTGTTATTGCGTTCCTCAATGGCCGATTCTTTCCACGAAATGGCCTTATCTTTCAGGCTTGACCATTCCGGAAAAGAACTCCGCGGCGCCGCCGGAGCCATAGTTCGCGCGCCTGATCAGGTTTGTCCCGGAGCGGCCGAGTTTATCGCGCGGTTAAACGGCATTCAGATCCAGGAGGCCGGTCGCGAAAAGATTACTAAACTCCTTGGGGAAGGACAGGGGTGTGTCCACCTGATCGATCTCACCTGGGAATCAATCGAGTTGTTGCTTTCAGCCGCAAATTTGCCACCCGGCGGTTCTTTTGCCGATCGGGTCCAAGGAGCGTGAACCTGTCTCCTTCGACAATGTGAAAATTTCTTGACAGTTGAATATAAAGCTGATAAGTTATTGTTCAAATCGAATAAACCCTGGCTCTTATCCAGAGTGGCGGAGGGACTGGCCCGATGAAGCCCGGCAACCGGTAGGGAAGCGTTCACGGGGAACGTTGCCCCGGCAAGGTGCCAATTCCTGCAGACAGAAAAGCCGAACGGCGATTCTTCTGACAGATAAGGGTGCTACGGACGATGTGGTGGCCTCTTCTTTGTTGGAAGGGGTTATTGTTTTTTGGCATAGAGCATCAGGGTTGTTTTAAGGAAAGGGAGGCAAACAATGGCGGACAGGACTTTTGCGGAAATCAATTCTAAGATCAAAGCCGGGAAGGCGGTGGTGATAACCGCCGATGAACTTGTTCAATTGGTTGAGGAAAAGGGCGTAAGCCATGCGGCTAAAGAAGTCGACATCGTCACCACCGGCACTTTTGCCCCAATGTGTTCTTCCGGTGCTTACTTTAACTTCGGACACAGCGCGCCGCGGATTAAATTCAACCGCGTCTGGCTGAACGGGGTACCGGCGTACGCCGGCCTGGCGGCGGTCGATGCGTTTATTGGAGCCACGGCTCTCCCCGAAGACGACCCGTTGAACTCCAGCCATCCCGGTGAATTCCGTTACGGGGGCGGGCATGTCATCGAAGACTTTGTGTCCCGGAAACCCGTGCGGCTAAAGGCGCTTGGTTACGGGACCGACTGCTACCCGCGCCGGCAGATTGAAACCACGGTAACGCTCGACGACCTGAACGAGGCGGTGCTTTTCAATCCGCGCAACGCTTATCAGAATTATAATTGCGCGGTTAACCTCGGTCCGCGGACGCTTTATACCTACCTTGGCGTTTTAAAACCTAATCTGGGCAACGCCCACTTCGCGACCTCCGGGCAGTTGAGCCCGCTGCTGAAGGACCCGTACTTCCGTACAATCGGTGTTGGTACACGCATCTTCCTCGGCGGCGGCACCGGCTATGTGGTTTGGAACGGGACGCAGCACTTCCCGGGTATTTCAGGGCTTCCTGAAGGAGTACCGCCGGTTCCGTCCGGGGGGACACTCACTGTCCTGGGGGACTTGAAGCAGATGAGTCCAAAATGGCTGCGAGGTACAAGCATGCTTGGCTACGGCGCCACCCTTTCGGTCGGAATAGGCATACCCATTCCGATCTTGAACGAGGAGGTATGCTACTACGCCTCCCGCCCGGACAGAGAGCTTTACGCGCCGATAGTCGACTACTCCAGGGCCTACCCCAACCGCGAGCCGGGCGGCTTAGGTGTTGTAAGCTATGCCGAGCTTAGATCGGGGCAGATTACCGTTAACGGAAAAAAGGTATCGACCGCGCCGCTGTCGAGCTATCATAAAGCGCAGGAAATCAGCGCAGTTTTAAAACAATGGATTTCCGAAGGAAGGTTCCTGCTCGGCGAGCCGGTTCAATTATTACCCGGACCGGACGCCGGGATTAAGGCCAAAAGCCTCGAGATACGCGGTTCAGAGAGGAGGAACGGTTAAATGGCGCCAAGCAAGGTAGTCTTGCGTTTTCCCGCATCAATCGCCGATAAGCCGATAATCTTCCATCTTGTCAAGGACTACGGCCTGATGATCAACATCCTTAAGGCCAACATCAACCCCCATAAAGAGGGTATGATGGTCATGGAACTCCACGGCGATAAAGCCGATCAAGGACTGGGCTTTTTACGGGATCAGGGTGTTGTCGTACAACCGCTTACCGAGGAGATTGTTTGGAACGAGGAGCGCTGCAGCCACTGCGGCGCATGTACGGCAATCTGCCCGAGCGGGGCGCTTTATTTCGAACGCCCGTCCATGCTGGTTCACTTCGACAGTGAGGCCTGCGTCGTCTGCCAGCTCTGCGTCAGGGCATGTCCGATGCGGGCGATGGAGGTTCGCTTCTAAATATAATGATTTACGCCAAACGCGCATACCGGGCTCTTTTTCGTGAAAACGATTTGACCTTTTTCCAGGTTAAAGTAAAGGAAACCGATCTGTGCATCGGCGTGCGCACTGAGCGTTTTACCACGGACCTTGTATGGCTTATTGAAAAAACTGTTAAAGAAGAGCGGGCGCGGCTCGAGGCATACATCGAAAAAGACCCGGTATTCCTCAAGACCCTTGAGCCGCACCGCGTTTTACCGGATGCTCCCGGAATCGCCGTTAGCATGGCTGACGCCGCAACCGCAGCCGGCGTCGGTCCCATGGCGGCGGTTGCCGGGGCGTTCTCCGATATGGCAGGCCGTTTACTTGCCCGCTACTCCCGCGATGTGGTGGTTGAAAACGGCGGCGACATCTATTTTAAGTCTACACGGAAAAGGACCGTAGGCATCTTCGCCGGCCCCTCCCCTCTATCCAATAAGGTTGCGGTCGAAATCATGCCCGGGCAGACCCCGCTAGGAATTTGCACCTCATCCGGTACGGTCGGACATTCGTTAAGCCTGGGGCGAGCCGACGCCGCCGTGATACTGGCCGCCACCGCCACCCTTGCCGACGCCGCAGCCACCGCAACCGGCAACCTGGTGCAAACGGCCGCCGACATTGAAAAGGCGCTCGCCTTCGCCCGGAGCATCCCCGGCGTCACCGGCGCCATAGTCGTCACCGGCGAAAATCTGGGCGCCTGGGGAAAGGTGAAACTTGTCCCGACCAACCTTTAGCGGACGGTCACTATCGGCTCCAGGATCTTTATCGGCTCGGTGACGCTACCGAAACGAGCGAAGTTTAGAAGCCGCGCCTTCAACACCTCCGTAATCTCGTAGCCCTTGGGAACCAGCATGACACCGCGATGATCCCTGATATCGTCCGCAAGGACCATCCCCGGCAGCAGTTCGTCGAGAACGACCGTCTTAACGATAAAGCCTTCGGTCGCGCTCAGGGTCTCTGCTTCGAGGGCGCCGAGGATCTCGGGGTCGTACCACTGAGCCGCACCCCGCATTGTCTCCAAAGCCTCGGTACCCGTCTTACCCTTCTGCGCCAGCGCGTCGTAGTCGAGCACCACCTTCAGCACCCGGGCAATGAAGGGAATCGCCTTCCCCTTCCGGTTGTCCTCCGGGAAGCCGTCCCCGTCATACTGCTTGAGCTGATAGGCGATCGCTTCGGCCACGCCCTCCAAGCGCGGTATGTTGGCCAAAAGGTTCCGCCCCACCTGCGGGTAGGAGAGGAAGACCTTTTCCTCCTTCTCCGTAAGGCTCTCCCCCCTCGCCCTCTTCTCGAGGATACTCGGCGGAATGGTGACGTAGCCGATCTGGGCCAGCATTGCCGCCAGCTCCAGCTCCCACAGCTTCGCGACCTTGAGGCGGATACCTATCCGGCGCGCAATGTTGCGGCGGCGGGAAGCCTGGGTTACCGCCACCGGGTTCAGGAGCGACAGGATTTCAATGAGCATTTTGATGCTGCCCCAGAGCGTCTTTTCCAAAAGCTCCCGCTCCGCGGTGACGAGACGGTACTGTTCGACCGCGGCATTGAGCACTCTCAGAAAATCCTCGGTTGAGCAGGGTTTAGTGAGAAACCGGAAGATGTTCCCTTCGTTGATCGCGTCCATCGCCACCTGCAGGTCGGCGTAGCCGGTAAGCATCACCCGCACCGTGTCGGGCGCAACCTGACGCGCCAGGGAAAGAAACTGGATGCCGTCCATCTGGGGCATCCGCAGGTCGGACACCACCACGGCAAAGGGCCCCTGTCCTTTGAGCATGCCTTGCCCCGCCGCGCCGCTCTCGGCGGTCACGATCTCAAAGTAGTGGCGCAGGTTGCGCTGAAAGCCGGCAAGGATGTTGGGATCGTCGTCAACGAAAAGTATCTTTTCTTTCACCGCGCCTGTCCCCCTCCGATCTCCCGGCACAATTCCGCCCAGCTCCCGATTTTTTGCTCCAGACCCAGCCGCTTCAGATAGTCCAGGTCGACGGCCGAAAGCGAGCAGTCCCCCTCCTTAACCAGCCCGTTCGCCGCATGCACGGTCGTCAGAACCGTAAAACGGTCTGCGACCGACTTCCCCGGCTGGTGGTGGAAGGCCACCGCTTCCACCACCGCATCGGCGATCCCCCAGAGACCGAGGAGGTAAGCGCCGAGCTCGGCGTGCGATGTTCCCAGAAGCGCGTACTCGTCCGCCGGTGACCAGCCGCTCTTCCGGCCCGCCGGCTCTTTCAACTTCCGCCGGTAATCAGGGAGCCGCAAAAGCAGGAGCTTGCCGATGTCGTGCAGCATGCCGGCCGTCAGCGCCTCGTCCACCACCTCCCGGTCCGCTTTTTCCAGGCGGGTGATTTCCCTCGCGAGGCCGCCCACCGCGACGCTGTGCTCCCAGAGGGCTTTGATCGTAAAACCGGAACCTGGAGCGGCTTGAAAAGCCTCGAAGAGATGGATGTAGAAAACGAGCGGCTTTAAGTTGTTGAGGCCGAGGAGCGTCACTGCCTGCTGCGGGTTGATGACCCGCTGTGGCAGGCCGAAAAAGGCCGAGTTGACAAGCTGCAACACTTTGGCAGTCATCGCCATATCCTGCGCAATAATCTCCCCAATTTTTTTGAGGGAAGCGTTTGGCGCTTCCATCTCTCTGATCAGCTCGCGGTAGAGACTCGGCAGGCTCGGCAGCACCGTTATTCCGGTGACCACCTTTAAAAGCTTCTCGTCGCGCAACAGCTCACGAAGCTGACACGTGCGCTCGATCGTGTACCGCAGCGTTTCCCCGTCGCACGGCTTCGCGAGAAACTGGTGCGCGCTTTTGGTGGAGCGCATCGTCATCTCTTTGTCCGAATGACCGGTCAGCATGATTCTGACCACGTGGGGGTAGCGTTCCTGGACTCTCGCCAACAACGCAGCCCCGTCCATCTGCGGCATCCGCATATCGCTTACGATCACGTCGATCGGGGCCGTCTCTAAGATTTTCAGCGCCTCCTCGCCGCTCCCGGCGAAATACATTTCCCACCTGTCCCGCATGTTGCGGAGCATCCGCCGCAAGCCATCAATCACGTTGGGCTCGTCGTCCACGAAGAGAATGGCCCTTCTCATTCCCGCACCACTCCCTCCTTTTCGTCTTCCGGAGGATTCAGCGGCAGCCAGACGGTGAAGGTTGTCCCCTTCCCGACTTCCGATTCCACGGTAATATTGCCCTTTTGCTTGTTCACAATGATGTCGTGGGCGATGGCTAACCCCTGGCCGGAGCCCTTGCCCACCTCTTTGGTGGTGAAAAACGGGTCGAAGATCCGGTCGATAATGGCCGGCGGAATGCCGGTGCCGGTATCGCTGATGATAATCTTGACAAAGTCCCCCTCTCTTCGCGTCGCGACCGTGATCTTCCCTTTTTCGCCGGCATCCCTGTCCACTACGGTAGCAATAGCGTGGGCCGCGTTCACGATCGTGTTCAAAACCACCTGGTTGATCTCGTCAACCACACAGGGAACAGGGGGCAGGTCCGGGTCCAGGTCCGTTTCGAGGTCCGCCACGTACTTCCACTCGTTCCGCGAAATCGTCACCGTGCTCTCCACCGCCCTGTTAAGGTTACAGAGTGCTTTCTCCCTCTTGCCGGGATGCGCGAACTCCTTCATCGCCAGAACGAGCTTTCGTACCTGGGCAATCCCTTCCAGGGATTGTTCAACGGCCTTCGGGATTTCCGCGCCTAAAAACTCCCAGTCAACCTCCGCCAAAGCCGTTTTAAACTCACTCGCCGGCACGACGCCGCTCTCCGCCTGCGCCGGTAGCTCCCGGCAACGCGCCAAAAACTGGGAGAGCGTCGCAAACGCATCCCGTAAGAAGGTCGTATTATCGCCGACATACTGCATCGGCGTGTTGATCTCGTGGGCAATCCCCGCCGCCAATTGTCCGAGTGACTCTAACTTTTGCCGTAAAACACGCTGGGTCTCCTCGTTTTTCCGTTCGGTAATATCGGCAGCAAGAATAACATAACCTAAGTGCTTCCCCTCCTCGCTTACCAGCTGCGTCACCGTCAGCCCTAAAAAGCCCGGCTTACCGTCCCGCCGCTGGTAGCGGACGTCGTCCACCCGCACCGGTTCCCCGCGCTCCCGGCACGCCGCAATACCCTGCGCCACCCTATCCCACTCCCACTCGATACCGTTCGCGCCGAGCAGGCGGCCGACTACCGCTTCCGCCGCCAGCCCAAATGCTTCGGCCGCAGGACCATTCCAGTGTTTAACGCGACCATCCGCGTCTAAACCAATCAGGATGGAGGAAATTGAGGCCACCAGTTGCTTGATTTGCGTGTGCGCTTCCCGTAGAGCCTGCTCGGCCTGCTGCCGCGCCGTAATATCGCGGAAAATGACGACGGCACCCACGATTTCCTCCCCTTCCCGCACCGGCGTGCAGGTATATTCCACGGGGAAGCTGCTCCCGTCCTTCCGCCAAAAGACCTCGCCGGTAACCGAGCGCGGCCGTCCGTCCCGCACGGTGGCGTAAATCGGACACGCCGCGTCCGGATAAGGTGTCCCGTCCACCCGCGTGTGGTGTAAGATCGCGTGCTGGGACCGGCCGATCATATCGGCCGCCGTATAACCCGTCATTTCGAGCACCGCCGGGTTCACAAAGGTTGTTCTCCCCTCCGGGTCCACGCCGTATATCCCTTCCCCGACGGCCTCCAGAAGCATCTCGTTCTGGCGCTTCGCCTGCGCCAGCGCCTCCTCCGCCTTTTTTCGTGCCGTGATGTCGAAAAGGTACCCCTGAAGCTGAAGCAGCTCGCCGCGCCGGTCAAAAGTTCCGATCACGTTCTGCACCACGGTGATCAGTTGCCCGTCACGCCGGCGGAAAGTAGCTTCGTGGAGCTCAAGCTTTTTCCTTTTGCGGAGGAGCTGCAGGAACGCCTCTTTTGCCGCCGGGTCCGGAAAGAGGGTGAAGAAATCGGTCGCCAGCGCTTCCTCGAGCGAGCCGAAGCCGAACATCCGCACGTAAGCCGGGTTGCACAAAAGAACCCGGCCGTACGCCAAAGCAATATAGTTGCCGGTCAGCGCCTCGTCGAACAACAGACGGTAACGCTCCTCACTTTCCTGCAACTGTTCCGACTGCTCAATAGTCTCAAGCATTTTGTTTATTTCGCCCGCAAGCTTCGACAACTCGTCGTTCCCTTTAGCCGACACGCGCGTGGACAAGTCGCCGTGCTCGCTTATCCGGCTTACGCTTGCGATTAATTCCGCCAGGCGTGATATTATTATCTTCTCTAATGCCAGTAAGGTGATTACCCCGGTTGCCCAACCTGCTACCAGCAGGGATAAAATAAGGTAAATAATACTTGCCTGCCCTTGTTTGTAAACATCCCTGCTGCTCTCGACTCTTAGAAGAAGGGCGGGTTTGCCGTAAATATCCTTTAAAAGAACATATCCCGCTATGAAATCAGGGTTCAGCGTCTGGACGGAAGCCGGAGCCCCATCGTTAATCGAAGTCAGCGCCTTCTGGAAGTCCTGGGGGACATTTCCGGTGTCGAGCCTTTGCACGGCGATGGCCAGATGGCTTACCTTGGCCAGGTGTTCAATCTCGACAGTGTCCAGGAATCTCCCCATAACCATTACACCCGCAACAGGACCTTTGCCGTCACCGGTCAGTATAGGGCGAGAAGCGACCAGCAAGGGTCCTCGCGACAGGAGGATAATTCCACCGGCGCTGCTGTCCTGATTTCTAAGGCCGACAATGGGACTGCCCGTGGAAAAATGTTTTTTAAGGTCGTCGGGTATGGGTAGTTCGACTTTGTTTCTATAATCAATATACTTAATAAAGACTATCCTTCCGGAGGAATTCACAATCACCATCACGTTTATTTCGAGTCTTTCAAAGATCCTGTTGTAAAGCTTCGCGCCATATTCCGAGTTCCCGTTACGGACAAAAGCGTAGGTTTCGTCTTTTGTAGCCCAGTCGCTGCATACCAGTCTTATGTGATATAACTCGTCCGTTAACATATCCTTCGCTTGAAAGGCTTTCTTCCGCATATCGTCCTCTTCACGGCGGGCGAAGCTGCTCAAAACGACGGTTTTCATCTCGATGCAGGCGATCAGCGTAAAAAGCACAATGGTAATAATTATAAGGATAAGCGTTTTTTGGCGCAGCGTCACATTCTTCACTCCTAAACATGATCATTGTGAAACAAAGCCGTAGAAGCTCGATTTCACAGAACGGCTGACTGGTGAAAAATATAAAACCCAGACTATCCGAGAAATATTGGTTCTCTTTTACTCTTCGTCACTTTCGACGGAATTTTAATTATTAACCCAAATGCATCTTTCCGGAGCTTATGCCATACTTAATTAGCATTATCGGACCATCGAGCATAAACTTACACCGAAGGGATTGATGCATTTGCACTACTTCCTGTTCGCCATAGGTGTTGCGGTACTCGCTGCCGGTCCGGCCTGGATGTTAATGATACTCTTTCAAGAAAGCCCGGAGACTCCTGTAGACAGCGGGCTTCTTTTAACTGTCATCGTTTTTTCGGTTATTTGCGGCTCTGCTTTTCTCGCGCTCGGAAGCATCGTCGGGTCGCTTAACCGCATTGTAAGCTCGTTGTTTCCGAAACCGAAGAAAAGCGTTAACAAAGGCATACGGTAGCGCCGGCCTTCCGGTTCTTTACCGGCGCGGGCTGTAGAGCATACTGTATTTACTTCTTTTGAACGGGGGTCATATTTTAGGCAATCCAAATCCTGTGCGGTACACTGCCTGGAGCGGACCGATAGAGAAAGGCCTGTAGGCTAATTGCTACGGGCCTCTTTATTAAATCTATGTTTTAAATTCTGGTTGGACCTTGACATTCATCCTGTGGTTGATTTCCTATATATCATTTTAAGGCCTTGATAATGGAGCCTAGGAAAGTAAACACTATTCCGGTCGTCACCGCTAACTGCCCGACCCAGAAAAGGAACATCCACCTTATCAAAGAGGATTCGCTTTTGGCCAATCGACTCTCAAAACGTTCAACCATTAGTTCTACAACATCATGTTTTGTCTTTTCTGCAGTGGCGTTTACCATATCCACCAACTCCTTGGTGGCCTCGTCGCCGAGCTTTGACCTTAAACCTTCTGGAATAAATATTATATTTTCGGCCTTCGTCACGTTATCCACTCCGCTTCAATGGGATGGACGTTAACTGCTCTTGCAATATACGTATCGCACTGCCTATTGGTTCCTAATTCCAAAAAGCTTTATCGCAAAGAGCGTCAGCCGGCGATTAATACTTAAGATTAACGATTCAAATTCGCCGATCAACGCCGGGAATTTCTTTGTCCTACATTGCTGTGTCAGGAACGAAAACCGTCAGATGGTTGACCTTGTCATCTGCCAAAAGTAAGATAGAAATCGGGTTTTAAATCAATTTCTTGGTTGAGGTGGATTATGCGACCGGTAGACTTCCACGTGCATTTCTTCCCCGAAGGCATCGCCGCCAAGGTTGTTGGCTTCCTTGCCGCGCACTACGGCATTCCGGTGAATTACCGGGGCGTGAAGGAAGAATATCTGGAATTAGCCCGCGAGGCCGGTGTACAGACCGCGGTCTTCAGCACGGCCGCTACCAGGCCCGACCAGGTGAACACGGCGAACGACTGGGCGCTGGCGAACAGGGACAATGGTTTGATTCCTTTCGGGACGCTGCACCCGCACAGCGAAGTCGTTGAGATCGACGCAGAACTCGCGCGGCTGAGGGCGGCAGGCATCAAGGGGATCAAGCTCCATCCCGATTTTCAGTATTTCAACCTGGACGAGGATCGCGCTCTTGTCTTATACGAACGATTGGCCGGGGACTTTGTTGTATTGTTGCACGTAGGTGACGACGAGACTCCGGACAAGGTCAATTACGCCACTCCCGAAAAGCTTGCACGGGTCCTTGACCTGCTCCCGGGCCTAACGGTTATTGCAGCGCACATGGGCGGATACCAGATGTGGGACCGGGCGATGAATGCGCTTGTCGGCAGGGATGTGTTTTTCGACACCTCAAGTTCCCTCGACTTCCTGCCGGATGAAAGGTTCGTGCGCATGGTCAGGGAGCACGGGATCGACAGGATTCTTATGGGCAGCGACTACCCGTTCCGTGACCCCGGTTGGGAGGTCGACCGTTTGATGAACCTTGGACTAAGCGTTGATGAACTTGAGGCAATTGTCTATCGTAACGGAAGTCGCCTCCTGGCCGGGATGGGGTTGTGAGTCGCTCAAAATATCGAAAAAAATAAAAGGTGGCAAAAATCCACCCTAATACAATCTAACCGCCAATCCAGCACTCAACGAATCACTGTAATACGGTTCAGGAGAAAGCAATCATTAACCAAGATATAAATCTTGTTGAGTGCTGGACAAGAACACCAAAGTATTAACATATTTTTCTGGTTCGGACATCAAAAGGCCCCGGGCTTCCTAATGTTTAAAAGCACGCTGGCCGGTAAAGGCCATTGCGACCGGTGGATCAGCCTCATTGCAGGCCAGAATAGACTCAAAATCCCGATCTGAGCCGCCGGGATGAACAATGGCCGAAATGCCTTCTTTTATACCCACATCCACACCGTCCCGGAAGGGAAAGAAGGCGTCCGAAATCATAACCGCACCGATCAGCCCGGCATGGTCCTCTTTGGTCTTCCGGTCGATCTCTTCCTTTTCCGAAGCCTTTCTCATGCCTGCTGCGATTTCGAGCTCAAGGGTCTTATAGGGTATTCCAAAGCGGTCGAAGCAAATCGCATCGGCATACTTAGTATAAGCCTTGAATACAGCGATCTCAGCCACCCCGACCCGGTCCTGTTCCCCGGTCCCGATGCCCACGGTCACTCCGTCTTTGACGTACAGCACGGAATTTGAGGTCACGCCCTGTTCCACAGCCCAACCAAATAACATATCCTCATACTCCCGCTCCGTGGGCAGACGTTTTATCCGGTATTCCTGTCCCTTGTAAATCGCGTGTGCCGGTTGGAGATCCTCTTTGGTTCGGATAGTATTGACTGCAGATTGCTGGACGATTATGCCTCCGTCTATGAGACTCTTGAACTCTACGAAGCGCATGTTCCAATGGTCGTCCAGACGGTCCATACGATTAATACGAATGATCCTTAAGTTCTTGCGTTTCTTAAGAATCTCCACGGCCTCCCCGTCGTATTCAGGCGCCACTACCACCTCCAGATAGTGTTTGGCCACCTCTTCGGCCGTTTCTCTGTCCATAGTGCGGTTGAAAGCCGCACAACCACCGAATGCAGCGATGCGATCGGCACGGTCGGCCCGTATATAGGCTTCCAATAAGGTCTCCCCGTAAGCCACACCACAGGGGTTGTTGTGTTTGACAATAACCACGGCGGGCTTGCGGGTCAGAAACTTGAGAATATTGAGCGAATTGTCGGCATCCGTCAAATTAGTTTTGCCGGGATGCTTTCCGGCCTGGATCATATCTTTTTCCGTTATGGCGCTGACGAGCCCCTTTCCCGGCTCGATAAAACGGCAGTCGCCCAGAATCAGGTTGCCCCCTGTCAGCTCGTAAAGCGCCGCTTCCTGCCCGGGATTCTCACCGTAACGCAACCCGGTTTCCACAAGAACGCCGGAATTGTCCGGTATTTTCCAGGCCCTCTTTCTATAGACCAGTTTCTGATCGCCGAAAGTAATCGTCATGTCATCCGGGAAGTGATCCGCCATAACCGTCCTGTACATCTTTTTAAGATCTTCCATTATCCTCACTCCTTGCAGTTTTTTCCGGAACGGAGCAACTTTTCAAAAACCTGCGCAACCGCAAAAACAATAACAGAAGTGTTCAAAACTTGTCAACCAAAAACAGGGGAATGTTATCGGCTTGTGATGTTGGCAACCTATAAAGCGCCCTGAGGAAATGTCACCTTGCAATCACAAGTTCACCAGTAAAATAGATGTTCAACGTATAATCGTAAAGCTACATTTTAAAATGCCCGATTGGTTCCTCTGCTGCCTTTATCGCACCGAATTTATTTTCGTACTTCCCGATATTGTCTCGAAGAGCTTCTACTACTCTTTTAACATGACCTGGGCTTAAAATTATCCTTGCCACAACTTTACCTGCCGGGGGAGCTATCATCATGAAATCTAATATAAATTCTTCCTTAGTATGCTGTACCACCATGTTATTTGCATAGCTTCCTCCTTTATTCTCTTCTGGAAATGACACAGGTATTTGCTCTTCAGGGTTATTCTTTTGAGTCATAAGTCAAACACTCCTTTGTAAAAACAATGTCTATTTCTAATTACTATTCAGTTTTGACATTTCCTTTTTAATGCTATCAATATCACACTTATATTTGAATGTACTAACATTCAGGTTTAACCCTATTCCAGAATGATAGCATTATTGTATTGTTTTATGCCTCAAAACCGATAACAAAGTCGATATTCCTGCAAACCGAGAGACTGTATACTGTATTCACGCCTAACTCCCTGAATCTTTTGCAGATATTTTTCAGATCCTCTTTAGCGGGGGGGGGCCTGCTGCGGGTTTCTCCCCCAGGAGCATCCGGTCCTCCCATTCTTTTGCCTCCTCGAAGTTCTTAAAACGCCAAACGTCCCGCGGCACGGGAAACCCGCCGCCGTGAAGCGTCAGAGCAAACTCCACAAAAGCATCCCAGTATTCCGCGAAGGGCACGGGCTTTTCAGGATCTCTCCTACCGATAATTTTCATTATACTTGCCTACCCTCTTCAGATTATAGTATACAGTGGAGTCCGTGGTTAACAAGTCCCGTCCGGTCTAATGATAACCAGCAATTTGTAATATTGTTATGCGGTTTTTCTTATTCACCCGGCTGCAGAAGGGGACGCTTCGTCCGTTGATCGTAGATCCAGAACCGTTACCGTTGCTGCTACCACTAAACGCAGGTCTCCATACCCTGGCCCGGCGGTTTCTACGTGCGCGGCGACGAGGCAATGCTCTTTTACACGGCTTTGCCGCTGTTGCCGGTGGTAGCTGCTCTCGGGCTGAGTATTCTTTTATTTGTAGCCGCCGGCTGGCTGTTAGAACACCGCCTTGAAGTATGAACGCCGGTCAGATAAACAGAAGCGAGGTCAAATTATGGAGCTCACCCGAAGCGAGAAGACCGAGGAACTTGTGGACTTCCTCAAACGGGACTACGCCAACAACCTCTATTTTTTCAACTACCTCGACGAAATCTCCCGGCCGGGTGCGGACGCCGCCGTACTGGTCGCGAGAAGAAACGATGCCGTCTGCTTAGCGATTTTGATCTCCCCTACCCATTGCTGCCTTTCAGCCGCAGACAGCCGGTTTATAGAGGCGGTCGCCGACCAGATACCCCGGGTGGAAAGCGTTCACATACTGGGAAGAAGCGATTACATGCTCAAGCTGCTCGACGTAATCCGCGGACCCGCACGCAAGCAGAAGTTTTACTCGTTCTGCAAGCTCAACCCGGAACGGCTTCCCCGTCCCAAGAACTTTCGCAGTGTAAAGGCGTCAAACGCGGACCGACCCACCCTGATTCGCCTCTATGAGAAGAGCGATATTTTCGTAAATTACGAAACAAGGCTCCCCGCCATTCTGAACTCCGGCACCGTTTATCTCGTTAAAGAAGACAATAACACCGTCTCCTGCACCGTGACGACGACGGAAACCCCCGAGATGGCGATGATCGGCGGCATCTTCACGGACGAAGCATACAGAAACAGGGGGGTTGCCCGGGACTGCACGCTGAACCTGTGCCGGGATTTGGTTGCAAAAGGGAAGGGAATCTATCTCTTTTACGAGGCCGACAATCCGTTACTGGCTCGGATGTACAGGAGTATAGGGTTCGAAGAAACGGGCAGTTGGGTGGTTGCCACGGTAAACCGGGTGTATGATTAACAAACCGGCCAATACCATTAGGAGGCGAACTTATCATCATTGACGCGTACGTCCACCTTTTTCCCGACAGAGAAATCGGCAGACAGCCTACTGGGGAAGATTCGTGAGCCTTACCATCCCTACCCTGAAAATAGGTCCGACGTCCGAGGTCCGACGTCAGGAACAGGGAACACGAGGAAAGTGCAAATCTCGAATCTAATGACCCTGTAACGTCGAAGCTATTTTCATCATCTGATGGTGCCGCTTGCGGCATGGGCAACTACTAGGGAACGAGCTACCATAAGCGCAAAACTCCGACTTAGTCCAGGTTCTCCATTTGCCGGAAGATGGCGGAATCAATAGTGTTGGCGGTGTCCTCCCCGGCGGCGGGCCCCGGTCGGTCCCAGGCCAGCAGGGAGGGCCGCCGCTTTACGGCTCATCACCCTTTCCCGGCTCTGCTTCCCCGCGGTCTTCACCCTGCACCGCCTCACCAGGCGGTCGCTTCGGCTGTCCCAGATGCTCCGGGGCAGTGGCTTCGGGTGCGGTCCTGCCAGAACCGGCTGCCAGCTGGAGCTTTTGCTCTTGTATAAGTTCCCGGGCTCTACGGAGCAACTCTTCTTCGCCAGAACCATCTTCCGGGTAAGCCGCCCGGCCAAAACACCATCCGCCATCCTGGATCCACTCCCCGAACTTCTTGGCCACCGTCTCTGAACCCGCCGCGTCTGTCAACGGGAGTACCAGAGCGACCAGGTCATTGCTGAGAACAACCACTTCGTCTATCTCCCGCAGCCTCCTGCGCAAGCGCCTGCCTATTTCGGCCATGTCTCGCCCGCCCGCCTTTCTATGGGCGAGAATCAGGGTAAACTTGGCGCCCCCTCTCCTGGCACGGTTGATTTCTTTGCGGAGAAGTTTTTTCAGGGTTTCGGATGGGGAGTCTTTTTCGCCAGGGCCAATCAGCCTGTCAACCCGCTGAAGGAGCTGTTCGGAGGTGAAAGGCTTGCAGAGGTACTCCACGGCCCCTGATTTTACGGCCTCCTCAACTGTAGACGCTTTCGCGTCGGCCGTCAGGACCATCACGGGTATGTAACGGTAGCCCGGCATTTCCTTTATTTTCCGGATCGCGGTTAAACCGTCAATGCCGGGCAGGTGAATATCGACGATGAGAAGGTCGAACGGGTCGAGGCTTCCTTTTGCCTTGACAAGGGCTTCTTCTCCACTAGTCGCCTCCGCTACCTCATAGCCCTCAGCCTCTAATAGCCTTCTCACAGAAAACCTGATGACAGAAAAATCTTCCACTAAAAGGATAGCCTTCTTTCCGTACTTCAAAGAAACCACCCTTCACTCCACAAATTGAAAACAACCACTACCTTTGGGCACTTCCCAAGTGCCCCGGCAAGCGCGCCCGCAGCTCCGGCGGCAGCCCCTCCCAGTCGGCTTGCGCAATAATACTTTTATCTTAAATCAAAGACCAGTACAGAGCATTTCCAGCACTAAACAAAATCTTTACCAGCTTTCAATCACTAACTGCTGAAAAGGGTAGTGAGACAGGTTTCTGGTAACCAGGGCCAGGTTCCTGGATATGGCTAAAGCAGCATTGGTTACATCCGAAATGGCTGGAGTATGCCCCTTGGAAAGCCATTCCTGCCTCAACCTGCCAGCCAAAACCGCTTCTTCGAAGGTAGGAGCCAGAAAAAAGTAGAGTTCACGGAGCATTTTCCCCACCGTATCCTGGATGGGATGTTGAATCCCGGACGTGAGCAACAGCCTGAACAATGAAGAACTGAGTAAAGCGATTAACCTGCTTTCAATCAGCTATTCACAGCTTTCGCGCCGCTTAAGAGAGTTGCTGCCCGACATTGCTCAAGCATGCTTCAAAGCTGCGAAGTTGCAGGCATCTATGGAAATGGGTTTCGATGTCATTGGGCGGAAACTGGGACGCCTTAGCCTGATCGACTCTTCTACCATCAGCCTGTGTGTAAGTAAATATCGCTGGGCAGACTTCCGTAAAACTAAAGCCGGGGTGAAGCTTCATCTGCGCCTCAGGTTTTATGAAAGCGGGGTCTTGCCGGACGAAGTTGTGGTTACACCGGCAAAATCGCCGATAAAACCCAGATGGACGCCCTGCTTATAGAAGAGTCAGATGCCGTAAACGTGTTCGATCGGGCGTATTTAGACTACAGGAAGTTTGACAGCTACTGCGAAAACGGCACCCTGTTTGTTACACGTTCAAAAGGCAATGCGATCATCGAAATACTCCAAGAACTCCCGGTTGATCCGAATAGTCCGATTGAACAAGATTGCATCGTATACTTGGGCAATAAATACACCTACAAGATGAAACACCCTCTTCGGATGATTGTAACCAAGGACACTGAGGGTAATCCGGTAGTAATTTTCACAAACAACTTTAGGCTATCTGTAGGACAAATAGGCGACATCTATCGCTACCGGTGGCAAATCGAAATCTTCTTCAAACGGCTTAAGCAGCATTTATTTTACAAACGCCGGGTTTAAAACCTTCGCCTTTAGGCGAACAGCTTTAGCGTCAATTTGCTTAGAACTTCCCCCGTTTAAAAACGGGGGTATTCTCCAAAAGGTAGTCTCTTTCAATCACCCCCGCTTAAAAGCGGGGGCTTGCCGCTGAAGTTTGCTTTAGGCGACTTTCAGTCGCAACGTAACCCACCAGCTTTTAGCTGGTGGTCGTTAAGTTGTAAAACACTTCTACGGTTTAAGCCAGCAGGCGGTGGAAAATCAGCTATGCATAGCCCTCACTACTTATTGTTTGTTGCTGCTCTTAAAGTTGAAAACCGACTTTAATGGGTCGTTACTGACAATTAAAAGGCTCCTGGTCACCTGCCCCTATACGACCGTTCGATTCTTTCGTCAGAAAGCTTTTCCGTCCTCCTGGGCGTCGTTCCAAAGGTCGGCGAAAGATTGACTATCAAGCAATTTACCGGCAAACTGTTCAACAAGTAATGGCAGGTGAAACGGAACTTTTTACTGATTTGACTTATGATCCAGTGATTCTTTAACAAATCGCCGTTGTATTGTGGATTAGGGCTACCTTTAACCGGTTACGTAATTTTCACATGTGGGCCGGAAACCATTTGGGTGTATACACCATTTATGTATTATGGAACCATTGAATATTTAGCCCACTTTACGCTTTAATTCTGAAAATATTTTTTATGCAACGCTACTATTAGTTAAGTATAACAAAAACAGGGGAGCCTTACAATAGCCGGGCCGGCAGAAAGTGGTTGTGTAACAATCCCTGCTTTTATCACAGTATGTGTTGTGTTAATGTTGACACCATTTTGGTTAAAGATGAATTACGGGAAAATTACACTCCCATTTTGGCCAGTAGGCGCGCGGCGTTGCGATAAATAATGGCCTCGAGTTCGTCCGTGCCGAACCCTAATTTGCTCAAGCGGGCGACCTCCCACCCCGGCTCGCGGAACGGGTAGTCACTGCCCATCAGTATTTTATGTATCCCGTGGTCCCTGGCCATTCGCACAAATTCACCGTCCGGTAAAAAATCGAGTGTGCTGGAGGTATCGAAAAAGACCTCTTTACCCACTAAAACATCCATCGCCCGGTGCCACATCCGGTACCCTCCCATATGCGCGGCGATGACAGTCAGTCCGGGGAACAGCTCCAACACCCGCGAAAGCTGCTCGGGAGTGGCATAATTGACCTTATGCGGTACTTCATCGTCACCCACGTGGGTGAGGAGAACAAAGTCCGGAACTAAGCGCTCATAAAGGGAAAGGACCCGGTCTTCGCCGAGGTTAAAAAACTGGAAGTCGGGATGGAGCTTTATTCCCTTAATACCCGCGGCTTTCAGCCGATCAAGTTCCGCTTCAATCTCCGCATCCGCCGCATACGGATGCAGTGTTCCGAAAGGAATAAACCCATTCCCCCTGTTGCCAATTGCCCAGTCATTGGCTGCTATTACCTGGTCCGGTCTGGTAGCCGCCGTACTGAAGACCGCCGCCTGCACGTTGGCCCGACGCGCCAGTCCAAGATACTCCTCCTTGAGTCCCCGGTAGTTTACCGGGATGCCGTAATGCGCTGCCAGGAACGCCACAACCTTACCGGCAATACTCTCAGGAAAAAAATGCACGTGGAAGTCTATCGGCTTCATAATTTTACCCCAATTGGATTCAACTTCACTTCTTGTTATCTTACTTACACAGACCAGTGAGGTCAACTACCTTCAAGGTTTACTATGAACGGTGCCGCAATAAAAAAACGGCTCTCTCAGGAGCCGCCGTTCAACACAACTAATGAATTATCTAACCAAATATTGTCGGTGGGGTGTACTTGTGAGTCCCTTCTATAACCTCGATCCCCGCCTTTTCCTTGACCGCTTTTACGATGTCGTCCTTTCTGGGACAAAAGTTCATAAGAACATGTCACTGGTCGAGTAGGTTATGCCCTCGCGGGCATAACCCCTCTCAGAACCGTGCTTGCGCTATTTACGCACACGGCTCTTCATAACAGCATTCACTTTAAATAACCAAGCAGTTCCGGTTTTATGTCATAGA
>JBFMBL010000043.1:0-21747 GCA_040755195.1 Bacillota bacterium
TCGTTGGCCCGCTGCCCTACCACCGGTCTTTCTTCCGGGGAAAGCGACGCCATTTGCCGCAGGATTTGGGTCAGTTCTCCTTTCCGGCCGAGGTAACGCACTCTTACCGCTTCAAGTTCTTCCGGGTTCCGGGCGGATGCGGTCGCGGCCTCCGCTTGTTCCCGGATTTCTTCTAATGCTGTAATCACTTGAAAACCTCCGTCCAATAAATAATTTTAGACTGTGCAGTTTAATTTGTAAAATAAAAAAGCCCTTGCCATTTAAAAATGGAAATCAAGGACTATGTCTCTTTATCAGCTTAGAGATCGCTTTGCCGATTCCTTTATAAAACATCAAAGGGGTAGCGGCTACGTTTTTTCTATACGTCTCTTAAACTATGAATTTCTCAATCCTTATCACGTTCTTTCAGGCGTTTCCCGGTTTACCATGCATAAACCCCGGATCTTCAAACCAGTGGAGGACTCTTTCCCGAGCCTAATGCACCGCCAACCTCCGGTAGAGAATATAAGCCCGAATTGAACCCGTCGCTTCAAAGAGCCTCCAAAAAAACTCAGCTGTCCAGATCATCGGCTCACAACCTTTCGCGGATTCTTTGGAGACCCAGCACTCAACACAGCAATTCGAAGGAATCAAAGTTCTTAAATATTTCAGCTATAAGATTACCGGCTTCCTCGTTTGAATACCGGGTTGAGTGCTAGGCCTCCGGGCTTCCTGTAGCGTTTCCATCAAGCATACGGCCGGTTCACCAAACCGATTTTACGTTTTCCGGGCGCCTTTGAACGAATTATAACATACCGTCCTATTAAAGACAAGGAGCACTTCTATTTATATTGACGCTGCCGCGCAGCCTCGTAAAGCAGCAGGGCCGCTGCAACCGCGGCGTTGAGCGATTCGGATCCGCCAGGCATCGGGATAAAAACCCTTAGAGAAGCGGCTTCGCCCACCGGGGTACTAATACCGGCCCCCTCGCCGCCGATAACGATAGCCGCAGGACCGGTAAGATCGGCTTTGTAGAGAGGCACTTCTCCCCGCGTGTCGGATACCACGAGCTTCAAATCGGCTTGCCGGATAAAATCAAGCGCTTCCTTACAGTCGACACCCTGGCAAACGGGAAGACGAAAGAGCGCGCCTGCAGTTGCGCGGATGGTCTTTGGGTTGTACAGGTCCACGGTGCCGCTGAGGAGAAGAGCGCCGGAAGCACCCGCCGCGTGAGCGGTACGTATGATAGTACCCAGATTGCCGGGATCCTGGACACCGTCAGTGATTATAACCAGAGGGGGATAAATTCGGAGCAAATCCCCTAAGCCCGTTTTCTGCATCCGGGCGACGGCAAGAACACCCTGCGGTTCTTCGGTGGCGGTCACCCGTTTAAGAACCCCCGGCGGGAGTTCATAGGTAATCAAACCTCTCTTGCGTGCGGCGGCAAAGGTTTCCTCTCCCCTGCCGCTTTCCCGAAATTCAGGGACATAATAGACGGCATCCAACGGCCAGGCGGCAGACAACGCTTCCGCTACGAGCCGCGGGCCCTCGATGATGAATTTCTCTTCCTCTTCGCGGTGGCGCCGCCGGCCAAGACGCAGCAACTCCTTCACGCGCGGGCTGTTCTTTCCCAGGAGAGTGTCGCCTAACACTAAAACCACCAGAAATATACCCGCTGTTTTTATCCGGGTGAATTTTAAAAAATGTTCGGGAAGACCAGGAAAAACGTTTACTGTTCCAGCCGCTGCAACCGCTCGTTCCGGCCTACCACAACCAGGATATCCCCTTCACCGATTACGTGGTGCGCACCGGGTGAAATAATGATATCCTTGCCGCGGCGAATGGCCAGAATCGTAACGCCGTGCGCCAGCCGGACATCCGACTCACCGATGGACTTACCAACAAAACGCTCTGGTGCGATTAGTTCCATAATGCTGTAGTCGGGTGAGAGTTCGATCTGGTCAACGATGTTGGCCGTTACCAGAGCACGGGCGACTCTCACACCCATGTCCCTTTCCGGGAAGACCACCTTGTCGGCTCCCACCTTGGCCAGCACCCGCCCGTGAAGTTCGGTGCGCGCTTTCGACACAACCGTCTTCACGCCCATTTCTTTGAGCATCACCGTAACGAGAATGTTGGACTGGATATCTTCGCCGATGGCTACGATGACTACGTCAAAATTCCGGATGCCGAGCGACCTCAAAGAATGCTCGTCGAGGGCGTCAACCTGCACTGCATGAGTTACGATGTCCACTATCGCGTTCACCTTATCCGTATCAATGTCTATCGCCAATACATCGTGGCCCATGCGCGAAAGGGTTTCCGCCACGCTCGTCCCAAAACGTCCCAAGCCGATCACCGCAAACTGCTTCATCACGTACTCTCCTTTTACCCGACGATAATTTGCTCCTCCGGGCGCCGATAAAGAGCATGGCGCCGCTGGGCTAAGGCGAAAGCAACGGTAAGCGGACCCAGCCTGCCGATAAACATGGTTAAAATGATAACGATACGCCCTGCCGGGGTAAGCTCGGGCGTGATCCCCGTCGATAGCCCCACCGTGCCGAAAGCCGAAATCGTCTCGAATAAAAGTTTTAAAAAATCCTTGTGCTCTACCATTAAGAGAACGAAAACGGTGATGGCGACCCAACCCAAAGCCAGCAAGAAAATCGCCAGAGCCTTCAATACCTGGGAAAACGGTATCCGGCGTCCAAACACCTCGACTTCTTCCCGCCCGCCGGACAAGGAGACCACCGATAACCCCAGCACAGCAAAGGTGGTGGTTTTAATACCACCGCCGGTGGAACCGGGAGAGGCACCGATAAACATAAGAATACACATACAAAACAGAGTGGCCGGATAGAGCGCAGCGATATCAATAGTGTTGTAACCCGCTGTCCGGGGGGTAACGGACTGGAAGAAAGACGCCAGCAGCTTTACCGGCCAGGAGAAACCGCGCAGCGTATTTGTGTGTTCCAGTGCCATAAAAAGCACCGTTCCGGCAACAAGCAAAACAGCAGTGGTTACCAGGGTAAGCTTCGCATGGAGCGAATAACGCCGCCATTTGCGCCGGCCGGTGATCTCGCTGATCACCGAAAACCCCAACCCGCCGATAATAATGGGGAAGGCAATACCAAGGGTCACAATTGGATCGGCAACATAACCTGTGATGCTGCGAAAATCACCGAAGAGATCGAACCCGGCGTTGTTAAACGCCGAAACCGCATGAAACAGTCCAAACCACAAGTATTTTGGCCCGTGAAAATCCTGCGATAGTCGCAGCGCAAGTATAGCGGCGAAAAAGACCTCGATGACAACCGTATAAATAATCACGTACCGCACCAGGCGGACAACGCCGGAGACGTTTACCTGGCTTAAAGACTCGCGGATCAGTAAGCGCTCCTTCAACCCGATCTGGCGCCCAAGAAGGATCGAAAAGATAGTGGCGCTGGTCATGATCCCCAGGCCGCCAAGCTGAATCAACAGAAGAATGATCGCCTGGCCGGAAGAAGACCAGAAGGTCCCTGTGTCCACTACCACCAAACCGGTCACGCATACGGCGGAGGTAGAGGTAAAAAGCGCGGTCAGAAAGCCGGGAGCGGTTCCGCTTTTTGTCGCCCAGGCGGTGTTTAACAGGAGTGCTCCGATCAGAATCAGCCCCGCGAAACCTGCAACCAACATCTTGGGCGGTGTAAGCCGGAACTTGCGCCGCAGCGGCTTGCTATACCCGTCTTGCCGGGAAGTGTCCACTTTGCCTGCGCCTCTTTACGCAAATGAGCATGGTTGCAACAACCATGCTCCAGCCTGTTTATCTCTTCGCTATAAGATTTCGCATAGGCTCAGGAACTGAGCTTGGCCTTGGCCATCTCCACCAGTTCGCCAAATGCCCGCTGATCGTTGACCGCAATGTCCGCCAGCATTTTCCGGTTGATCTCCACTCCCGCCTGCTTGAGCCCGTTGATCAGGCGGTTGTACGAAAGACCATTTTGCCGGGCTGCCGCATTTATCCGGGCAATCCATAAACGCCGGAAATTACGCTTCTTCGCCCGCCGGTCGCGATAAGCATACATTAAAGACTTCAATACCTGTTGTTTTGCCACGCGGTAGAGCTTGGACTTGGCTCCCCAGTAACCGCGCGCCAGTTTTAATATCTTTTTGTGCCGCTTACGGCTTACAACACCCGTCTTTACCCTCGGCATATCAGCCACCTCCGAAAGGAAATTGCCCACAGGCTTTACTTTAAAAGCCTGTACCTTTAAATCAGACTTTAAAAAACTAGTACGGCAACAACCGCTTTACGCGCGCCGTGTCGCTGGCGGACAGAACGGTTTTATGCCGCAGACGCCTTGTGCGCGAACTTGACTTCTTCTCTAAAAGATGGCTTTTAAATCCATGCCACCCGACTATTTTACCTGTACCCGTTTTCTTAAAGCGTTTAGCCGCCCCCCGATGTGTTTTGATCTTCGGCAAGTGTATTCCTCCTTTCGTAATCAGGCCTGGGGGCCAAAATCATGATCATGTTTCTTCCCTCGAGCTTTGCCGCCCGTTCGACCGAAGCCACGCTCTGAAGCTCTACCGACAGCCGCTCCAAAAGCCTTTGCCCGATCTGGGGATGGATTATTTCTCTCCCGCGGAACATAAGGGTAACCTTTACCTTATCCCCGTCCTTAAGAAAACGCAACGCATTGCGCACTTTTACCTGAAAGTCGTGTTCCTCAATATTCGGACGGAACTTGACTTCCTTAATACTGACAATGTGCTGCTTCTTGCGGGCTTCTTTATCCCGTTTGCTCACTTCATATTTATACTTGCCGAAGTCCATTATCCGGCACACGGGCGGTTTTGCCTGCGCCGCAACCTCGACAAGATCCAGATCCCGTTCCTCGGCGATCCGTAACGCCTCCCGCAAGGGAATGATACCTACTTGAGCACCATCGACATCAATAAGTCTTACCTCGCGGGCTCGAATCTCCTCGTTGATCCGAAAATCTTTAGTAATAACTTATACACCTCCAAATTAGTCCAAAAAGAAAAGCGGGCAACTTCCACCCGCCTTTATCGTTACTCCCCCATAAACAAACCTTGCTGGCAGCATGTGCGCCGTAAGGTGAGAAGCGGATGGCTTCTACTTTTGAACACCCTCTTATGGCGTTATTATAACACGGCGGGAAAATAACGTCAATAAATTCCTCCCACCCACCAAAGGGCCGATGCCGACTTCTCGCCTCGTACCTCCAACCTCCCACCTCTCACCTCTCATATCCGCCGGCTTTTGATCTCCTCCGTGATCCTGTCCCGGATGACACCCGGCGCCATCGGCCCCAGGTCCCCTTCCGCGCGGTGACGAACCGACACCGTGTGGTTGGCCGTCTCCTTATCACCCACTACCAGCATATACGGCACCTTCTGCACCTGCGCCTCCCGGATCTTGTAATTAACCTTCTCGTTCCGGGCGTCAAGCTCCACCCTGACATTTGCTCCTTCAAGGAAACGGGTGACTTCCGCCGCGTAAGGCACGTGGCGGTCCGCGATCGGCAGAACTCTGACCTGAACCGGCGCCAGCCATACCGGAAATGCCCCTGCAAAGTGTTCCGTCAAAATCGCAATAAAACGCTCAATGCTCCCAAAAACCACGCGGTGAAGCATAACGGGCCGGTGTCGCTGTCCGTCCTCGCCGATGTAGTGGAGGTCGAATTTCTCCGGCATCAGGAAATCAAGCTGAATCGTGCCGCACTGCCAGGTGCGTCCCAAACAGTCCCGGAGGTGAAAATCGATCTTCGGCCCGTAAAAGGCGCCGTCCCCCTCGTTAACCTTATAAGGAAGGCCATGGGCTTCAAGCGCCTCCTTAAGCGCGGCGGTCGCCAGCTCCCAGATGGCTTCATCCCCCATCGCCTTTTCCGGTTTGGTGGAAAGCTCCACATGGTAATCAAAACCGAAAACCTCGCGGTAGAAATACTCCACCAGTTCAATAATCCCAAGGATTTCATCCTTTACCTGGTCCTCGCGGCAAAAGATGTGGGCGTCATCCTGCGTAAAACACCGCACGCGCATCAACCCGTGCATCACCCCGGACAGCTCGTGCCGGTGCACCAGCCCCATTTCGGCAAGCCGGATGGGAAGCTCCCGGTATGAATTGACCCGCCGCTGGTATAGCAAAATCCCGCCGGGACAGTTCATCGGTTTTATCGCAAAATTCTGGTCATCAATCATCGTGAAGTACATGTTTTCCTTGTAATGATCCCAATGGCCGGAACGCTCCCACAACTCCCGCCGGAGGATAACCGGCGTCCGTATTTCCTGGTACCCGCGCCGGTGGTGCTCCTCACGCCAGAAGGCTTCGAGCTCGTTGCGCAGGATCATCCCCTTGGGATGGAAAAAGGGAAAACCCGGGCCTTCTTCGTGGACGCTGAAAAGGTCCAGCTCGGCGCCGAGGCGGCGGTGATCGCGCCGTTTCGCTTCCTCAAGGCGGAAGAGGTGTTCGTCGAGGAGCGCCTTCTTCGGGAAAGAGGTCCCGTATATCCGCTGGAGCATCTTGTTCCGTTCGTCCCCGCGCCAGTACGCGCCGGCAACGCTTAGAGGTTTTACCGCCCGGATGTAACCGGTCGAAGGAACGTGCGGTCCCACGCACAGGTCGGTGAACTCGCCCTGGCGGTAACACGAGATGACCGCATCCGGCGGCAAATCATCAATTATCTCCACCTTATAGATTTCACCCGCCGCCGCAAACATCTCCCGCGCCTCTTTCCGGGAAAGCTCCAACCTGTCAAAGGACAGATCCGCCTTTACGATTTTCTCCATTTCCGCCTCGATCCGATCGAGGTCCTCCGGAGTGAAAGGACGGGGCACATCGAAATCATAATAAAAACCGTCAGCGATAGGAGGACCGATCGCCAGCCGCGCATCCGGGTAAAGCCTTTTTACCGCCTGCGCCAGGATGTGTGCGGAACTGTGCCGGTAGACGTTCCTCCCATCCTCACTCTCGAAGGTCACGAATTCCACCGATGCTTCCGGCGGCAGAGGCGCAGAAAGGTCGGTCGTGTTTCCGTTTACCCTTGCCGCAAGGGCTTCTTTCTGCAGGCGCTGACCGAGTCCTTTAAGAACATCCGCCGCGGTGGCACCGTCCGGGTATTCCCGTTTACCGCCGTCCGGAAAGGTTACCAAGACCAATTTGCAACACCCCTTACCTGAATAAGTTCAAAGTTCTGCGTTCTACGTTCTGCGTTCTGCGTTCTACGTTCTGCGTTCTGCGTTCTGCGTTCTACGTTCTACGTTCTGCGTTCTACGTTCTGCGTTCTGCGTTCTGCGTTCTGCGTTCTACGTTCTGCGTTCTACGTTCTGTGGTCTGCGTTGCCTACCTACTGACTACTAACTACTGACTACTAATTATTGCCTACTAAATAAAAAAGCCTGTCCCGGTCAGGGACGGGCTTTTAATCCCGCGGTTCCACCCTGCTTGGGAAGAAGGACCACATCCTTCCTCCCCGCTTTAAACGCGGATAACGGCCGCCACCGTTTCCTGCACCCAGCCAAGTGCCGGAAAAGGCTCGGGGAGCGGTTCCGCTTACCCCCGGTCCCGGGGATGATTTCAGCCGCGGCATCCCCTCTCTGTGGGCAAGGAGCAAGTAATTTTCTACCCCGTATGCGGAATTTCCACTAAAAAGTAATCCCGTTTTTCGCCTCAGTGCGATATTTACTTAAAACCTGTGAATCTCAATATACTAAAAGGCTGGGGCGCCTGTCAACCGGAGTAAAAAGAGAACGCCCACCTGTATGAACCCGATGAAAAAACCGAGAACCGCCCCCATGATCTCAATGTGCTTGATTTCCTTGGCGGCCACTTCGAATACCACCCTTTCCAGATCTTCCAGCGGAAAGCTGTTCAGCTTTTCCTCAATCAGCCGGGAAAGGCTTACCTCCCGCTTGATCGTGTCACTTAAAGATTCGACAACCCAATCAATTATAAACGGCATGCGCTCGCCCACCAAGTCGCACAGGGCTTCCGCAAGCGGCCGTTTTACCGCCAGCGGCACCCAACCCGGCACTTTTTCCAGCACGGCCTGCCGGATCGTCTCCCTTAAAAGAGTAACCATTCTTTCCGGCACTTCCCGCTCCTTGAGGTGAGCAAGGATGTCGTCTATGGAGAGTATCTCTTTTTCGATAATCCTACCAAGGTTGCGTGCAAGTTCGTACCGGCGTTTGGGTAAAACCCCCTGAAGGGTCCAGCGGTAAAATTTAAACGGCTTGTACGGGCGAAACAGAAGCTTGACCGCCAGGAGATTGGTTACCCAGCCGATAAAAGCGCCGATAAGCGGCACAAGTACAGCATTTAAATAAAACATGCCAAGGGTTCCTAACAGATGCGCGGCAGGGGCGCCCCTGCAAGCATGTCCAGGAATTTTGTGCCCGCATAGGCGGTCTTCAAGTAAACATTTCCCCGCCCCTCGCCTACCTCACCGATAATTCGCGCATCCTTTCCGAGAGGGTGGCCCTGCAAGACCGCAAGCGCCTCTTCCGCCGCATCCTCCGCCACCATCGCCACAAATTTGCCTTCGTTGGCCAGGTACAGCGGGTCAAGGCCCAGTATTTCCGCCGCTCCTTTTACGGCAGGGAGCACCGGAACAGCCGCTTCCGTAATATAAATGTCACACCTTGCCCCCATCGCGATCTCCTTTACGGCAGTGGCCAGTCCGCCGCGGGTAAGATCCCGCATCAGCCTGACACCGCGCACGCCGGTTAGAAGCTTCTCTATTATCCCGTTAAGAGCAGCGCAGTCACTTTTAATCTGCCCGGCAAACCCGAAGTCTTCCCGCACGGCAAGGACAGCCATGCCGTGCTCTCCGACCGCGCCGTTAATAAGCACCCTGTCCCCGGGTCTAATGCAGGAATATCCCAGATCCACCGCTTGCGGCACAACACCGAACCCGGTGGTGTTGATGAAGATACGGTCAAGATTTCCCCGTCCGACCACTTTGGTGTCGCCGGCGATAATCTCCACACCCGCCTCCGCACAGGTAGCCGCCATTGAAGCCACCACCCGCTCCAGGTCATCGAGCGCCAACCCCTCTTCCATAAGGAAAGAGGCTGTAAGGTAGAGGGGCTTTGCGCCGCTCACCGCCAGATCGTTCACCGTCCCGCAAACCGCAAGCTTTCCGATGTCCCCGCCTGGGAAAAAGGGAGGCTGTACAACAAAGGAATCGGTGCTTACAGCAAGGCGCCCCCCGGATACGGAAAAAACGGCTGCATCGGTGAGGCCTTTGAGGGTCTGGTTTGGGAAATAACGTAAAAACAACTCCGTAACCAGCTCGTGCGTTAAAGCCCCTCCATCCCCGTGTGCCAGCAGGACAACGCCGTTATTCAGTTTATTCAACCGCCGTCACCCCCTTGAGGTGCCGCTCGAACTGGTAGTACGCCGCGCACGCGCCTTCGGAGGACACCATGCACGGCCCAACGGGGCGTCTGGGGTCGCAGGCCTTGGCGAACAGGCGGCAGTCGCGCGGGATAAGCTTTCCCTTCAGGATATCCCCGCAGGCGCAACCCGCCGGCACCCGGGGCGCAACCGGCGGCAGCGAAAACCGCTCTGTTGCGTCTAAATCCTTAAAACCGGCGTTCATCGTCATCCCGCTCCGCGGGATGACTCCGAAGCCCCTCCAGGAAGCGTCGCAAACCGCAAAAACGTCCGCCATTTGCTGCTGCGCGATCCTGTTCCCATCCTCGCGCACCACACGTGAATAACCGTTAACTACCCGGCTCTCCCCTTCCAGCATCATTTTAAGAATCAGCCTTATCGCGTCAAGGATGTCGTTCGGTTCAAAACCGGTAATCACGGAAGGCAGCTCATATCCTTCAAGGAAAGAATAAGCCTTTCGCCCGATGATTGCGCTCACGTGGCCCGGAAGAATGAAGCCGTCAACCTTCAGCCCCGGATCGCTTAATAGAACCTCCATGGCCGGAGGTACAAGCTTATGTGTAATAAACACGCTGAAATTTTTTATCTGCCGCGCTTTTGCGTCTTTAATGGCAAGAGCCACCGCGGGTGCGGTGGTTTCAAAGCCCACCCCTAGAAAAATCACTTCCCGCCCCGGGTTATCCGCCGCGTAGCGGACCGCATCCGCAGGGGAATAAAAAATTCGCACGTCAGCTCCCATGGCCCGCTCGCGCTCCAGTGAGGAGTCGCTGCCGGGCACCCTGACCATGTCGCCGAAAGTGCCGACCGTAACGTTCTCGGACAGCCGGGCGAATTTCACCATCCGGTCGACGTCGCCGTAATCGGTGACGCACACCGGGCAACCGGGACCGCTGCGCAGGTCGAGGTAATCCCCCAGGAGGCCGCGCAGCCCCGCACGCGAAATGGCCACGGTATGCGTGCCGCAAACCTCCATAAAAACTGCGCGCCGCCCGAGACGTTTTGTTGCCCGGGCGGCCAGGTTCCGTATTTCCTTAATCAGCGCCCTTGCTATCCCCGGGTCGCGGAACTTCTCCAAATCCCTCATGCGCCAGTAACTCCTCCCAGAGCCTGATCCTTTCTTGCGCCTCTTCCAGGTCTATTTTCTCTATAGCGTAGCCGGTGTGTACCATCACATACTCACCCAGGCTGACCCCGCCGACAAGGAAGGTGTTTATCGTCTGCCTGATGCCGAAGGTTTCAATCACCGCCGTGTAGTCCTCCGGCGAGATCTCAACAATCTTTCCGGGAACGCCTAAACACACTCCTGCCACCTCCTGTATGCGACAACCGCCTGGCCCAGGCTCAAACCGCCGTCATTGGTCGGCGCCTGGTGGTGGTACAGAACCTCGAATCCTTCCCGTGTCAGGGCTTCCCTACCCGTGGTAAAAAGGTAGCGGTTCTGCCAGCTCCCGCCGCTTAAAGCCACCTTGTTAAGTCCGGTTCGTGCCGCAACCTTTTTGACCGCATCGCAAACCATGGCAATAATAGTATTATGAAAACGGGTGCTGATAACCGCCTTACCCGCACCGGCCCTGAGATCCTGCAGGATACCGGCAATGATGCCCGCAGGAGAGATGACTTCCCCCTCAAAGGAGAAATTGTAGGGCGGCACGCTCTCGCCATCTTCCGGCGCCGACACCAGTTCCCCCAGTTCGATAGCGGCCTGACCTTCGTAAGTCACCTCGCTCTGGATTTCAAGAAGCGCCGCAACCGCGTCGAACAGGCGCCCGCAACCGCACGCCAGCGGCGAATTGAACCGTTTTTTCACCAAATACTCGACGATCTCCAGGTCTCTTTTCCTCGCTCCGAACAGTTCCAAAGCCGCCGCCGCGCCTTCATCCCCCAAAAAAGCCAGCAGGTAAGAGACGGCCATACGCCAGGGCTGCCGGATACCCTGTTCACCGCCGGGCAAGGGCGCGTAAGCGAGGTGGAAGTGTCTCGTAAAACTCCGGTAATCGCCGGAAAGCACCTCAAACCCCCACAGGTTACCGTCTTCGCCGTAGCCGGTGCCGTCGAGGATCACCCCCATCGCCGGCACGTCAATTCCGTTCTCGGCCATACAGGCCGCCAGATGAGCATGGTGGTGTTGAACGCCGAAACGCATCCTTGCCGGAATGGTTTCCGCTATCCTGGATGAACTATAACCGGGGTGCAGGTCATAACCTATCACCTCCGGCTCAATCCCGAGCAAACGCTGAAAATTAACCATACTTGAAAAGAGGTTTTCTTCCCCTTCCAGGCTATCCAGGTCGCCGATATACTGGCTTAAGAAAGCCTGCCCCCGGCGCAGCAGACAGAAGGTGTTCTTCATCTCGCCGCCGATCCCGAGCACCGCCGGCCCGTCCCCGGTGGGGACCATTACCGGCCTGGGCACGTAGCCCCGCGAGCGCCGGAGAATATGCGCCTCCCCGGCCACCACCGCCGCCACCGAATCATCACACCGGTTAACTATCGGGCGGTCATGCAGCAAGATGTAATCCGGGATGCCGCCCAGTTCCTGGAAGACCCTTTCGTTGTCCTTACAGAGCGGCAGTTCGCTGTAATTCCCGCTCGTCATCACGAGGCAGACATAAGGCCCCTGCAAAAGCATCAAATGCAGCGGCGTGTATGGCAGCATGGCCCCAAGGGTCCTAATCCCGGGAGCAAGTTCTTGCGGAAGCAGCGAATCTTGTCGGCGGTGGAGGATGACAATCGGCGACTGCAGCGAAGCAAGCAGTTGCTCCTCCGCCTCGCTGACGATGCAGTGGCGCCGGACAATACCGATGTCGCGGAACATAACCGCAAAAGGCTTATGGCTGCGTCCTTTGCGCTGCCGGAGTGTTTTAAGCGCCTTCCGGTTGAAGGCGTCACAGCAAAGGTGGAATCCCCCGAGGCTTTTAACCGCCAGGATCTTCCCGTCATTAAGTATCCGCCAGCAGTTTTCCCACCAGTCGCCCGGCACGGGTTGACCGTCCGCGTCCAGCAATTCCACCTGCGGCCCGCAAGCCGGACAGGCAACGGGCTGGGCGTGAAAACGCCGGTCCGCAGGATCGGCGTACTCCCGGGCGCAATCCGGGCACATTGAAAAGCCCGCCATAGAGGTTTGCCGGCGGTCATAAGGCACTTCGGTAATGATTGTGAAACGCGGCCCGCAGTTCGTGCAATTGGTGAAAGGATAACGGTAGTGCCTGTCCTGTGGATCGAACGTTTCCTTCGCGCAATCGGAGCAAAGGGCGACGTCCGGCGGGACAAGGGCCTCTTTTTCCTCCTCGTCCGCGCTGTGAATAATCTCAAACCGCGAGTAACCGGCCGGGCTCAACTCTTCCCGATCAATTGAAGCAATTCGCGCCAGCCTGGGCGGGCGTTTGTAAAGCGCCTCCACCAGCCACGCCAATTTCTCCGCCTCTCCCTCGGCCTCAATCACCACCCCACGGGCGTCGTTAAGCACAAAACCGCCCAGGCCGAGCGACTGCGCCATGTTGTAGACAAAAGGACGGAATCCTACGCCCTGAACCGTTCCTTTTACGGTTAGTCGGTAGCGGACTTTGTCGCCCGCTTTTGCAGAACCCTTTCTTCCAGCCATCGGCACCATTCCTTTATCCCTTCTCCGGTTTTGGCCGAAACCACCAGAATCCCGATTTCCGGACTGATCGCGTTTAATTCTTTCTCCACTGATTCAAGGTCGAAATCCGTATATGGTAAAAGATCAGCTTTTGTAACAACCACCGCCTGCGCCTCACGAAAGACAAGCGGGTACTTGGCGGGTTTATCGCCGCCTTCCGTGACGCTTAAAAGGGCGACTTTCGCATCCTCCCCCAGGTCAAACTCGGCCGGGCAGACCAGATTCCCCACGTTTTCGATAAACAACAAATCATAATGGTCCCCTTCAAGTTCTTCGAAGGACCGCGCGATCATCGGGGCGTCAAGGTGGCAGACACCGGCGGTGTTTATCTGGACCACCTCCACCCCCTGGTCGGCTATGCGCCGGGCGTCACGGGTGGTATATATATCCCCTTCGATTACCCCTATTTTATAAGCGTCCCGCATCCGCCTGATCGTCTGTTCCAACAGCGTGGTCTTACCCGTCCCGGGGGAACTTATGAGGTTAACCGCAAAGATACCCTTTGTCGCAAAACGCGCCCTGTTCTCCCGCGCCGCCTCGTCATTCGCCCGCAGGAGTCGCTGCCCCATTACAACCTTCAACCCCATCGTCCTCTCCGGAATCGCCTTCGTAATGTTCGATATACAGTTCCTTTCCCGTTATGATTTCCAGTGTTCCACCGCAAGACGGACAAATAAACTCCGCGTACTCGGGAAAGAAGGAGTTGCCGCATTCCCCACAGCGCATCGTTAAGGGTTTTTCTTCAATTTCCAGGAATGCTCCTTTAAGAATTGTTTCTTCTTTTTTTAAAACATCGAAAGAAAAACGTAACAGTTCCGGCTGTGCCATGATAAGCTTACCGACAACCAGTTTCACGGCTGATACACGCGTTATGCCGTTTTCCGCCGCGCTTTCCAAGACCAGGCCGATCATCGATTCAACCAGACTGAATTCGTGCATGTAAGGCCCCCATCGGCGTCCGGATTGGCACCTCAACAGCGGCCCCCGGGCTACCGGCAGCCAACACTTTACGAGATTCCCGGCTTAACCTGTTAACCTATGTAATTTTCGCGCCAGGGGCCGCTTTTCCTCTTGTAATCTTCAGGATAACATGGAACAAGGCAATCTTAAAGTGATAAACGAATATAACCGCCCTAAACTCCTCGCTGGTAACTTAACGACCACCAGCTAAAAGCTGGTGGGTTACGTTGCGACTGAAAGTCGCCTAAAGCAAACTTCAGCGGCAAGCCCCCGCTTTTAAGCGGGGGTAATTGAAAGAGACTACCTTTTGGAGAATACCCCCGTTTTTAAACGGGGGAAGTTCTGAGCAAATTGACGCTAAAGCTGTTCGCCTAAAAAGGCGAAGGTTTTAAACCCGGCGTTTGTAAAATAAAGCCTCCACGGTTTCCAGCGGCTAAGTTAAGAGTAACATAGCCGCTGGTACAAGAAAAGATGCAAAGCGCTCAAAATAAGTGAAAGAATTGCTCTAAAGTAAGAGGCTGACTTTACAACGCTCTCCTGCCGACGCACCGCTTGTAAATCGCGTCCATCAGGACGACAACGAACGGCATAAGAAGCGGTACAAGCCACTGGTGGGGTTCGAAAGGGTATGTTTTGAAAACCCGGCGTGCGGGCTCCACGTACATAAGCACAAAAAGGAGCAAAAGTTCGGTCAATATCCCCAACGAAATGAGCGGGTTGTCACGGAGGCGAAGACGGAAGACCGTGTCCCTGCTGGAACGGCAGGCAAAAACGTTCCCGATCTGCGCAAAGACTATGGCGGCAAAACAGGCGGTGGTTGCCTGAAGATAAAGCGGGCCGCTTAAAAATGCCCCCCAGTGCCAACCCGCTTTATAAAGGACGTATGAATAGCCAAGCATTCCTCCGGCAGCCTCTATAAGCCCCAGGAACAGAAAAACCCGCACCAACAATTGCCGGTTCAGAAGCCTTTCCTTTCGCTGCCGGGGCGGGCGCCGCATCGCCGCCGGCCGGGGTTTTTCCATTCCCAGCGCCAGCGCAGGCAGCATGTCAGTGCCGAGATCTATCGCCATGACTTGAATAATGGCCAGAGGCAACGGAATCTTTAAAAGGATATAACTTAGATAAGGCACTATCTCTGCTACGTTGCTCGTCAGTACGTAGGTAATAAACTTCCGGATGTTGTTAAACACGGCGCGGCCTTCTTCAACCGCGTTGACGATAGTGGCAAAATTATCATCGAGAAGAACCATGTCCGCCGCTTCCCTGGCTACGTCCGTCCCGCGTTCACCCATGGCCACACCGATATCAGCCTTCCTGAGAGCCGGCGCGTCATTAACACCGTCGCCGGTCATTGCCACTATGTGTCCCATATCCTGCAAGGCGCCGATCACCCGCAGCTTATGCTCCGGCTGCATCCGGGCCAGGACGATGTGCGGCCGAGAAAGCTTTTCTTCAAGAAGCGTTTTATCGAACCCGGCCACGTCCGCGCCGGTTAGAACCACCGGTTGAATTTCCGGCGGCACGATCCCCGCTTTTCTCGCCACGGCCACGGCGGTGGAGGCAGCGTCCCCGGTAATCATGATGATCCGGACCGAAGCGGTGTGACACGCGGAAACGGCCGCGGGAACCTCGGCCCTTACAGGATCGGAAAGTCCCACAAGTCCCACGAACTCCATTTCCTGTTCCCACGCCGCCGCGTCGCCTTCCCCGTACGAATACCGGCCGCGCCTCACGGCCAGAGCCAGGACCCGCATCGCCTGGGCCGCCATTTCCTCAAAAGCATTCCACGCTTGCGCTTTCTCTTGCTCGTTCAGCAAGCAAAGGGGGAGTACCGTTTCCACCGCCCCTTTGGTGCAGGCAAGCAATTCCGGTTCGCCGGGTAACCGGCATACGGCGGTCAGGCGCTTGCGTTCGGGTGTAAAAGGAAAAACCCGTACCTTTTCCGCAAAAACCGGTCTTCCTTTAAAATAGTCGCGGGCAGCGGCAACAAGCGCTCTTTCCATGGGATCGCCGCCGGTTTCCTCCGGAGAGTCAAAGAGGATGTTATTGGCAACCGCAAGGGTAAGATATACCCTTTCTTCGGGAACGCCTGGTTTTAGCCGGAGTGCGTCCACCTTCATCCTGTTCTCGGTGACGGTACCCGTCTTGTCGGTGCAGATTACCGTGGTCGAACCAAGCGTTTCTACCGCCTCGAGGTTCTTGACGAGCGCGCGGCGCCTTGCCATCCGCTGGCTTCCCGCGGCAAGGGTTAAGGTAACGGCCGGGAGAAGCCCTTCCGGGACCACCGCCACAAGGATTCCTATCCCGAAGAAAAGGTTATCCCAGGTGCTCCGGCCCATCAGTGTACCCATTACGAAAAAAAACAGACCAAGGCTCACAGCGATCAGGGCCAGGCGCCGGCTTACCCCGGCTATTTCCCGGTGCAGCGGGGTATCGGGCTTACGCACCTGTAACGTTAGAGCGCTCATTCTCCCGAGCGCCGTCTCCCGGCCGAGGGTGTAAACAACACCTGCCCCCGTCCCGGACAATACCAGCGAACCGGCGAGAATGATATTTTCCGCTTCCTCAACCTCCCGGGCTGTGCTTGGAGCGGCACCGCGCGGAAGAGGCTGAGATTCCCCCGTAAGCAGAGCGTTGGAAACCTCAAGTCCCTCCGAATAGATTAACCGGATATCAGCAGGCGCGCGGTCTCCTTCCCCGAGGATTACGATATCGCCGACCACCACCTCTTGCGCCGGAACGGTCTTTTCCTCGCCTTCGCGCCGGATACGGGCGCGTAAGGGAAAGAGCGCCGCAAGCGCCCGAGCGGCCTTTTCCGCCCTGTATTCCTGTAAAAATGAAAAGGCGCCGTTGATCAAAACGACAGCCACAACCGTATAGCCGAGGGTCCGCATCCCCTCGCCGGGCCGGAAATGTTCGAGCAAGAAGCACAGGGCCGCCGCCATCCAGAGCATTAAGGCAAAAAAGTGCGTAAACTGCCGGGCTGCTTTTTTCAGCATCTCTCCCGCCACCCGGTGTTTGAACCCGCTCCCCGTCGCGGCGCCGGGCAACCGCGAGGTAACCTCCTCAGGGGTCAGGCCGGAAGCCCTGCTCCTGAGCCGGGTCAGCGTTTCTTCCGGAGTCAGGCGGTGAATGTCTGTCAACCTTAATCTCCTCGAAGAATTAAAGTTAATGCGACTGTTTTCAAGGCAGCGCCCTGTATGTACGCTTCCGGTTTTCGAAAAACGCTGTCTCACGATAGCCCGTCCGGCGAAGAAGCGCCAGCGCCTCCCTGAAATCACGCCCGACATCCACCGGTCTGTGGGCGTCGGAACCGAGGGTCACCGGTACGCCGTAGCGGCGGCAAAGTCCCAGAAAATCGGGGTGAGGATACATTTCCTTAACCGGCTGCCTTAACCCGGCGGTATTAACCTCTACCGCCACCCCTGCAGCCGCGATCCCTCTTACCGTTTCCTCGTATAACGGCAGGATGTCGGACCTTGGACGGTAACCGAATTTTTTAAGAAGATCAGGATGTGCGACCACGTCGAAAAGACCCGTCGAAACCATCCGCCGTACCAATTCGAAATACTCCCGGTACAGGTCGTCGATATCCCGCCCCGAATAACCGCCGGTCTGTTCAGGATTGTCAAAACCCCAGCCGTTAAGGTAGTGCACGGAACCAAGTACGTAATCAAAGGGGTGACTGTTCAAAATCTCTTTCAGAGCCGCCTCCTGCCCCGGAACAAAGTCGGCTTCTATCCCGAGCCTCACCACGACATCCTTGCAGGCCGCACGGTTTTCCAAAACCTCAGCCACGTAGCTCCCAAGTTCCTCTTCCGCCATCGCCAGCCCCGGATCCCGCGAGTCCGGCGGCAAAAAGTACTGTGGAATATGGTCGGCAAAGCCGATCTCACGCAAACCGACTTTCCTTGCTGCATCGACGTACTCCGCAGCGTTCCCGGTTGCGTGCCCGCAGCGACGGGTATGGATATGGTAGTCGGCCAACCCCTCTATACCGGTCATTTCCCGCTTAATCCTTCCTGTTTCAATTCGGCGGCGACCGCCGCCGTCAACGCGTAAATGCGCTCGGCCAGCGGTTCCTCAAGCAAGCCGGCGCCGCAACCGGGCGTTATAAGCCACTGGCGCCGTAAGAGATCCTCCGGCACCCCGCGCGCCGCCAGTTCATCCCAGCACGATTTAAGCCGGGCAACCAGGCTTTCGCTGTCTTCCTTCAGCGCCGCATCCGACGTCGGCACAATACCCCACGCCAGGACGCCCCCCCTGGCGAGAAATGCCGTCAACTCACGGCGGTAGGGTAAGAGTGAGTGGAAATAACCGTAGGCATCGAAACTCAAAACGTCGATGCCGAGTTCCAAAAGGATGCTCCAATCCACGGCCGCGCACGAGTGAACCCCCACCAGCCCTCCGGCGGCCTTGACACCGGCCATGACCGCCTCCATATCCGCGGTCACCTGTTCCCTGGTCACGGTAATATAGGTTGACTGGCCGTAGACGCTTATCCCCGGTTCATCTATGAACAGCACAACAGGCAGCCCTGTCCGCTTGAGCCTCCCCACCTGCCATCTTGCTGCGAGAGAAAGGTTCTTGGCGATCAACTCGCGGAGTTCCGGGGCGTAATAAGCAGGCCGCCCGTCGGCGTCGGTCAGGTGGAATCCCACTGTCAGCGGCCCCACCACCTGGCCCTTAAAGGCCAGCGCCCCGGGGAATGCCCCCTTTTCCGCCGCTTCGCAAAACGCATACAATCCTGAAGCCGCTTCCCTTTCAGGCGCAAAGGCTTCCAGCGCCGCTTCGTCGCCCTCTTCCGCACTGATGCAAAAGGTGTAAAACGCCGTCAGCCTTTCGGGCCAGTCGTCACACTCGTTTAAAAAACGCGGTTTACCCTCCGCCGAAAGAACGCCGTGTGTTCTAAGCGCGCCGAGAAACTGCTGTACGAAGCCCTCGGCATCTGTCCGGCGGGGCAACTGCGGCCAATGAGGCAAAACCGGCAGGCGCTTCTTGACCAGCTCAAGAGCCGTCGCCGTTTCCAAGTGCGGCAGGCTTCCGATTCCGGTCGCCAAACCAGCAGTTTTAAATTGCAAGCTTCCTTACCCCCTTGAAAAACAATTGCTTAGCCAAAGAAACACTCGCGGCTGGATAGTTACAACAGCGTTTTCTTCCGGTTTTCCTCTATTTCCTGGTAACGGTGTATATACTCCGCAACAGCTATTATGAAGGAAGCGTGTGACCAGTTAAGCGGTGCCACTGAAAGCGACTCCCCCGTCAACGGATGCAATTGCTCCGCCATTATCCCGGTAGGAAGGGAATGAGACACGCACCACTCCAGCAATTCCCTCCCCCGGACAAGCTCCTCCTTACTGCGGGCAATCCGGATGTAGTATTGAGCGAGCCAAAGGGTCGAGATAAACCAGGGGTTGCCGGGAACCCTCTTAAAATCCTCCACCCGCTTGAAGTAATAGTCGCCGAAATACCGCGCCAGGCCTCCCACATCCGTCTTTACCCACAGAGCCTCCTCCACCTGGCGCATGGTCTCGACCACTCGATAATCATGCGCCGGCAACGCGTCAAAAAGAAACACACCGGCAAGGCTGCTGTCAACCGTGGGATCCGGTTCAAATGTTCCTTTCGGTCTGTTGAAATGCAAGCCCCGCAAAAATCGTTTCTCATTGTTGTCAAAAAGTCGTTTAAGCATCGCTTCCCGCATTTGAGACGCCCGCGTCAAGTAGTAGTCGGCAAGTTTCGGTTGACCGAAAAGCTGCGCCAGATTCCCGGCGGCAGTTAATCCGGCGTATACCGCAGCGGTGGTATAGGTAAAAACACCCCGCCTTTCTTCCCATAAATCGTAAGACTCCACCGGCAGGTGTGAATTTTCGTCCACGTAGCTGCTCAGGAAATTGGCCGCCGGCCTCACAAGACTGTGGTAAAGCCCTAAAACATACTCAAGGTCCCGTTCCCGCCGGTAGTATTCCCAGAGCACCCATAACACCAGAGCGGTCTCGTCTTCCTGGATCGGAAGATGCACCACACCTTCCTCGAGCCAGGGATGCCAGCTCGAACCGGCTGTTCCGTCAGGATTGTATTTATGGAGCAAATAACCTTGTTCGGTCAACGCATCGGCGCAAAACGCAAAAAAACGCCGGGTCAATCTTCCGTAACCGGCCTTTATCAGGGCGTAGGCCGCAAGGGCGCCGTCGCGGGGCCAGAGGTAACAATAATGATCCCGGTTAGTCGACATGATATCTGAATCAGGCGAAGCGATTACCGCTCCTCCCGAGTCGAAATGCACCCTTAATACAAGGAGACTGCGTTTATACGCCTCGAGGATCTCCATCGAAAAATGCTTGATATCAAACCCTGCCTCATTGATACAGGTTTCAAAGCACGCGTCGAGGAATGCCTGACAGTACGTTTCGCACCGGTACAGCAACTCCTCAGGTTCTTGATCAAGTACAAACTTGTTGAGAGCCCGGACTTCCTGGATGTTGCGCCCAACGCAAATCCAATAATAAATGGTTTTGGATCCACTCGGCGGCAACAGCAGGTTAAAACCGACAACGCTGTCCACCGATCCCTGAGCAATGGCATTTCCGCTGAGCGTTCCGTCCTCAGCGTCCCGCCAGGTTCCCTCCGCCTTGCCGAAACTTTTAATGCCCGTGGCGAACTGGTCGAAATGGCCCTTAGCGCTCAAGCCGTTTATGAGAATGTAACGGTTGCGCTTATAATGGCAGATTACCTGGTGCAGGGCATCATAAAAAGCGGTGTCCCCGACCTCCGTCTCGTCAATTGAAAAGTTCTGCCCGAAAAATATCCGGACTTCCCGCTCTTTGTCAACCAGGTTGTGCACCACAATTTTTTTGAGATAGATGTTTTCCCTGCGGTGGACGGCATCGTTTATCGAAAGCCTTACACCCAGACCGGAATGTGTTGCTGTTACATCAGTCACCATGGCGTCTTCCTTATAACCGAGACGCCTTTCCCACCCGTCGTCGGCGGTCCAGGCAAATGAACCGTTAACCCAGACTCCCAGGCGGTTGCGATTCCCTTGAAGATGGTTCCACTGTCCCACGTGAGGATAGAAGAAATCCCGCATCTCAAGCTTATTGTCAAAAGTGACCATCATCCTGCCGTTACCAATGACCAAAGGGCGCGGCACACCGTTCCCTCCTAAAGAAAATAGTGCTTTTTTCGTTATGCGCGGCGATAAGTAACGCATTGCTGCGTCAGCCCGGCGGAGCCGAATCCTCACGTACCTCTGTGTACGCTCCGGTTCGTCTCTGCCGGCCTTCCTTGCACTGCATTACTTCTCCCCGCGCTCCGTTTATGTAATACTACTGCTTCTAAGTAACTAGCTCACGGGTCCTTATTTCTGGCTTCTACCTTCCGGCTTCTACCTTCTGCCTTCTACCTTCTTGCTCCTACTTTCAACTCGCTCCCCGTAACCCGTAACTCGTTGCCCGCGTTTCCGTTCCGTGATCCCGGACTAAGGACTGAGGACTTTCGACTGAGGACTTAATTTCCCGCTTACCCGTGCGTAAACCTCACATGTAACCGCGGCTATGTGCCGCCAGTCATATGACGAGCGAACCTTGCGCCAGCCCCGGCGACAAAGCTCGTTGGCGAGAGATCTGTTGGTTAAAAGCTCCCCTATGTAACGCGAAAGCATATCCGGCCGCCCCGGAGGCACTTTAAAACCGTCAATGCCGTGCTCCACTACTTCTCCCAGACCTCCGGTGTCCCCGACAATAACGGGAATCTGCGCCGCCAT
>JBFMBL010000044.1:0-3972 GCA_040755195.1 Bacillota bacterium
AGACTCCAACTTCTAACTTCTCACCTCTATTTTCTGCCGCTCCTGTCACCCGTTTTATATTCTTTCGCCAAAAGAAAATTTAATGTTGATCTCTCCTGTTGTTAAAGCGCTACTATTGGGTTTTACGAAATCAATAAGCAGCAAGGCGATCACATTTCCTCTGAAACTGCGGCTTTTACCAGTAGTTATTTTTCCAGTATACCGGCCCGTTTAGTTTAAAAGCCGATCTTCCGCACGTCCGCTTCCACGATAAAGTTAACCTCTGCCCTCACGATTCCATGGACGTGCGGCAATGATGTATCTTAATTACGTGAAAAGTAATAATAATGACCAACAACATGTATTGAGGGAATTAGCTCATGCAGGATACTGTTTATTCGGGCACCATTGCGGGGACGATAGGCGGGCTGGTAAAGCTGGCTATCAACCTGGTCCTCTACGTGCTCGGTGTAGCTAAAACAACCAGCCTACACATGGCCGCTGCGGCCTTGCTTCCCAGAGGTGTCGCGCTTAATCTACCTTCGTCGCTGATGGTGGGCCTTGCGGTGGACTGGCTGGTGGCGGTGGCGCTCGGCATTATCGGCGTATACATCGTCCGCCTGACCGGGCGGGATTTTCTGTGGCTTAAGGGCGTTGTCTACGGCGGACTGATTTGGGTAGTGGGGTGCGGCTATCTGGCTACGGCGGTGGTGCCGGCGTGGCTTCTCCGTCCCGACCCGGCCACCAGCGTCTCGGTGCTTGCGGCCCATCTGGCCTACGGCCTGACCGCGCTTTTCGTGGCGGGCCGCTATAAGATCGAGGCGGTATAGGATGCGCGCGAAGATTCTGTGGCTGATAACCAACAGTTGCACAGGGGACATACTCTCTTTGCTTAATTCTCTACACCCGAACTACCGTCAAATGACAGAAGAATATTTTGATTTCTGTCATGAGAGCTTCGTGATGGCCGGCGAGGGAAATGTCGCCATGGGCGTTCTCGAGGAAGCGCTGAACGGCCCCGCGGGCGCGTATATCCTCGTGGTCGAAGGCGCCATCCCGGTAGCGACGGAAGGTTTTTACTGCATTCTGGGTTACCGTGACGGCAAACCGTGGACGGCGCTCCAGGCCGTAAAGGAGCTGGCCGCGAAAGCCGGGTACGTGGTGGCCGCAGGCACCTGCGCCGCGTTCGGTGGCCCGTACGCCGCCCACCCGAATCCCACCGGCAGTAAACCCGTAAGCGCAGTCATCCCGCAAAAGGTAATCAACGTGCCCGGATGCCCGGTCCACCCGGACTGGATCGTGGGTACCCTTTTCCACCTGGCAAAGTACGGAGAACCCCGGCTTGATGAATACAACCGCCCGGTCCTCTACTACGGCGAGACCATTCACGACCGCTGCGAGCGGCGCCACTATTTTGAAAGCGGCATCTTCGCCGGAAAACCCGGCGAACCCTGGTGCATGTACAAGATCGGGTGCAAGGGCCCGGTAACCCACGCCGATTGCCCTGTCCGCCACTGGTGCGGGGAACACGTGAACTGGCCGGTGGGGGCCAACACCCCCTGCATCGGGTGCACCAGCCCGGAATTCCCTGACGGAACGGAGCCCTTTTTCGAGCACCTCCCGGACCTGAGCACGCCTGCCGTTAAAGTCACCGCCGACCGCGTGGGGCTGCTTACGGGCGCCGCTACAGCGCTGGGCATCGGCGCCCACCTGGCTGCGAACATCGCTACCGGAAGGCTCGCCCGTGTGCTCCAAGAGGGCAACAAGCGCCGGGCGAAAGTGGGAAACATTTTTAGGAAACTCATTCCGCGGCACAAGCAATAACGTAGCAATAGTCAATAGTTGGTCTCGAAGCCTGAAGGCTGACGGCTTACTAAATAACTCGATACTCGCAACTCGCCACTCCTGACTCACGACTCGAGACTCGGAACCCAGGATGGAGGTGATGCCAGGTGAGCAAGAAAGTAATCATCGACCCCGTAACGCGGGCCAACAACCGGGGGCACGTCGAGATATCCATCGAAAACGGTAAGGTGGTGGACTGCCGGTGCGCCTCCCTCTTCTTTCGCGGCTTTGAGATCATGCTCAGGGGACGCGATCCACGTGACGCCCCTTATTTCACCGAACGGATATGTGGCATTTGTTCATCAGCGCACGCCACGGCCGCCGCCTTCGCGCTCGAAAATCTCGCCGGCGTACGTCCTCCAAAAACCGGTAACCTGCTCCGCAACCTCATCTTAGCCGCCGACACCGTGCAAAACCACATCAGGCATTTCTACTTGCTGGGACTGCCCGATTACGTGCCCGGACCGGATACCGCCCCGTTCGTGCCCCGTTACCAACACGATTACCGTCTCTCACCGCAGATCAACGCCCGGATGATCCAACACTACTTTGAGGCCGCCGATATCGGCCGCATCGCCCACGAGATGGTCACCGCGCTGGGGGGTAAGGCACCTTTTCCGCACGGAATTTTGGCCGGCGGCGCCACGGTACCGCCGGACGGCGCCGTTCTACTCGATTTACGGGCAAAGCTCAACACAATCAGCAGGTTTGTGAAGGAAAAGATGCTTCCCGATGCGCAAACCATTGCTGATGCCTACCCGGAATACTACGAACTGGGAAAGCGCCCTTTGCAGCTTCTTGTCTACGGCTTTTTCCCCGTGGACCCTGAGTGGAAGCACTATCGCTTCCCCGGCGGGGTAGTGGAGGAAAACGGCATGCAGGAGGTAGACTCGGCCTCTATCGCCGAGAACATACGTCACGCCTATTTCGAGGAGCAGAGCGAGCCGCACGGGCCGGAAACTGGAGAAACCATACCGGAACCCGGCAAACCCGGCGCCTACTCCTGGATTAAGGCGCCCCGTTACGAAGGCAAAGCCTTTGAAGGCGGGCCGCTCGCGCGGCTGTGGGTTGCAGGCCACTACCGGCGTGGCGTCTCCACCATGGACCGGGTGATGGCCCGCGTCCTGGAAACCGATATCCTTTGCGGTTTGATGAAGCAGTGGCTGGAGGAGTTGGAGCCGGATAAGCCGATCTTCAGCCGTTTTGACGTGCCCAAGACAGGGGAAGGTCTGGGCCTCACCGACTCCATGCGGGGGCCGCTCCTGCACTACATGCGCCTTGAAGGAGGCCGGATAGCCCGTTATAACATCATCACGCCTTCCGCATGGAACTTTTCCCCCCGTGATGACAAGGAGCAACCGGGACCGGCGGAGGAGGCGCTCACCGGCACGCCCATAGCCGATTCTCAAGAGCCGGCCGAGGTAGGGCGCATCATCCGTTCCTTCGACCCGTGCTACGCTTGCGCGACGCATCTGATTATTGCGGGGAAGAAAATCAAGGAATTTATTCTGTGACTGTTTTTATATTCTGTATTCTGGATTCTGACTACTGAATTCTGACCTTTGAGGTGAGGCATGTGACAACCCAATCCCGCCATCCACTGCCTGTGAGGCTCTTTCACTGGACGCTGGCGCCACTGGCACTCATTCTTGCCGCAAGCGGCCTGTACATCACCGAACCTCCGCAGACCGGCGGCAGCATGCGCGCGGCGCGGAAGATACATTCCATCGCCGGGTTTCTTTTTACCTGCGGGTTTATCGCCCGCGTGTATTACGGCATCCTGCGCCGCGACTGGCGCATGATCGTTCCCGAACGGCAGGATTTTAAAAAACTACCGCATTTCCTGAAATACGAACTGTTCCTTACCACGAAGAAACCAGAATTTCGCAAGTATAACACCGGCCAGAAGTTTCTTTACACCTTTTGGATCTTAGAAACATTGGTTATCATACCGCTCGGGTTTTTTCTCTACGCGCCGAAACTATTTGCCCGTCCCATAAAATGGTTGGGCGGTTTGAACCGGGTAAGAAACTTGATCTTCTACAGCACCCTTCTAACAGCGGCAACCGTTGCAGGCCATATTTACCTGGCCCTGACTCATAGCGTAGGTATATTGAGATCAATGTTTACCGGCTATTACAAGCGCGG
>JBFMBL010000044.1:4072-21353 GCA_040755195.1 Bacillota bacterium
GGGTAAGAAACTTGATCTTCTACAGCACCCTTCTAACAGCGGCAACCGTTGCAGGCCATATTTACCTGGCCCTGACTCATAGCGTAGGTATATTGAGATCAATGTTTACCGGCTATTACAAGCGCGGCACCTGAAGAAAAAAGAATCACGGCTTCTTCCGGCCCTCCGTCGTTTCGTCGGGCCCGCTTTCATCACTTAGCCGGGAAGGCTTCTTGCGCTCGATGGTGTCGCGCTCAACCAGCCTTGACAGCATAGAAGCCAGCGCCCGGCGTTCGATTTCGTTTCCTTGATCCCACAACTCCTTAATCAGGCGCTGCTCCCGGTTTGCCGAATCTATGTACCGGTTAAGCAACTCCCCAAAGCGATAACCTATATCCTCGGCGTTTTCGTCGGAAACGCCCACCAGCCGCAGCGCTTTGAGGCCCTTGCCGAGCCATTCCTTAAACTCGTTCCAGCCAAGATCTACTTCCATTACCACTACCTCCGCAGCACTTTCTTTTGTTATTATGCCGCGTTTTCTGATTCTGTACGCGCCACACATTCGCCCCGCTTGCTCCAACCAAGCTATCCTATAAATCAACCTCGGCTTATAAAAATCGCCCGCGCTTCGGCGATTAGATAGAGCGACCCGGAGATCATTAAGTTTTAAAACCAGCTTAAAAAATCAGAGGGGCTTACGCCCCCTTCAACTTATCTTTGATCACTTAAAATACGAGCTGCTTGCCCCTTTAAAAGAGGTAGCTTGTTTTGAACGATGTCCCAGATAATCTCTTCGTCAACACCAAAGTATTCGTGGATAAGAATATCAAATATACCTTAAAGTCTTTAAATCTCCGCGACATATTCCACCTCTCTCATAACAATCGGCTTAAGTCGTGGTTTAAGGGTTTCAGGTAATACTAAGTCGACTTGCTGCCCTAAAAGATCTTCTAGAAAATATTTCAGTCCCATGTAGTTGTCAAACGATTTTTCCTTAAATTCCACAAGCAAATCTATGTCGCTCGTTTCTGTAGCCGTTCCGTGCAAGAGTGAACCAAAGAGCGCTATACGATGAACACCGTATTGACGTAGAGTTGATTGATGTTCCCCTATGAGTTTTATAATTTGCTGCTTGGAGAGCATATTTTCTTACCTGCCATAGATTGGCAATAATATATATTATAATAACCATGAAGTTTATGCAAAACAAGTATAAAAGATGCTTTCTTTAAAGAAAATAATAGAGGATTATAGCCCTTCTACCCCTTGATTCATAAAAACCTCCCGCGCCTCGGCAATAAGGTACAGCGACCCGGTGACCACCACCACGTCTTCGGGCCCGGCAAGCGCGAGCCCCTGCGCCACCGCCGCATGGATATCCTTCACCTCGCAAACCGCCGGCGAATGTTGCCGCGCCAGCGCAGCAAGTTCCCGCCAGTTCCCGGCGCGCGTGCCCGGCGGGCGCGTCACCACTACCGCGGCCGCCAAAGGACAGAGCTTCGCCGCCGCCTCCGAGCGTTCCTTGTCGGCAAACATCCCCATCACCAGCACAAGGCGCCGTCCCGCAAAATACTCTTTCATCGCGTTTTTAAGCGCCGCCGCTCCTGCGGCGTTGTGCGCCCCGTCCAGAATGACCAGGGGATTGTCACGCACCACCTCAAGACGGCCGGGCCATACCGCCGCCGCCAGTCCCTTCCTTATCGACGCAGTACCGACCCGACAACCCTGTTCCTCGAGCAACCTGGCCGCCGCCACCGCACAGGCGGCGTTCTCGAGCTGGTGGCGGCCCAGAAGTTTTATCCGGAGCCCTTCGTCCGCGCCCCACCAGCCACAGACGTCCAATTCCTGACCCGACATGCCGTTAACCCGCCCGACCGGATAAAAATCCCGTCCCAAAATCAATAGCCGTGCGTTTTGTTCCCCGCACGCCCGCTCGATCACGCCGAGCGCCTCCCCCCCGGCCGCTGTTACCACAGGCACGCCGGGCTTGATTATCCCCGCTTTTTCCCCGGCGATCTGCAGGATGCTCTCCCCAAGATAGTCGGTGTGGTCGACCGTAACGTTGGTGATCACCGCCGTTTCCGGCATTATGATGTTTGTGGCGTCATACCTGCCGCCCAGGCCGACTTCCACCACCGCGACGTCCACCGCTTCCCCGGCAAAATAAAGAAACGCCAGCGCGGCGTGTATTTCGAACTCTGTGGGAACCACCCCGTCAGCTCGCAGGGCTTCAAGCTCGGGCCGCACCCGGGCGACAAGAGCGCCGAAGCGCTCCGGCGGCAGCTCCCGGCCGTTGATGCGAAAGCGTTCCGTGTAGGAATGAAGGTGCGGCGAGGTAAACGTTCCAACCCTGTACCCGCACTCGGCGAGCACCGCGGTCAGCATGGCGCAGACCGAGCCCTTACCGTTGGTCCCCCCCACGTGTACACACTTTAGCCGCTTATGGGGATTGCCGAGGCGCGCCGCAAGCGCCCGGATCCGTTCGAGCCCCGGCTTTATCCCTACCGCCGCCGCATTTTGAATGTAATCTACCGCTTCCTCGTAGTTCATGAAACTCTACTGTTCTCCCAGCATCCTCCGCCGGTTCTGCAGCGCCTCTCGTTTTGCGGAAAGCTCAACCTGCTTATCACGCTCCTTGGCGACCACATCTGCCGGGGCCTTGGACAAAAAGCCGGGGTTCCCGAGCTTTCCTTCAACCCGCGCCAGTTCCTTTTCCACTGTATCGATTTCCTTGGCCAGCCGTACGCGTTCTTTTTCCATGTCCACCAGCCCGCCCAGCGGTACGAATATCTCCACCCCCGCCGCAACCGCGTGGGCCGCCTGCGCCGGCTTTGCCGTAAGCTCCGCGGCCAGCGTTACCGACCCTGCGGCCAATTCCTCGATGTATCCCTTTCCCTTTTCAATAATGCGCCGCACCCTTTCCTCCGGCGCAACCAGAACCAGCGCGGCCCTCCGCCCGGGCGGCACACTCATTTGCGCCCTGATGTGCCGTACCGCCCGGATGATTTCGATGATCAGCCCCATTTCTTCCTCCGCCTCCGGATCCTTCAGCCCGGGCGTGTCTTCCGGCCAGGGCTGGTGAATCAACGGCGCCCCGCCTTTATTCAGATGGCTCCATATCTCCTCGGTGACGAAGGGAATAAACGGGTGCAGCAGCCGGAGCAAGCCGCCCAAGACCTCATGCAAAACCGCGCGGGCCGCCGCGGCTTCTCCGGGCGTACCGCGGTACAGCCGGGGCTTCGCCAGCTCTACGTACCAGTCGCAAAATTCGTCCCAGACGAACTCGTAAAGCGCCCGCGCCGCCTCGCCAAGCTCGTAGGCCCCAAGTCCCGCCGTGGCCTTTTCAACCGCCTCCCGGTAACGGCTCAGGATCCAGCGGTCGCTAAGCTCGCGGTCCGCCGGAGCCGCCGCCCGCGAACCTTCGGGATCCAGGTTCATAAGCACAAACCGTGAGGCGTTCCAGAGCTTGTTAATAAAGTTTCGGGCGCCTTCCAGTTTCTCAAAGTTGAAACGCAAGTCGTTTCCGGGCGTATTGCCGGTAACGAGCATAAACCGCAGGCTGTCGGCGCCGTGACTCTCAATCACGTCGATCGGGTCGACGCCGTTGCCGAGCGATTTGGACATCTTGCGTCCCAGGGCGTCCAGCACCAGGCCGTGGATGAAAACCTCCCTGAAAGGGACATCCTCCATAAAGGCCAGCCCCATGAAAATCATCCGCGCCACCCAGAAAAAGATGATGTCGCGCCCGGTTACCAGCACCGATGTCGGGTAAAAGAATTTCAAATCAGCCGTTTCCCCGGGCCAGCCCAGGGTGGAAAAAGGCCAGAGCGCCGAAGAAAACCAGGTGTCAAGCACGTCGGGGTCCTGCTCCACGCGCGCGGAGCCGCATTTCGGACACTCACGAACTTCCCGCCCGGAAGCGATGGTTTCCCCGCAGTCCGAGCAGTACCAGACCGGGATGCGGTGTCCCCACCAGAGCTGCCGTGAAATACACCAATCCCTGATGTTTTCCAGCCAGTGCATGTAAATTTTTGTAAAGCGTTCGGGCACAAACCTCACCCGGCCTTCCCGCGCCGCGTTAATCGCGGGTTCGGCCAGCGGTTTCATCCGCACGAACCACTGCTTGGAAATCAGGGGCTCGATAACCGTATCGCAGCGGTAGCAGTGCCCCACGGCGTGGCTCAAGTCCTCGACCTTTACCAGTAACCCTTGCGCCTCAAGATCGCGCACAACCTGTTTCCGGCATTCCCAGCGGTCAAGCCCGGCATAGCGCGCGCCTGCCTCCGGCGTCATCCGCCCGTCCTGGTCGATCACCCGCACCGCCGGCAGGTTATGCCGGCCGCCGATCTCGAAGTCGTAGGGATCATGCGCGGGTGTAACCTTCAGCGCCCCCGTGCCGAACTCAGTTTCCACATGAGCATCGGCTATAACCGGGATCTCCCGCCCCACCAGCGGCAGGACCACAACCTGGCCGATAAGCTCACCGTATCGCTCGTCCGCAGGGTTGACCGCGACCGCCGTGTCGCCGAGCATCGTTTCCGGCCGGGTGGTGGCGATCGTCACAAAACGGTCTTGGTTTTTTACCGGATATTTGATGTAGTAAAGGTTGCCGGCCGTATCCTTGTGCTCGACCTCAATGTCGGAGATCACGGTCCGGCACTGCGGGCACCAGTTTACAATATAACTGCCCCTGTAAATAAGCCCGCGGTCGTAAAGCCTCAAGAAAACCTCTTTCACCGCCTCCGAACACCCCGCGTCCATCGTGAACCGTTCCCGGTCCCAGTCGCATGACGCCCCCAGGCGTCTTAACTGCAGGGTGATGCGGTTGCCGTATCTTTCTTTCCAGGACCAAACCCGCTCCAAAAACTTCTCCCGCCCGAGGTCGTAGCGGGACATCCCCTCTTTGGCAAGCATCGCCTCAACCCTCGCCTGGGTGGCGATTCCCGCATGGTCGGTTCCCGGCAGCCACAAGGCCGCGTGACCCTGCATCCGGCGCCAACGGATCAGGACATCCTGGAGGGTATTGTCAAGGGCGTGGCCCATATGAAGCTCTCCAGTGACGTTCGGCGGCGGCATCACGATGCAAAACGGTTTCTTCTCAGGATCAACACCGGTACGGAAAAAGCCCCCTTCCTCCCAGAACCGGTACCATTTTTCTTCTACCTGTTCCGGCGCGTAAACGGGGGGCAGCGTCTTTTCGGTCATAACGTCATCCTCCGGACAATCAATAAAAGCTAATCCTGCAAACTTTATAGGTCAGAATTTAGTAGTCAGAATCCAGAAGTCAGAAGTCGGGGATCAAAACAGAACCAAAATTTTCTCTTCCGCATTCCATTCCACATTCTACATTCTACATTCTGAATCCTTAGAATGAGACCCCATTTTTATACACCCATAATCTTATCCGGACCGGCTTTTCATGTCAACTTACCCGAATATTCACCGCACTCTAACCATAACATCCAGTAAAAGATTAGTTGCGAGTTGCGAGTTGCGAGTTGCGAGTTTCGGGTCGGCAGCCGGAATAAAATCTTTCTTCTCCATTCTGACTTCTGGCTTCTGGCTTCTATTTTCAAACAGGGGGGCATAACGAATTGCGCCTGCCCGGCTTTGTTCTTGTATGCATTTGCATTCTGTTTGCCACGTTTACGTTCTTCAAGGAACTACATAAGAAAGAGCGCCCCTTGCTTCTTGTCGCAACACCGGCGCCGCAGGTGGAACTGCTGCCGCTTTACATCGGGGTTTGCCTGGGTTACTTCGAATTCAACGGAGTCGAAGTGCGACTGATAAGCTCGGCCGACTACGATTCAAAGCAAAAACAACAGGTTTTACACGCCTGTGAAATTGAAGACGTGATTTATGCCCGGGCTTTTAACGGTGATAAAAGCGTGGCAATCACTCTGCTGTCCGAAAGGGATTGCGCCTTGTTGCTCGGACGCAGCCCCGAACCTTTTACGTGGGATAAGACACGGGACAAGAGCATCATAACCGCCGGACCATCCAGCGCTACCACGGCAATCCTGGAAGAAATCCTGCGGGAAAACAAGATTCGCCCGCACCGGGAGGTTACCTTGATGCAAAATATACCGGAAGAATTGAGGATAACCGCCTTTCTATCGGGCACCGCAGACTACATTGTGGCTCCGGAACCAACAGCCACTGTCTTAATACAACAAAAAAAGGCTTTTCTCGCCGCCCGCATAGGGAACGGGGCCCCCCTTCCGCGCGCCGTTATCGCAGCCGATGAAAAATGGGCAACAGAAAACCAGGCCCTGGTAGCTTCTTTCGAAGATTCTTTGAATCGCGCCCGGGCGTTCATTTATTCACACCCGCCCGCTGAAATCGCCTGGTTGACGGGTCCCTTTTTCCCGCACGTCAGCCTTTCTACAATGGAGAAGGCCATTGCCCGGGGCCAGAACAATAAAACATGGGGTCTTTCCAGAAAGCCCAGCGCGGACTCATTCAACCGGTTGCAGGAAATACTGAACCGGGCCGGAGAACTCCCCAGACCTTTAGCCTATGAAGAAGTATTTAAGGGTCGGAAGTGAGAGGTGAGAAGTTGCATATTTAAAGAAGGGATTCACTCCCGCGAATCCCTTCAACTATTCAAACCTCCCGCATCCCACATCTCACTTCTAAAGTCAAGCCTGCGTCCAGGTTACCGCCGTAAGTGTCTCCGCCTCCGGGTAACTCAGCGTCGGCTCCTCTTCGATTAAGGCGGCTTTTAAAACCTCATCCATATGACTGACAAAGATAAAGCGCAGCTTATTTTTAACATAAGGCGGAATATCTTCCATATCCTTCTTGTTATCCACCGGCATGATTATCTTCTTGATGCCTGCCCGGTGTGCCGCGAGAATCTTCTCTTTGATGCCGCCGACAGGCAGCACGCGTCCCCGCAGGGTAATTTCGCCGGTCATCGCCACATCGTGCCGGACCTTGCGTCCCGTAAGCGCGGAAGCCAGCGCCGTAGCCATGGTTATTCCGGCTGACGGGCCGTCTTTCGGCGTCGCCCCTTCCGGTACGTGGATGTGAATGTCCAGCTTCTCATGGAAGTCCTCGTCTATCCCTAACTGTGTCACCCGGGAACGAATAAAGCTGTGCCCGGCCTGCGCAGACTCCCGCATTACCTCCCCGAGTTTCCCGGTCAGGGTAAGGCTGCCCTTTCCCTTGCAGAGCGTCACCTCGATAGACAGGGTATCTCCCCCGGTCTCTGTCCAGGCAAGGCCGGTGGCGACACCGACCTCATCTTCTTTCTCCGCCAGTCCGTAACGGTAACGCGGGATGCCGAGCAGTTTCTCGACATTTTGCGCGGAAACCCGAACTCCCTTCACTTCCTTCGACACGATCTGTTTGGCCGTCTTCCGGCAAACCGCTGCAATCTGCCGTTCCAGATTCCGTACGCCTGATTCGCGGGTGTACTCCCGGATTACCTTCCGAAGGGCGTTTTCGGAAAAGATCATCTGTTCTTTTCCGAGACCGTGTTCCTTTAATTGCTTCGGTATCAGGTGCCGGACCGCAATCTGAACCTTTTCCTCCTCGGTATAACCGGGGATCTGGATGAGTTCCATCCGGTCGAGAAGCGGCCTTGGGATGTTGTACTGGTAGTTGGCCGTGGTAATGAACAACACCTGCGAAAGATCGTAGGGTATTTCGATGTAATGGTCGGAAAAACTGTTGTTCTGTTCCGGATCCAACACTTCCAAAAGCGCGGATGACGGGTCGCCCCGGAAATCCGTGCTCATCTTATCCACTTCGTCCAAAAGAAATACCGGGTTTTTAGAGGTTGCCTGGCGCATCCCCTGAATAATCCGCCCCGGCAGCGCCCCCACATAGGTGCGCCGGTGCCCCCGGATTTCCGCCTCGTCCCGGACACCGCCCAAAGAGATGCGGACAAACTTCCGCTCCAGCGCCCGTGCAATCGAACGTCCGAGAGAAGTCTTCCCGACACCGGGCGGGCCTACAAAGCAAAGAATGGGCCCCTTCATATTCTTGGCCAGTTTCCGTATCGCCAGGTACTCAAGAATGCGCTCCTTGGGCTCCTTAAGGCCGTAATGATCCTCGTCGAGAATCTTCTCGGCCGCATCGATGTCCAGACGGTCGCGCGTCGCCTTGGTCCAGGGCAGGGCCAGGATCCAGTCAAGATAATTGCGGACCACCGTGGCCTCGGCCGCCATCGGCGGCATTTTTTCCAGGCGCTCGACCTCCTTGAGCGCCTTTTCTTCCACTTCTTTCGGCAGTTTGGCCTCCGCGATTTTCTCGCGGTATTCCTCACCCTCGGCCTGACGTTCGTCCTTGTCGCCGAGTTCCTTTTGAATGGCTTTTATCTGCTCGCGCAAATAATACTCTTTCTGCGTCTTCTCCATCTGTTTGCGCACTCGGATATTAATCCGCCGTTCAAGTTCGACGATCTCCATCTCCCGGGTGAGTATGGCGCAGAGCTTTTCCAGGCGTGTAGCCACGTCCACCGCTTCCAGGAGTTCCTGTTTATCTTCGATCTTAAGGGTGAGGTGCGACGCGATAATGTCTGCCAATCGACCCGGTTCTTCAATATTCACCACCGAAACCACGGTATCCGGGGAGATGCGCTTGGAAATCTTTACGTACTGTTCAAACTGGTTAACGAGGCTGCGCATCAGCGCTTCTACGTGGCTGTTCTTTGTATGGACCTCGGTAAACTGCTCGATCTCTACCGTAAAGTAGGGCTGCTCTGCGATATAACGCATGATCTTCGCTCTGTTCAGCCCCTCTACCAGCACACGGATCGTCCCGCCCGGCAGCTTGAGCAGCTGCTTGACTTCGGCCACCGTTCCGACTTCGTATATATCCTCGGGCTGCGGGTCATCTGTCTGGGCATCCTTCTGGGTCGCAAGAAATATGAACCGGTCGCGAAGCATTGTCTCGTCGATGGCCCGGACTGATTTCTCACGCCCGACGTCAAGGTGGATCACCATATAAGGAAAAACCAAAACGCCTCGTAAAGGAAGAAGCGGTAAAACGCCCGTTTTTGCCTCCACTGTAGCACCTCCTTGTCTGCTTCACTCTTCCATCAATTAGCTAACCTTTATTTTAGCATACGACAAATACCTGTGCTACAGGAATAAACGCCTTGCATATCAAATAAACTCTGGAAATGGTATTATTTACATCTTTAAGGTCAGCTCCGTATAAACCGACATATTTTTGGGGGAAGGGAATAATTCCGTCAAACCCTTTTCCTGCAAAAGCGCCCCCTTTATTACGTCTTCCAGACGGTCCACCGGAACGACTTCGACCTCGTTTATATCGTCAAAAAGCTTCTGGTGGTTGCCTTTTGGAATCAAAACCCGTCTTGCCCCTGCCCGAACCGCCGCCATTACCTTGGGAACTATCCCGCCTACGGGCTTTACCATGCCCCAGATGGACACCTCTCCCGTAAGCGCCACCCGGTGGTCCACAGGAATACCGGTAATCGCCGAGTAAACAGCCGTTGCCACCGCCACGCCCGCCGACGGGCCGTCAACCGGCACACCACCGGGGAAGTTCACATGGATGTCATAATCCTTGGGTTCTATCTGCATCACGCAGCGCAGGGCCGTAATCACGTTTTCCACCGCGCTCTTAGCCGAGCTCTTCCGTCGTATCCGGCGGCCGGTTCCCTGCATCTCTTCCTCTTCCACCACCCCCGTGACCGTCAAACGGCCGCGCCCCTTTTCCGCCGGAAGGGCGGAAGCCTCGATTTCCAGAACCATGCCCACGTTCGGTCCGTAAACCGCCAGTCCTGTAACCAGACCTACCGAAGGTTCGGCAGGCATCCTTTCTTCCGGCCGGGGATTATACTGCCCGCAGGCTACAACCCACTCCATATCCGCCACGCCGAGCACCGACCGGCCTTCCGCCAAAACCATACCGGCGCCGAGCTGTACCATGCTTACTGCTTCCCGGCCGTTAGTGGCGTATTTCTTGATCACGTCCAGAACTCCTTCCTCCGGCTCCAGATCGACACGCCGTATGGCATTCGCGGCGATGACCCTGATTTCCGCCGGAGAAAGCGGCCGGAAGAAAATCTCAACGCACCGGGAACGGATCGCCGGCGTGATGTCCTCAGCCTGGCGGGTGGTGGCCCCGATAAGGCGAAAATCAGCGGGCAGCCCGTTTTGAAACATATCGTGGATGTGGGCGGGGGTATTCATGTCTTCCGGACTGTAGTAAGCGCTTTCAAGAAATACCCGCCGGTCTTCAAGCACCTTTAAAAGCTTATTCATCTGGATCGGATGAAGTTCTCCTATCTCATCGAGGAAGAGAATGCCGCCGTGCGCGCGGGTCACCGCACCCGGTTTCGGTTGCGGAACACCCGCAACCCCCAACGGTCCCGCACCCTGGTATATTGGATCATGCACCGACCCGATGAGCGGATCGGCAATCCCCCGCTCATCAAACCGGGCGGTGGTGGCGTCCATCTCCACAAATTTTGCTTCCTTATTAAACGGTGACCTGGCGTTTTTCTTGGCTTCCTCCAAAATCAGCCTGGCAGCCGCTGTTTTGCCGACCCCCGGTGGGCCGTAGAGAAGCACGTGCTGGGGATTCGGGCCGCAGAGCGCCGCCCGCAGCGCTTTCACCGCCTCCTCCTGCCCGACAAGCTCGCCGAAGTCCTGGGGACGCGTCTTTTCCGCAAGCGGCTCGGTAAGCGAGATCGCCCTTAACTGGCGGAGTTTTTCAACCTCCCGGTGCGAGTCCCTTTTGACTACCACCTTGCCGCTCTGCTGCGCCCGCAGCAGGTTCCAAAAATACAGTCCGATAACCACACCGAAAAAAACCTGGATAACAGTCAGGATACCGGCGAAGTTTCCGTGAAACCAATCCACAACCTTTCCTCCTCTTAAAAGACGTTCTACGTTCTGCGTTCTGCGTTCTGCGTTCTGCGTTCTGCGTTCTGCGTTCTACGTTCTGCGTTCTGCGTTAAAGCTCAGACGGATGGACCTTCGGGTTCCGTTTAAAGTTAATCGGTTCTGAGTGCAGCCTTATACGACGGACCTTCCAGGTTCGTTCTAAGTTCGAAGTTTTTGTCCTTAGTCCTTAGTCCTTAGTCCACCAATCCCTGTTCCTTACTTTTCTTGACTCAGGACTTTCGACTTTGGACTTGGGACTTAACTCGCGACTCGCGACTCGTGACCGGCTTCTATTATCTCGGTGTAGTATTGCTAAGTTTTCCCGTTTTTAAACAAAATAAAAAACCGCCGGTTTTCCGACGGTCTGAATTTCTGGCTCCGCGAGCAGGATTCGAACCTGCAACCCTCCGGTTAACAGCCGGATGCTCTACCGTTGAGCTATCGCGGAACGGCGTTTAAAACATAAATACATATTATGTTTTGTAACGTTTTCGTGATATCACAGGAAGTATTATAGCAACTACTTTTACAAAACGCAAGCCGTAGTCATGTGCAAACAGTCCCGAGTTCCGAGTCGAAAGTCACGAGTCCTTTCTAAAATGAGGACTTTTGAATTCTATATTCTACATTCTACATTCTGTATTCTATCTTCCGCCTTCTGTGCTACTCCCTTACCCCGGTGACCACGCCGGCGCCGACCGTCCGGCCGCCTTCACGAATAGCAAACCGGAGTCCCTCCTCAATCGCAATCGGGGTGATCAGATCGATGTCGATCTTGATGTTGTCGCCGGGCATCACCATCTCCACTCCGTCCGGCAGCTTCGACACGCCGGTCACGTCCGTCGTCCGGAAGTAGAACTGCGGCCTGTAACCGTTGAAAAACGGCGTGTGCCGCCCGCCTTCTTCCTTCGTCAGGACGTACACTTCGGCCGTGAACTTGGTGTGCGGCTTGATGCTCCCGGGCTTCGCCAATACCTGCCCGCGCTCGAGTTCTTTCCGGTCTACGCCGCGCAATAGACATCCGATGTTATCGCCGGCCACGCCCTCGTCCAGAATCTTCCGGAACATCTCAACGCCCGTGACCACGGTCTTGCGCGGTTTATCCGCAAGTCCCACGATTTCCACTTCTTCTCCTACTTTGATCTTGCCGCGCTCCACGCGCCCTGTGCCCACCGTGCCGCGCCCGGTGATGGTGAATACGTCTTCTATCGGCATCAGGAACGGTTTGTCGATGTCCCGCTGCGGTGTGGGTACGTACTCGTCAACAGCATCCATCAGTTTGTATATGGTGCCGCAGTGCTCGCACTCGGGCTTGGCGCACCCGCACTCCAAAGCCTTGAGCGCCGACCCGGTTATCACCGGCGCCTCATCTCCGGGAAACTCGTACGTGGTCAGCAACTCCCGCACTTCCATCTCGACCAGTTCCAAGAGCTCCGGGTCGTCGACCAGGTCGGCCTTGTTCAGGTATACGACGATGTACGGCACGCCTACCTGACGCGCCAGCAATATGTGCTCCCGCGTCTGCGGCATCGGACCATCGGCCGCCGATACCACGAGGATCGATCCGTCCATCTGCGCCGCGCCGGTGATCATGTTCTTGATGTAGTCGGCGTGTCCGGGACAGTCTACGTGCGCGTAGTGCCGCTTGTCGGTCTCGTACTCCACGTGCGCCGTGTTGATGGTAATGCCGCGCGCCCGCTCTTCCGGCGCGTTGTCGATCTCGTCATACTTCTTGTACGATGCCATCCCCTTCTTGGACAATACCAGGGTTATCGCCGCCGTCAGCGTCGTCTTGCCGTGGTCTACGTGCCCGATCGTCCCGATGTTTACGTGCGGCTTCGTCCGAACAAATTTCTGCTTGGCCATGAATTCCTTAACCTCCATAAACTAAAGTGAATAATGGAATACCACGCCTAATGTGCGCATTTAAAACCATCACCGTCACAAGGCGATGATACGCAGGCCAGAAATGATTATTCGAGCTTGAATGAAAAATTCCTTCCGGAAGGGTGTTAAAAACTCTAACGACAAAACACGAGAGGCATCTGCGGAGCCGTAAAAAACAAGCATGACTCGACAAACAAAAAAAAACCTGAACAATATATTGGTTCAGGCTTCGATCTTGGTGGCGGCGCAGGGACTTGAACCCCGGACACTACGGGTATGAACCGTATGCTCTAACCAGCTGAGCTACGCCGCCCTTGCTTATGGAGCCCATAGCCGGGCTCGAACCGGCGAACCTCATCCTTACCAAGGATGCGCTCTACCTGCTGAGCTATATGGGCGTTTGGTTGCGGGGGTAGGATTTGAACCTACGACCTTCGGGTTATGAGCCCGACGAGCTACCTGCTGCTCCACCCCGCGATTTAACTATATCAGTATAGCACACTCCAAAACCGATTTCAAACCTTATCTGGCGCCATACGGGATTCTATCTATTCCAACTATCCCTTCTTACGCCAAAACGGTGGACAGAGCCCATCCACCCATCCATGATTCCCGCCTCTAACCTCTCACCTCATACCTCCCAAATGGAGCTGGGGATGGGATTTGAACCCACAACCTGCTGATTACAAATCAGCTGCTCTGCCGTTGAGCTACCCCAGCACCGCACTTTATTATAGGATACACAAGTCTCACCGTCAAGCGGCAAGTCACCCGGTGACGTACATTCCGCACGCTTCATGCCTCAAAACTGTCATTATACGACCGGTCATTATAAAACATCCAATCGCTCCACGTCTTGAACTACATTCAAAATTAACTCCCTTATGATTCACGGCGTTCTGGAAGAACCCTGAAAATAACAGCGTATTCCCTTTTCCTCTCCTAACCTTTAAGATTGGCCGCCACAAGGCTTTAACGGTTGCTCAATTTCTGGAAGGGGGTATTTTCTGTTAGATACCAACACAAAGGAAAACCACAGTATAAGAAGCCCGACGATATAAGAAATATAAGGACATAATTTATAGACTTGAATTATTAAGAATGAAACCGTTGCAGCAGCCCAAAACCAACCCGGCCAATTTGTTAAGTTAATCCAAATGTAGATGTAAGAAAATATAAGTAAAGTCAAATGGTTATATTCAACTATCGGCATTATTAGTAAGACCGCTGGAACGGATAGAGCTGAAATTAAGCCATAATTTTCAGACCGAGTCCGAAAGAAGGTCACTCCCATGACAGCGACTACACAACCAAGATAGATACCGTACCACAGATAGCCCAAGCGATAGAACACCGTGTAGTTTCGGGTGATATGGCTAATGGCAGGAAACCAATCAAAGGAGCCCGGAATAAAAAACGACGTCATAAAGACCACTATACAGCCTGTGAAAATACGCCAGTTTTTAACCCCCAGAGCCATCGCAATTAATAAGGGGAAAAGTTTAAATAGGGAAGCAAAACCAAGGAGTACACCGCTCAGAACGGGGTGGTTTCTGGTAGCCGCAAGAACCGCAACAGATAATATAAATAACAGCAAAGGATTTATCTGATAAAGCGTCAAACCGTTTAAAAAAGGCAGCCACATCAAGGCAATTGTAAGCAATAACAAAAGTTGTTTCTTGTGAGGACCATTTGCATAAATTGCAGTAACGGCTATAGCCATAATGTATAAAGCAAGACATATGTAATTAAAAATTAACTTCGCCGCTTGGAAAGGCAACAAAGCAATCGGTGCAAAGATATAAGCAGCAGCTACCGAATAGATATAGGGTCTTAGTGGGGCATCAATATTGTAATTACAATAATTTTTTCTGGCAAAATCCAGGTCGTAAACAGCGTTGCTGGGGGCTTGGGGGTCTAAAATTACTTTAGCAGCGTAATAGTAAGCGGAAAAATCCTCCTGCTCAGAGGGCATAAAAAACACATAGCCTATGATAGCTATCATCACTACTATAAACACTAATGCGCGCATCATACTTACACACTGAGAATACAAAGCATCTTCATCCCGCCACCCCACATGGAGAATGTAAAAGAGGATCGTACAGTTCCATCGCTCCCCACATCTGAGTGGTGGCGGCAAGAAAAGAGCCGTCCTCAAAAAGGAGGCACAAATGATACTTCTTCTGTTCCTTCGAGCCCGGGGGATGATACAGCACCTTTCCCCCGCATTCACCGAGCACCAAAACGTACCTCGGATCAAGCGGAACAAACAGCCATTTCCCTTTCGCCCGCGCTTCCCCGACCGTTTTACCTCTCGTCAGCTCCTCGAACTCACCGTGGCTCCTGTTGTACCATACAAACTTATGGGGAACGCTGCCCAGGCACCCCTTTTTTATTACCTTGCCTTTAAGGGTTTCATTGATCTGTCCGGCCAGTGTCACAAACTCGGGCAACTCAAACATAGGCATCCCCTCTTAACTAAGATCTGACGCTTCGGAGCGGCGGCGATTAAGCCCGTCCGCCTAAGATAGGAATAACAGCCATTATTGGCCCTATATCAATCTTACAGAAATTTGCCAGGTTGATTCAAGTTGCATTATTACCAAGGCCGTTTTCGTTAGTCCGTTGATGTTGTCGACGGAACCGTCCCCGCGACAGTTACACGATGTGTTACGCAGGCTGCAGGCCAACGTCAGATAAATGGTGTTGGGCAGAAAGCATTTGCTATGGCTCCTGAGGGAAGATACGCTGCGGATGTGAGAGCAGCTCCGCTATACGTAGCTGTAACTGCATGCGGGCGCGATTTCTGGAGCGAAATGATAACTTGGTTTCGATAGCGCGGAAGTGGAAGAATTGATCACGCGCTAGGATGACATAGCTCCAATCATCATCAATTTTGTCGTGAATGACGACACTCAAAAAGCTGTATGTTTCATCGGTAAACCATCCGTGTTCTTCGAAGAGCGGATTTAAATCCGTGATTGCGAATCCGCATACGACTTGAAACTCCCGTTTAGAGATTGCTGCAACCGCTACGCACCCTCTTTGGCTCAGTGGCTTGGGTAACCGCTTTTTTTTCGAATCGCCCAAGTAATGAATCAAGGTTTTTGAGGCTATCGGGTGCCACGCAGGGTGATCCGACTTGAAGACTCCGTCCTCAATATACCCTTGGACAGCATCAACAAAGAAGTCCCGTGGTATCGGGTGAAGGCAATTCGGATTATGCAGAACCACCAGTCCCTGTCCCCAACACTCAACTAAAGGAGGCTCATCTAGATTGTACGAAAAAAAGGTAGGATCCATCGCGTCCACCTGTGGATTGAAACAAAACCCTAAGCGCGTAATGTCTACTACTTCACAACCGTAACCGTATTGGTGCCCCATGCGAGCGAATTTGGCGTTGGTTCCGCTATTTGTAAAAACCAAAGCGCTAATGTGCTCCGCGTCGGGCTGGCCGAAGAAGTTCGACGGGATGGTCTTCTCTCCTACCGTATGCTCGCTGATTGACGTCGTATCAACCTCGAGCTTACCGCCCGAAGCCCATCTTCCCACCTGTTGGAGTCCATAGACATACTGAGAAAGCGCGAATTCCGATATTGCAAGAGACTCTTCGTCGTGAAAGGCTTCGATGGCAATGACAAACGGGATGCCCCTGCAATGATCCAGTTCCCAGTACCGCTTTTGAAGCTTGGAGTAAAGTGGACTACCAAATCGTATGGGAAGCTCATTTTTCTGATAATCTAGGAGTTCTTCTTCGGTTAGTTCGGAGAGTTTTTTCCCGAGCTTAGCTAGAACGCCGGAAGTCGGCGGGTTCACCGTCGTTGCTTCGACGGCAACTGTCACGTCCCCGCGCTTTACAAGAAAGTCGGGGTTGGACAGGCTACGGTCTACGCTAAACCCAGAGCGAGTAAAGTAAGCGAACAGGTAGAGCTCGAAGTACCTGGAATGAAAACCAGTAGTCTGGAACTGCTCGAGAAAATTACCTTCTGGGTCGTCAAATTCCTGAAAAATCTCATCGAGGATCTTCCTCGTGGGCTCGGCCCCTGGCCAAGTCCGAAGTTGCTCAAATTTCGGATTGAGCTTAACCGGATCGACAACGGGTGCGAAAAGTGTCTTTGGGAGTGCTGTCATCTGTCACCCTCCGCCTAAGGATATGCCCAGCCGTGCTTCTTCGCGCATGGCTGCAGTGCCTTGGGGGCGTAGTGAAATTCTGTTCTGTCCCGGCCTAAAACGCTGCGGACATTTGCGCGATCTGCCGAGGTATTAAAGCCGGATCACGGCAGACGGCAAAATTCCAAACCCCCAGGCGACCCCAGTTGTTGATCGCTGTAACCCAGCGCCTTGCGGCCTGATACTTAGCCCTGTCTTGATCGTCCTCCTCACCCTTAATTTCAAGAATCATCGTCTTTCCGCTCCTGAGACGGACAATGTAATCCGGCTCAAAGTGGTGCTGAACCCCTTCATACTCGTAGGGGATTAACAGAAAAGGACGGTCGTTTCGTACGTAGCAGAAAACGTGATCGGTCTGTTGCTCCAGATAAAAG
>JBFMBL010000045.1:0-20328 GCA_040755195.1 Bacillota bacterium
CACGGATGGATGCTCTATTGTATAATTATTTTTGTGAATTGCGGGATGGTGTAACGGTAGCACGCATGGCTCTGGACCATGTAGTCTAGGTTCGAATCCTGGTCCCGCAGCCAATTGAGAAGTGTGAAGTGAGAGGTTGGAATTTGGAATCCTATTCTAACCTTGAACGTTGAACCTTGAAGAACGGACCCCAAAGTTCAATCCGCCTAAGCTTAACTTAGTATACGGCGCTATCGTCTAGGGGCCCAGGACACCGCCCTCTCAAGGCGGAGACACGGGTTCGAATCCCGTTAGCGCTACCAGCCATACAACAACCCATGCCATTACATGGGTTGGTTATTTTTTCTGGACAAGAACCTCTTTCTCTATGCCCGTACCCTGGTCTTCAACGGCCAGAACCACCGCTTTTCCTTCAACGTAAGTTCTTAGTCAGTTGGGCGCCTTCGGGCATTGCCTCGAGGCCGTTGCGGGCCAGGTTAAGGATATCCGGCGCATGTCGTTTTCGTCTAAGAACAGGTCGGGAATTGTACCAAAAGCGTCGGTGGTGAATGGTTCACGGATCGCAAGACAGTCTATTAAGATAGTTTGCCATCCGATGAAGGAAATAGCTTTAATGTAGCGAAACTAGATTAATGTCAAAAAACTTCGATAATAGTAGAAATGTAAAATTTTTAACCCCACAAAATCCGGCAAAAAGAGACTCGTTACGAAATTTCTCTACCAACGACTTGGCAATGTATATGCCGAAACTCCCAGGCTGGTTGGAAGAGGGGGTCTATAAAAAGATCGGCTTAGGTTGTCCAGTCTTAACCCAAAAGGGTTTAATGGTTTGTATTATATAGTAGTTCCGGATGAAACGTCCGAGTGCGTGGCATCGAGACCCTGTGCCGAAGTAATCATTTTATACGTGCTCTTCGGAGGATCCGAAAATGACTCTTCGCAAAAAGACGGTGCTGATCATCGGGATTGTTTTGACATGTATGGTAACGGTATTAAGTATCGGATATCAGAACATGCTTATGGGGAGTATTGCCCAAATTGAGGACCAAAGGATCAAAAAAAATCTGGAGCAAAGGGAATTATTCCTTGCAGGCCGGGCCAACATGCCCCGGTTAGTCTTAATGTTTGCCATGTTGGGACTTATACCCAGCTTTGTAGCCTTTCTATTTATAGAAAGGGTTGTTTTATCCCGTTTGGACCGTCTCAGTAAGGATGTTCGTCGCATCGGCGCAAACGCTGATGCGTCGGCACGTTTACCGGTAACCGGGAATGATGAATTGTCGGGCCTCGCGAGCACGATCAACGAAATGTTAACAGGCCAGGAACAATACCAAAGGAAAATCCAGGAGAGCGAGGAATTATTCAAAACCTTATCGGAGAGTTCCCAGACCGGTATTTACATTGTTCAGGAAGGAAGGTTTCAATTCTGTAACCCTCAATTTCCGATACTTACCGGATACAGCCTGGAAGAGCTGGTGGGTATGGAGTCTTACCGGCTGGTCTTCCCCGAGGACAGGAATGCGGCCAGGGAAAATGCGGTGCAGATGCTTAAGGGCCGGCGTTTTTCTCCGTACGAATTCAGGATCCTGACCAAGAACGGAGAAATAAAGTGGATGATGGAAACAGTCAGTTCCATCCGGTACCAGGGGAAACAGGCAACCCTGGGCAACTCCGTAGATATAACCGAGTACAAAAAGGTCAACGAGGCGCTGCGCGAGTCGGAGGCAAAATACCGGACAGTCTTTGAAAACACCGGAACCGCGCTTACTATCATCGAAGACGATACTACGATTTCTCTGGTTAATACGGAGTTTGAGAAACTCACGGGTTATTCCAAGGAGGAGGTCCAGGGTAAGAAAAGCTGGACGGATTTCGTTTCAGAGCATGAACTTGCCAGAATGTTACAGTATCATCGCCTGCGAAGAATCAACCCGGGTGCTGCTCCCAGGAATTATGAGTTTGAATTCATCGCCAGGAACGGGCAAATCATGGACGTCCTGATCACAATAGCAATGATCCCGGGGACAAAACAAAGCGTGGCTTCCCTCCTGGAAATCACTGAGCGAAAACGGGCGGAAGAGGCATTAAAGGAAAACGAGGCGCGTTTGCGCCAGATTACAGACAACATGCTGGATGTCATCAGCCAAACGGACGTTGAAGGAGTTCTTCAATATGTAAGCCCGTCGCATAAATACGTCCTGGGATATGAGCCCCGAGATCTGCCGGGAAAGACGGTGTTTGAGTACGTGCATCCGGATGATCGGGATGATGTGGTAAAAGCCTTTCAAAAGGTTATTGAAACCCGTTCCGGGACACGGACGGAATTTCGTTACCGGCATGCTTACGGGCACTATCTTTGGTTGGAAGCAAGTATAACGCACATGGTCAACGACGATGACAAGTTAACCGGGGCTGTTTTTGGCGCCCGTGATGTATCCGAGCGTAAACACATTGAGGAACAATTAATGAACGCAAAGGCGCTTCTCGAGGGAGTGTTGGACGCTATTCCGGATGCCGTTGGCATCCAGGATCCCGACCACAGGATTATCCGGCTGAACCAGGCCGGCTACCAGTTGTTGAACCTTAGCCCCGAAGAGGCGCAAGGGAAGAAGTGTTATGAGCTGATCGGCCGCGAGCACAGGTGCCGGCCATGCGCCACGGAGAGGGCATGGAAAACGAAGCGGTTGGAGAGGGTGGAGAAATTCGTTCCGGAGCTTGGATTGTACCTGGACTGCCGGAGCAATCCGGTTCTTGACGAAAACGGCGACATACAGATGGTGGTGGAACAGTTTTATGACGTCACCGAGCGCCGCCGGATGGAGGAGCAGTTGTGGCACTTGAGTTTACACGACCATCTGACCGGTCTTTACAACCGCTCATACTTCGAAGAAGAGATGCACCGCATGGAAGGCAGCCGCCACGCCCCGATTGGCGTGATAGTCTGCGACGTGGACGGGCTTAAGCTTGTCAACGACACCCTCGGGCACGACGCCGGGGACAGGCTGCTGATAGCGGCTGCCGACGCAATCCGAAAATCTTTTCGTCCGGACGATGTGGTCGCAAGAATCGGGGGCGACGAGTTTGCCGTTCTTCTTCCGAAAAGCGGGAAGGCTGTGGTGGAAGAGGCCTGCCGTAGAATCCGTGATGCCGTCGCGATGTATAATTCGGAAAACCCCGAGGTTCCGTTGAGCATTTCCGTCGGGTTTGCGGTAAGCGGTGAAACGGACGTCGTTATGGCCGACCTGTTTAAGGAAGCGGACAACAACATGTACCGGGAAAAGCTGCACAGCAGCCAGAGCGCTCGCAGCGCCACCGTACAAACCCTGATGAAGACGCTTGAGGCAAAGGACTTTATCACCGAAGGCCATGTTGATCGCCTGCAAAACCTGGTGGCAAGCCTGGCGGCCGCTGTCGGCGTCCCCGAGAACAGAATAAACGACCTGCGTCTCCTGGCGTTGTTCCACGACATCGGCAAGGTGGGCGTCTCTGATCGCATCCTTCTCAAGGCCGGGCCCCTGACGCCCGAAGAACGCCTTGAAATGCAACGGCACTGTGAGATCGGGCACCGTATCGCCCAGTCCATTCCCGACCTCCCGCCGATTGCCAATTGGATTCTTAAACACCACGAGTGGTGGAACGGTAAAGGTTATCCTTTAGGGTTGGAAGGCGAAGAGATTCCTCTTGAGTGCCGGATTCTGGCGATTGTCGACGCTTATGACGCCATGACGAACGACCGTCCTTATCGTAAAGCCATGAGCCGGGAAGAGGCTGTTGATGAACTCCGAAGGTGTGCGGGCACTCAATTTGATAAACATCTGGTCGAAGTATTCGCGAAAATGCTTGAGAACGATAAACAGGACGCGTGAATAATCAGAAGAGCTGATCCCGTTTTGCTCACCATAGCACCTCCGTTTTAGTATTCTTTCTCATGGCGTTTTAAAATATAATAGTGGTTCAAGGAATCAAGCCGGTTATATTTAAAAACTTCGCGTAAGGAATATACTTAAGAATCTATTCTTATATATTTTTTCTTGATTCATGGTGTTCTTGTCCAGCACTCAACATGATTTGCGTCATAGCTAATGATTGCCTTTCTCCTGGAATACTTACAGTGATGAGTTGAGTGCTGGATTGGCGGTTAGATTTATTTCCGGAGGGTGAAGCCGTTGGCAAGAAGGCCGCCGGAAAACGAATACGGTAAAAGACTGCAGACGGATGAAGGTCTGCTGGAAGGTGCACGCGGCAACGATGGTGGTATGCGCCGGTTCAGGCGGTCTCCCAGGCTGTTTGTACCCCGGGAGGAATGGCGGGGAGATGTTGTTCCGGTACGCGGGGAAGATATGCGTTATCTGATTCGTGTCTTACGGTTGGGCGCCGGTGACGGCGTGACCGTCCTCGACGGTCAGGGAAGGGTGTTCAGCGCGGTCATTAATAACGTAACCAATGAGGCGGTGTTTCTTGCCCTTGCAGAGGAAATTACTCCGGATACCGAGCCGGGTGTCAGGGTTGCTCTTTTTCAAGCTGTACCAAAAGGGGACAAGATGGATCTGGTGGTTCAAAAGGCAACGGAACTCGGTGCGTACCGCATAGTGCCGGTTATCACGGAAAGGGTGGTCGCGCGTCCTGATGTAAAGAAAGCCGTAAGGCGGCGGGACCGGTGGCAGCGGATAGCGCGGGAAGCCTCAAGGCAGTGCGGGCGGTCTATGGTCCCGGCCGTAGAAACGATGCTTTCCTTACAAGCGGCGTTGGAACTGCATCATAGCACCTCATTTTTGGGGATAATGCCCTGGGAGGGAGAGGAAGAACTCTCCTTGCGCGGTTTCCTCGAAGGTATCCTTTGTGCCCCGACTTCGGAAAGAGGAAACGGTATCTCAGTCTTTATCGGGCCGGAAGGCGGTTTTAGCCTGTCTGAGGTTGATGCCGCGCGCGCTTGCGGGGTCGTTACGGTCAGTCTGGGAAAACGTATCCTGCGCACCGAGACGGCAGGAATGATAACCTTAGCCCTGATTCTTCATGCGTTTGGCGAATTAGGCTGAATTTTTTAGTATTCAGTAGTCAGAATACAGAAGACAGAAGACAGAAGACAGAAAACAGAATACGGAATGCAGAATGCAGAGGATGGAAGACACAGAATTGTTTCTGACTTCTGGCTACTGACTACTGACCACTGACCACTGACCACTGTTTCAAGGGGTTGTATATGCCGACTGTAGCTTTTCATACATTGGGATGCAAGGTCAACCAGTACGAAAGTGCGGCCATGGCTTCGCTTTTTGCCGGTCACGGCTACCAGGTTGTCGACCCCGGGACGGCGGCAGATGTTTGTGTAATAAACACCTGCACGGTCACCGGCACGGCTGATCAGAAGTCGCGCCAGGCCATAAGGCGCGCCGTACGCCAAAATCCGAACGCTATAGTGGTGGTAACCGGTTGTTACGCCCAGCTTGCACCGACGAGAATAGCGGATATTCCCGGCGTGGATTTAGTGATTGGAACCACGGGACGGAAAGAAATAGTGAAGCTGGTAGAGGAAGCGAAGACAACCGGGGGCCGTATTATTAGGGTTCAGGATTATACCGGCGACTGCGCTTTTGAAGAAATCCCCGCCCTCTTTTCCGCCAGGACGCGGGCGTATCTCAAGGTACAGGAGGGTTGTCGCGATTTCTGCACTTATTGTCTTGTTCCTTACGCAAGGGGGCCCCTGAGAAGCCGGTTGCCGGACGCGGTTCTCCAGGAGGCGGAGCGTTTACTGGCTACCGGTTTCAAAGAGTTGGTCCTTACCGGTATCAATATCGGCAACTACGGAATTGACCTCAAGCCGCCGGTCGGACTGCACCGGCTGATTCAGCTCATCCTGCAGCTACCGGGTGTCGCCCGGCTGCGTCTAAGTTCAATAGAACCGGGGGAGGTCGTATCGAGTTTAGGCGATTTGATGGCAAATGAGCCGAGGTTCTGTCCGCACCTTCATGTGCCTCTCCAGAGCGGTGACGATACCGTACTTAAACTGATGGGGCGAAAGTACCGTACGGCAGACTACCGCGCCCTGATTAGCCGCTTGCGCGAACGCATGCCCGATGTTTCGGTTACGACGGATGTAATGGTCGGATTTCCGGGTGAAACCGACGCGGCGTTTGCAAATACGGCTTCTTTCATCCGGGAAACCGGTTTTTCCGGGCTTCACGTTTTTAAGTTTTCGCCCCGGCCGGGTACGCCGGCAGCGGCCTTTCCGGACCGGGTGCACGGCAAGGAGAAGGAAAGACGTTTGCGCCTGTTGCTTCAGCAAAGCCGGAATTTGACGGAGGCCTTTGCCGCCCGCTTTGTCGGGCGCATGGTGCATGTGCTGGTCGAGAGAATGAACAACGAAGGATTTTACGAAGGGTTCAGCGAGCATTATTTGCCCGTTGTTTTTAAAAAGCCGGGCGGTGTCACCGGCTCTGTTATACCGGTTAAAATCACTGCGTTTGATAAAGGAGCCCTTACCGGGGTTCACCAGATTTAAAAAATATAGGATATGCGACAGTCGCGGAAGGATTTTTTATAAACATGTGGAATATTTGCCTTTTGGAGGTGTAGTGCGTGGAAGACTGTCTTTTCTGCCGGATCGTCAAAAAGGAGATTCCTGCAACGGTTGTCTACGACGACGAAGATATCCTGGCGTTTAACGATATTAACCCCGTGGCGCCGATACACGTGCTGCTTATTCCCAAAAAGCATATCAGCACTTTTTTTGCTATGGAACCGGGGGATGAAGTCTTGGTTGGCAAGCTCCACCAGGTTGCGATGCGCGTTGCCCAGAATTTGGGCCTGACCGAAAAAGGATTCCGTTTGGTATCTAATTGCCAGCGGGGTGGAGGGCAGCTGGTTTTTCACCTTCACTTTCATCTTATCGCCGGACGTCCTTTTGGGTGGCCGCCCGGATAGTTGACAGGACCAAGAATTTAGGCTAAAATTTTTATATTTATTACTGAATGATAATCGGTTTATCTTAAAATCATGGATAGCTTAAATTTTAGTTTTCGGTTTTGGGGTTCAACCCCCGTGTTATTAAGTTATTTGAGCGGGGGGAGGGGTGGTATGGCAGAAGTTAAGGTTGGCAAGAACGAAACCTTGGACAGCGCCCTTAAGCGGTTTAAGCGGTCGTGCCAGCGGGCCGGTATTTTAGCCGAAGCCCGCCGGCATGAGCATTACGAAAAACCGAGCGTGCGTCGGAAGAAGAAATCCGAAGCGGCTCGGCGGCGGCGGCGGTCGTTTAGCACGTAAGGGACAAACAACTTTGAACAAAAAGTTGCCTGTAAAAAGGCAACTTTTTTATTTTTATCCCCTACAAAGGCATAGAGATCTATAAGAGCGTCGCAAAAGGGGGGTTCTCATGCGCTTGCGGGAAGTGCATCAAAAGATTAAGAGAAAGGCTGTCGACGCTTTGGAGTTGCCGGGCGACGTGGCCTTGGACCTCCCCAAGATCGTCATTACGGGCAATGTTCATGTTTTGATTGAGAATCACCGGGGTATTGTGGCGTATAGCCCGGACGCCGTCAAGGTGCTGGTGCAGGTAGGTGAAGTGGTTGTATCAGGCCGGAACCTGGTTATACGGAGTATCGCCGCCGACGAGGTGGCGGTTGAAGGAGAAATCCAGGGGGTAACTTTCAGTTAAGTTGCGAGTTACGAGTGACGAGTTCCGGGTTTCGCGTTTCGGGTTTCTTGCTTCCAACTCGCAACTCGTAACCCGTAACCCGTAACTTGCGACTCGCGACTCGCGACTTCTGTTTTAGGAGGGTTGATTTTGCGCCTCATTTCTTACCTTAGGGGTTACGTTTCCTTGGTAGTTGAGGGAAGGGCGCTCGAACGCTTTATAAATATGGCGGTAAGCCGGGGCATAAAGTTCTGGGACATAACCCGTTTGGATAAGGAAAGAGTGGTTTTACGGGTCCGCCTCGGCGCGGTTGGTTCTTTGCGCCATATCGCCCGGCGCACCGCCTGCAGGTTTAAGGTAACGGAAAAGATGGGACTTCCTTTTGTAATGTGGCGCATGCGTCGACGTAAGGCGCTATACGGCGGGGCGCTATTCTTTTTTGCTGTGCTGTGTTTTATGTCATCATTTGTCTGGTCTGTTGAGATTCACGGCGCTAAAAAGACGGATCCTGCAGTTGTTCGCCGGGTGGCGGCTGAAGCCGGTTTAAAGTCCGGAACGTTGAGATATCATGTCCGGGAGATGGAGGTTGAGCAGTTGATAAAGGAGCGGCTGCCGGGTATCGCCTGGGTCGGGGTCGATATAAAAGGAAGCAGGGCTTCGATAACCATAACCGAGAAGAAGCTGCCCGAGCGGTTTTCAACAAACCCGGCGCATATTGTTGCTCGTAAGACAGGCCTGGTAAAGGAGCTTCTTGTACTCGAAGGCCAGCCGCTAATCAGTGAAGGGGATACGGTGATCGCGGGACAGGTATTGATATCGGGGGAAGTGGTTCCGGAAGAGGGGGGGGAATCCGATGTTGTTCCGGGCCCACCCAGGTACGTGCGGGCCAAGGGAATCGTCCGGGCACGTGTCTGGTACCAGGGATACGGGGAGGCGCCGTTATTGGAGCGAGGTGACCGTTTCGGAAAAGTCGCACGGGTGTTAATTATAAAAATAAGAGACCGTGAAGTAAGGATTGTTGGTCCAAGACGATCACCTTTTCGAGCATGTCAAATCCGGATAACGTCAAAAAAACCTGTGCAATGGAGGAATTTTGGCGTTCCTGTGGAACTCATAATTAAGGAATATGTTGAGCTTGTACCTTACGAAATCCGCCGCAGCCGCGCACAGGCCCGTCAGCTTGCGGAAAAGAAAGCGCGGTCCGCAGTAAGCGCTTTCATACCCGGGCAAAAAGTAATGCTGGGGGAAAAAATCGAGGAAGTCAAGGCGGCGCGGCCTGAAGGCCTGGTGCGGGTGAGGCTTACAGTTGAAGTCCTTGAAGACATAGGTGTCTTAAAAGATTTTAGTCCTTGAGGGGGATAGAATTTCGTTTGACAGAAATTGAAATCAGGGTTCCGATTGAAAACCAAACCGCAGCCATGGAAATTTTAGGACGTTTCGATGAAAATCTCAAGGTCATCGAAAAAGCCACGGGTGTCAAGATGGTTCTGCGCGACGGCGAATTTATATGTATGGGGACTCCGTTTCAGGCCCAACAGGGGCAGGAGATATTGAACAGGTTAAAGGACTCCTACCATATGCGGGGAGAGATCACGCCTCAGGATTTAAGCCGTGTCATTCAAGCGGTTAAGAGCGGCGAGGCTTCCGAAGAAAAAGCCTTGGGTGATGTGCTGCTTACCACGCCGCGCGGCAAACAGGTGCGTCCAAAAACCGCCGGACAGCGCCGTTACGTTGAGGCGATGCGGCGGTATGATATTACGTTTTCCATCGGACCGGCGGGCACCGGAAAAACGTATCTTGCCGTCGTGATGGCGGTGGTCTGGCTCCGCCAGAAAAAGATAAGCCGGATCATTCTCACCCGGCCGGCTGTGGAGGCGGGCGAGAAACTCGGTTTTTTACCCGGCGGGCTTGAGGAGAAGGTTGACCCGTATCTTCGCCCACTTTACGATAGTCTGTATGATGTTTTGGGCCTCGAAAATACTGAGCGCTATTTGGACAGGCGCGTAATTGAGATAGCGCCGCTGGCTTTTATGCGAGGCCGTACCCTCGAAGATGCCTTTATTATCCTCGACGAGGCCCAGAATACTACGCCGGAGCAGATGAAGATGTTCCTTACAAGGCTGGGGTTTGACTCCAAGGCTGTAATCACGGGCGATGTCACCCAGGTAGATCTTCCGCGGGGACAGGAGTCGGGGTTGATTGCGTCCCACCGGATATTAAGCGGGGTAGAAGGCATATCCTTTCAATTCCTAACAGGGGCGGACACCATAAGGCACCCGCTGGTGATGGAGATTATCCGTGCGTATGAGTCGGCAGGCGAAAAAGCCGATAAGGAGTGAAGCGTGTGTTTAGTCGCTTGGCCGAACGGGCAGGCGTTCTATCCGATACCTTGAAAACGGCGTCTAAAGAACCGAGGTTGAAACGGGCGGGAGCGGCCCTGTTTTTATTTATTGCGCTTACGCTGCTCGTTTCATTTCACTTTTATCCGGAAAGGATAAGCCTGGAAGTCGGTCAGGTGGCTCCGCGTACCATCAAAGCCCCGTGTTCGGCGGTGTTTGAAGACAAGGCGCGGACCGATGAACTCAGGCGGGAAGCCGCAAACAAGGTTCAGAAAATGTACGACGTCGATCCAAAAGTAGTTGAAACCATTAAGAAAGATATCGGGGAGTTAATCTGTGCGGTTATCGCTATTGGAAAGGAACAGGGTAAAAACGAGGCGGAGAAGGAAGCGGCCGTTAAGGAAGTACTTCCCTTTGCGTTGCCGGACAAAACGGTGAAACTGCTTCTTGAAACGCCGGAAGCCCGGCTTAGGCGCCTGAATCAGGAGTTGAACCGTATCTTTGAACAGGTCATGGCTCCTCCGGGGATTCGCCAGGAGGATCTGGTTCAAGCAGGGAAGACTTTATCCGAAAGGCTCGACCTCCTTAACCTGGAACCCTCCGAAGAGCTTTTCGCCCAGCAGATAATCAAGAACAACGTCCGGCCCAACAGCTTTTACAATGCCGCCCGTACGGAGAAGCTGCAGCAAGAGGCAATGGAAGCGGTGCAGCCCGTACAGATTACTGTGCGTACGGGGGAAAAAATTATAGGTGAAGGAGAAGTTGTAACCCGGGAACACATTGACAAGCTAAAAGCAACAGGGCTTTACCAATCTACGTTGCGTGTGGGAACGGTTCTCGGTGTTTCTTTTGTGGTCCTTCTCCTGGTCTGCTCTTTATTCTATTACCTGTACCAGCAGCACCGAGAGGTGTACTTGGATCCCATGCACCTTTACCTGATCTCACTGGTTATTGTGGGTGTGCTTCTAGTGGCGAAGATCATCTTTGCTATTGATGTAAGGCAATGGACGGGGGTGACGTCCCAGTTGGGATATGCGGTACCGGTGGCCACGGTCGGGATGCTGATCGCCATCTTACTCGATTCTCGAATCGCCCTGATGGCGGTATTCGTGACAGCCATCTTTGCCGGGTTGATGACGGACAACCAGCTCCGGTTTGTCCTGGTTGGTTTCTTAACCGGCATCACAGGAGTATACAGCGTCTCACACCTGAGCCGGCGGGGTGATCTGGTTAGGGCGAGCCTCTATGTAAGCATTGCGGCTATTTTTGCGGCGCTGACGGTGGGTCTTGCTTCAGGCACGCCACTTCCGGTGCTCCTTCCGGTAAGCATTGGACTCGGGCTTATAAACGGCCTGCTTTCTTCGATCTTAACAAACGGCGCTTTGCCGGTTCTTGAGTATACGTTTGGGATAACTTCGCCCGTGAAACTGCTTGAACTGACCAACCCGGGGGAGCCGTTGCTGAAGCGGCTGCTGATGGAAGCGCCGGGTACCTACCACCATAGCATAATAGTGGGCAACCTGGGGGAAGCCGCTGCGGAGGCTATCGGTGCGGACGTGCTTACGGTGCGGGCGGGCGCGTATTACCACGACATCGGCAAACTCCGGCGCCCGTATTTCTTCATGGAAAACCAGATGGGGCAAAACAATCCCCACGATAAACTGGCGCCTACGCTGTCAACGCTCATCATCACCTCCCATATTAAGGACGGCGTGGAGTTTGGGCGTGAGAACAAATTGCCGGAAAAGATAATAGGGGTTATAGAACAGCATCATGGTACAAGCATGGTGGGTTTTTTTCACCAGAAGGCGCTCGAGTCGGATCAGAAGGATCTGGTGAGTGAAACGGATTTTCGTTACCCCGGGCCCAAACCCCAGACGCGTGAAGCGGCGATCGTTATGCTGGCTGACGCGGTAGAAGCGGCGGTTCGCTCGTTGAACCAGCCGATGCCCGGACAGATTGAAGGTTTGATACACCGCATAGTCAAAGACAAACTGCAAGACGGACAGTTCGATGAGTGCGCGCTTACCTTCAGGGACCTCGAATTGATCGGGGGGGCGTTCGCCCGGGTGTTGAGCGGCATCTTTCACAACAGGGTGGAATATCCCCGGCAGGATGAGAAATGAATAGCGGTCGCGAGTCACGAGTCACGAGTCACGAGTCAAACCCTGAGTCCTGAGTCCTCAGTCGAATCTTGTCCATCAATCAGAAACTGAGTGCTGGATTGGCGGTGGATCTTTTTTTTAAAGAGGAGAAATACGGTTGTTGGTAATAGTACAAAATCTGCAGGAAAGAATACCGGTTACAGAAGCGTTATTGAGAACCGCCCAACGCGCTGCCGAAACCGTTTTAACCGTCACTGCGGTTCCAAGAGAGGTGGAACTCGGCGTGACCTTTCTTGACGACGCTGCAATTCGCGAGCTTAACCGGAAATACCGCGCGAAGGACGAAGCAACCGATGTTCTGTCCTTTTCCATGGGGGAAGAGGAACCGCAGGAGGACGGTACAAAGGTGCTGCTTCTGGGTGACGTGCTGATTTCCCTTGAGACCGCTTCGCGTCAGGCGCTGACCTCCGGTCGCGATTTGACAACGGAAGTGGCGCAATTGGTTATTCACGGTACGCTTCATCTTTTGGGTTACGATCACCAAACCGATGAAGACGCGGCCCTGATGAGGACCCAGGAGAAAAACATACTTAATAAAACGGTTAATCAAGCCTGAAAGACCGATGGTTTATACAAAAAATCTTCATTTAAGAGGTACGAAATGCCCAGTGACGCCGAATTGATTTCCATGGCGCTTGCAGCCCGCGAGGGTGCTTATGCCCCGTATTCCGGCATCCGCGTCGGGGCGGCGCTGCGAGCCAGGGATGGCGCGGTTTTTACCGGTGCAAACGTAGAGAACTCTTCATACGGCCTGACTATTTGCGCCGAGCGAGTGGCGGCAGCCAAAGCGGTAACCGCCGGGCATCGTGATTTTGCAGCGCTTGCTGTGGCCTGGAACAGGGAAGGGTTTTGCCGCCCGTGCGGCGCCTGTCGACAGGTTCTCATTGAATTCGGTCCTTCGATGCGGCTATTGATGGCAAATGCACGTGGTGAATACGAGGAGGAAAGGTTGGAAGCATTATTGCCGAGGTCTTTCGGGATATGAGCGAAAAAGATCACCGTTCCGGGTTTGTAAGCATTATCGGCCGGCCGAACGTTGGAAAGTCCACGCTGCTGAACCGGTTGGTAGGTTCAAAGGTGGCCATTATTTCGGATAAACCACAGACTACCCGGCACAGGATCCAGGGCGTGTTAACCCTTCCCGATGCCCAGGTTATTTTTCTTGACACGCCGGGTATTCATAAGCCGCGGCACCAGCTGGGTCAATATATGGTGAAAGTGGCGCTCAACACCCTCCGGGAAGTTGAAATAATACTGTTTCTAATAGAAGCAAATGCCGTCTTCGGACCCGGTGACGAATACATCCTTGAACGTCTGAAAAGCGCTAAAACCCCGGTGATCCTTTGCATCAACAAGATAGACCTGGTATCTAAGGAATCGCTGCTTCCACTCATCGCCGACCTGCAGCAGAAGCATAGTTTTAACGCAATCGTTCCTTTGTCTGCGCTTTCGGGCGAAAACACGGATAGGCTCATGCAGGTTCTCCTTTCCCACCTACCGCCGGGGCCCCGTTATTATCCACCCGAGGCCGTCACCGACCAGCCCGAGAAAGTGGTGGTCGGTGAGTTAATACGAGAAAAAATCTTGCACTTAACACGGGAAGAGGTTCCGCACGGGGTGACGGTAATCGTTGAAGAGATGGACCTGCGGTCGGGAAGTAAGATAAAGGATGGTGGTTGCGAACAAGGGTTTAAGCGCCGGACGGATGATGCTTTGCGGCCTCCTTCTTCGGAGGTGTTGTTCATACGTGCCGTGATCTATACCGAGAGGGATTCACATAAAGGGATTATTGTAGGCCGCAAAGGTCAGATGCTCAAAAGTATCGGCCAGCTTGCCAGGGAAGAGATCGAAGCCCTTTTCGGGTCCCGTGTATACCTGGATCTCTGGGTCAAGGTTAAGCCCAACTGGCGCCGGAACGAAGCTTTTCTGGGACACTTTGGTTATCAGCAAGAATAATAGAGTATAAACAATGCGCCATGGGTTTCTGTTTAACATTGCAGCGTTTTCCGGAGATTGACATGCCGCCTGCAGCCTGCTAAAGTGGAAATTGTTGAGTTGAAAAAGCCTTGCAATATCCTGCTCGAGGGCTTTTTTTTTGGGGGGTAACCATTCAGGTGTCCCGGTCGTCGGGCGCGGCGATATGCTGCGCATGGCTTTGTCAGCCGGCCAGGGGCAGTGCTCACGTATTTGAGAGGTGGGAGGTTGGATGTTAGAGGTTAGATACTTGTGGGAATTCGCTTATGAGCGAATTCCTTCGAGAATCCCACTTCCAACTTCCCACGTCTCACTTCCCAATTGGCCGGCTTTCGCGCCCTGCTTGCATCTCGCCGTGTTCCGTCAGAGAAACACTAAGCGGCTGAATAGTTGCTTTTGGGGCGAAGAAAATGACGGTTGAGTCTCAAAGAGTTTTGGGTAAAATTCGCAGCTTTCTGGCTGCCGGGCCCACCGAAGGGTTGCGGAGATTCCTGCGCAAAGTCCACTACGCAGACCTGGCCGAAGCGCTTCCCGAACTGAACACCGCGCAACAGATAAAAATCATCCGCATGTGCGAGCCTTCAAAGGCGGCGGCGGTGCTCTATGAGCTTGACCGATCCGAGGTAGCCGCGCTTCTGGAAGGACTGGGCGAATGGCGGGTGGCGAGCATCCTCCGCGAGATGTCCCCTGACGACGCGGTTGACCTGCTGGGAGGTATGCCGCGCGAAGAGCAGGAGCGATTCCTGTCCCTGATGGGATCGACGGAGGCCGAGGAAGTCCAGGAGTTGCTTGAATACGGTCCGGAGACCGCCGGCGGCATTATGACCACAGAGTATGTGGCCGTCCGGGAAGACATCACGGCGCACGAGGCGCTTGAAAGCCTACGCGCCACGGCTCCCGACGCTGAAACGATATACTACGTTTACGTCGTCAACAAGGAGAACCAGCTGGTCGGTGTGGTTTCTTTGCGCGAGTTGATTCTTTCCGCGCCCGCCACCCGGGTAGCCGACGTCATGCGTACCGAGGTCGTCAGTGTTGACGTCCAGACCGACCAGGAAGAAGTCGCGCGGGTTGTCGGGAAATATGACTTCCTGGCGGTTCCGGTGGTTGATGACCGGCGCGAATTACTCGGCATCGTGACATTCGACGACGTCCTCGATGTACTTGAAGAAGAGGCGACAGAGGACATCCTCAGACTGGCGAACGTCGAATACGAAGGAAGTTATTTCGGAACCAGTATCCTTAAGCGGGCGTGGAGCCGCCTTCCCTGGCTGGTTGCACTTTTATTCGGGGAACTCCTTGCCGGTCGGGTGATTGAGAACTTCTCGTTCACCCTGCAAACCGCTACAGCTCTGGCTTTCTTTATGACGGTGATGGCCGGCGGGCCGGGAAACCTTGCAACCCAGACGTTGACCGTAATCGTCCGTGGGCTTGCGACCGGAGAGGTTCAACCCCGGGCAGTCCTAGCGGTAATATGGCAGGAAATCAGGGTGGCGGTAATCATCGCTCTGGTATCGGGGTTGGTTCTTACGGGCATTGCTTTTGCGTGGCAGGGACAGCTCATTATCGGTTTGATTGTCGGTGTTTCTCTGGCTTTCAGCATGACTGCGGCAGCCATAGTAGGAAGTTTCGTACCGCTGGTTATCAATCGCCTGGGGGTGGACCCTGCTCTTGCATCAGGGCCTTTTATCGCCACTTTAATGGATGTCTGCAGCATGTTGATCTACTTCGGTTTGGCCACGTATACTCTACACAACCTTTTAGGCTGACGTTTTTTTTACGTCCTGCTCGTTTCGCCCCACCGATGTACCAACCCGTTTTCCAAACCCAACAGGTCAAGCAAGCGGCCCACCGTAAAGTTGACAAGATCGGCAACGGTTTCCGGGCGATGGTAGAAAGCGGGCACGGGCGGGGCGATCACCACACCCATTCGCGCAAGTTTAAGCATGTTTTCGAGGTGAATGGCGCTGAAAGGCGACTCCCGCGGCACGATAATAAGGCGGCGTCCCTCTTTTATGGTTACGTCGGCAGCGCGCTGGATGAGGTTTTCTGCGTAACCGGCGGCAATACCGGCGAGGGTCTTCATGCTGCACGGCGCGATGACCATCCCGTTATGGAGGAAAGAACCGCTGGCAACGGGCGAAGTAAATTCGTCTTCGGTGTAGGTGTGAGTGGCGAGCGAGCAGATATCCGCCGGAACGTACGTTGTCTCCATCGTCGCTATGACCTCCGCCTGGCGGCTGACGATAGCGTGGGTTTCCACCCGGCAACGGGTTAATGCTTTCAAGAGGGTTATACCGTAAATCACACCTGAAGCGCCGGTAATGCCGACAACGATTCGCAATGGGCCTACCTCCTGTATGAATGTAAAATTTAAAGCCGGGGGAAACAAGTCCGCCCTGCCGTCATGGTGTTTACTCGTCTCTTTACATGATTGTAGCCAAAACCGGCCCGATTTCCAAGACTTCTGCCGGTATCCTTGTCTTGTTGTTGCCGGAAAGAGTGGAGTCACGTTGGCGGATTATTGGCATTCCCGCCAACCTTTGATAGAATTAGAGAGTGCGGTTTTTTCGGAAGCCGCCGCGGCTGTTAGATTGCGGAAGGAGTCTCGAACAAACATAATGCACTGGTGCGATAAAATGCGGATCTATTTAGAGGAATATGAAGGTTTCGAACCCACTTCGGTGGCGCCGCCACGTTACTTCACCCCATATAAATACGTCTTTCCCAGGTGGGATTTGGCAATCAAGACAAGGCTTCCCGAATTAGGCAACGTAACTCTCGCGGTAATGCGGGACTTACCTCCTGGTATGTGTTCACTGGCAATTCAGGATGACAGTTGGTTCTATCTGAAAGGCCGGACAATCGTTTCATTTGATTTGTCCGACCTGGCCGAGGTCTCGCCGCAGACCGTTCTTTGGACGGGACTTGCGATTTGGAAGGAAAGCCGGGTAAAGGCGATCTCTGGATTACTCCGTCAGTTTTCGCGGTAGTTTCTTTCTGTCCAATAACTCGCCCTCCAAAACTTTGAACCTTGCGTTAACCTTAACATATGCCAGACTAAATAAATTTCGGCAAATGCCGCCAACAGGGTGAAGCCTTATCGGTTTAAGCCCGGTATCACAAACCTTGGGGCCTTTCGCCGCTCGTTAAGCGCTTCGCCGGGACTACCGAGTCCCGGTTTTTGTTATGGCGCCGCGGACCAGTCATACCGGAACGCGGGCGCCGTTTATTGGTACACTCCTGGAGCATCCGGTACGAACTGCATAAAGGATGTCTGATGATTAATATCTTGAGCCTTACGTTTGAAGTTGGAATGTGATGACTGATAATGTCAAAAACAGCAAGCTTATGCGAGAATTTGTATTCAAAAAAAAGAAGGGGTAAAAATTGAATTGTCTAATTTCGGGAATAAAAGATTTCTTTTAGCTTAACGGAGGCCCGGTGTGAAGGAAATAGTTAACATCTACCAGGACCTTGCGGATAACACCTGGAGCAAAATGGTGAACCTTGTTGGGGTTCATACCGTGATGGTTTTAGTCCAGAGGGCGGTGTGGCTTACAAGCCAGAAGTACGACGAAGCCAAATCTATTGAATTCAGCAAGGAAGGCATTTCCTTCAAATTCGAAGGGGTTGAACGCGAACGCGCCAAGGCCGTAATTGAGGAGTTCATTGCGTCGCTTATGGAGATTCTGACTCGACTCGTTGGCAAGGATGTCGTTCAAAAAATCGTGGGAATAGACGAAATAAAAAATGACTGATTGGATCAAATCACCCAAATGGCGCGAATTTCAGGAGTCGATCGCGTGGACGTTTGGACTGACCATAGGAGTGATTAACCGAGAGGGCGAGCTGACGGCCCTCTACAACCGGTTGCCGCCATTTTCCGACTTTGAGGATGATCCGGCGCTCGCCGACGCTTACAAAGAATTCTTCCGGGAAGTGCTCAAGCTGTTACGCGGGTCGCAGGGGAAACTTTTCACGCATGATCCGTTGAAACTCCCGACCGCCTTTATTCCTCTCGAAAACGGTTCTTTTCTTTTCCTCAATGGTGGTTTCCACGAATCATTCAAAGAACACCGGCCTGTGCCCCAAACACAGGATCCGGACGATCTTTTGACTAAGAACGGCCGCCGGGGTCATGTTTCGGCCGTTAAAATGGACGAGTTGAAGAAGAAAACAAAGCGTGTGGAGGCGGTATACGAGCGAATAGGCCGTTCTACAACTGAAACCACTGAATTCGGACAGCAAATGATGCTCCTCTCAGCGGTTGAGGAGATTAACAAGCTCATGGTGGGCCTTTTTTCCCCGGACAGGTTCGACTTGCATCGCGTTCAGGACCTGGTGGCCAGTTCGCTCGTAATCCTTTTGGATGCCGAGGGGGCTTGTGTTTTTACCAGCCATAGCGGCGGTGAAATAACAACCGTTTCCAAGGGATTACACGAGGGTGTCTTGAACGGGCTGGAAATAGAATGGAAGGCTACGGTTACAAGTAACGGAGAACCGGCAGGCGCTGCCAGCCGGTGGCGAAGCGGGGATGCGGATGTAGCTCCGGGAATCAGGATTGAATCGAATTTTACCCGGAAAAAGGGCTCATTAATCTTTCTCGGTGTTATTAACCCCGGGAACAAGTACGTGCGCACGGTTATCGAGGCTTTGACCAGACAGGTCACCATTGCGGTAGAGGCGGCCGTACTTTACGCGATCATCCGTCAGCGGTTGGGAACGGTTATCAATTCGGTGCGCCACGGTGTCATTTTAATTAATTCCGAAGGTGAAATAATCATCTTCAACCGCGCGGCTTCGGATATCCTGGCGGTTTTGGGGATCAGTCCCGCGGTTGGCCGGTCAATATACGGTCTGGGTCTCACCCGGGGAATGGAAACCGCCGTCAAGAAAGCCGTATCAGCCGGTGAAGCCTTTTTCCAGAAAAAAGGTGATTTCACAAACGGAAAAGGCATGCTTCACTTGAAATGGGATGTCACCCCTCTTTTAGACGAAGGTGGTGTTATTACCGGTGCCATTCTTATTTTTGAGGATGTAACCGAGGCGGTGGCTCTGCGGCGGAGGATGGAGGATTCCGAGCGTCTTATCACTGCGGGAGAGGTTGCTGCGGGCCTGGCCCACGAAATTCGCAATCCCCTTGCGGCGGCGGTAGGCGCCATACAGCTTTGCGAAATAGTACGTGATCCAACCAAGCAACAAGAAATACTAAGGAAACTGCGCGGGGAGTTGGACCGGGTGAGTAAAGTGCTTACGGACTTCCTGCGTTTTGCCAAACCTGGGGGGAAGATGGACATCCGGCCTTTAGACCTGGTTGCCCTGCTAAACGACCTGGAGTTCCTCATGAGAAGCGAGGCTTTGCCGTATGACGTTATGTTAACCTTCAGTGAGGTTCCGGAAGGGCTTCCTTTGGTGAGGGGCGACGAAAATAGTTTAAAACAGGTGTTTATTAATATCGCGAAGAACGCGATTGAAGCCATGCCGGAAGGCGGCCTGCTTAAGATTTCATGGTGGTGTAATGACAACAGTGCGGGGGTACAGTTTGAGGATAACGGTCCGGGAATTCCTAAAGAAAACCTGCCGATGATATTCCGGCCCTTTTATACCACCAAGCTCGGCGGCACCGGGTTGGGCTTATCGATATCATCCGCCCTCATCAGGGATATGGGCGGGGAAATGAGCGTTAAAAGTGCTCCGGGAAAGGGAACAACTGTAAAGGTTACGCTTCCTGTATACGCTGGATAATGATTGTCGGTTTTCGCACCATGCTTGTGTTTTATTGGCTTGAATCATGGCGTTCTTGTCCAGCACTCAACATGGTTTGTATCTTACTTAATGATTGCTTTCTCCTGAACCGTATTACAGTGATTCGTTGAGTGCTGGATTGGCGGTTAGATCTATTTTCAAGGAAGGGGAACGTAAAGTTGGACAAAAAAATAGACGTGGTCGTGGTTGATGATGATAAAAGCGTACGCTGGTTATTGGGGGAAATGCTGTCTTTCGGTCAAATCACTCACCGTGTGGCTGCTTCCGGCCCGGAAGGCATTCGCCTTATTTTGGAACATCGGCCGCGGCTCGCCATCCTGGATGTCCGGCTGGGGTCTATGAACGGACTCGATGTGGCCAGGCGAACCAACGGCAATACGAAAGTCATTTTCATGACCGGATACGGTGACGCTATTAAGGACAAGGTTGAAGAAGATTTGTCTGTTATCGG
>JBFMBL010000046.1:0-15570 GCA_040755195.1 Bacillota bacterium
AGACGGTCCTTTTCATACGTGCGCCTTTTCTTGCGCTTTTGCTGCGGCGTGTCCGGATAATCCTAAGCGGCGACGTTCAAACAGTATGTGTCACCACAGCCGGCGAACTGTTGCTCAACCCCTTCTTCTGGCAGACCCTCCACGGCATCGAAGCAAAAATCTTCTTGTTGTTGCACGAAACGCTGCACCTCGGTTTCCGACACCCCTGGCTCAGCCTGGGCCGCGACCCCGCGCTATACAATACGGCAGCCGACATGGTGGTCAACGAAATGCTTTTGCGGCATGGTTTCCAGCCACCACGCGGGAAATTCGTTACTGCGGATATGGTGTACACAGCTTTTAACCTCTGTGGGAAAAAAACGATAACGTTGAAAGAGTTAAAACAGGCATCCGTAGAAGAGGTTTACCGTTTAATAAATCAACCCGGCACATCTGCTAAACCCACGGGTAACCACGCCGCCGGCCTCATGGACCTCGTTGATGGGGAAAAGCAGGACGGATTGGTTGTACAAGAAGGCGCCTTAATCGAAGAGGAAGAGCCGGAAAAACGCTGGCGGGAGATAATGGCTGAAGCACTGGTTGCAGCAAGGAATGCCGGTGTGCTGCCGGGGGATACTGAACGCACGGTAACCACTTCTCTTCAGCCGCGAATCGACTGGCGCAGAACTCTGAGGGTAAGCCTTTTGGAGGGGGCGGGTCGGATGGTGGTAAATACCTGGCAGTATCCGTCACGGCGAAATATGTTTCTTCCCGGGTTGAAACGCCTCGGCTTACAAACGGTAAGAATTCTTCTTGATTGTTCCGGTTCCGTCAGGAATGAAACATTGCAGTGTTTTGTTTCAGAGATATTTTCGCTCGCTGCATCTCTGCGTTGTGACGTGAGTATCATTCCTTGGGATGCACAAGTCTATCGGTCAATTAGAGCTTCTGCTTATAATATAAAAGATTCAGCGCTGCGTTGCCTGCGCGGCGGCGGCGGTACGGTGCTGCAACCGGCCCTCAGACAATTACACCACGAAATACGACATCAGGACATGGTGCTGATCTTATCTGACGGATACATCTCCGACATCACCGCGAAGGATACCTTGGATCTATACCGCAAGGTGGCCCGCCGTGCGGCCGGGATGATCTTTGTCACAACGGGAAACAAACCTCGCCTGCCACATACCAAAATCATCGCCATAGATTAGCGAAACCCGGCCGATAACTTCCCAAAGAAAAGTTCTTATATGTTTACCATAAGTTATAACCGATTACAAAAGGTGGTTGTTATAATACCATCGGTTAGTTATAATAAGCATATTTAAAATAATTCTCATCTGGGGGGATATTAATGGCTCGTGTTGTTATTGTTTCATGTAAGAAAATCAGAGACGTATTATGTGTTTCATGTGTCAAATGCTTTAAGGCCGCTCAGGATAGGGTAGGAGAATTTGAGAGGTACAAGGACGAGCCTCTCGACATAGTGGCGCTCGGGGATTGCGGAGATTGCCCAGGCCTGGTGATGCCAAAACTTGCGCTGGTCAATACCATAGCCAAGTCAATGGACCGGGATTACGATGTTGTACATCTGGGAACATGTATAGTTAGAGCCACCACAACGGCTGCCTGCCCCATCGATGTGGCTGATCTCACCGAACGGATAAAACTGGTTTTTGGCAAGGATGTTGTTATCGGGACACATCCCTGGTAAGGATGGAATATAGTTATCCCGGGAGAATATGGTCTCCCGGGTTTTTTATTTTGCAAACGCCAGGTTTAAAACCTTCGCCTTTAGGCGAAGAGCTTTAGCGTCAATTTGCTTAGAACTTCCCCGGCGCTATAAGTTTAATAATTATTGTGAAATTGCACAACGAATTTCAACAATTTTCTCCATTAAACAGGGGATAAAACCGCTATAGAGAATACCAAATAAGGATTCAGGATATTAAGTGTCTGAACAGCGTGCGAAATGGAGGTACACACCCTCTGCGTATCGGCGTTTTCACTGATAGTTACCGGCCTTATACGAGTGGCGTGGTACGTTCGATAGAGACCTTCCGGGCAGAATTAGAAGCCCGGGATGCTCTTTTTTATATTTTTGCGCCATGGTACAAAGGATGTAAGCCGGAAAGTCGCATATACAGGTTTGTATCGTTCCCGGTGCCGACAAACCCCGGTTTCAGGCTGGCATTACCGTTTTCATTGAAAATCGGTTCCACGATAAAAGAATTAAAACTCGATCTTGTCCACGTTCATTCACCCTTTTTACTTGGCGGGTTAGGCGCGCGATGGGCACGGCGCTTGGATCTGCCGCTGGTTTTCACCTACCATACACTTTACGAAGAATATGTCCATTACTTCCCGTTTCTTAAGACACAAACACGACAGTTAACCCTGCGGTATACCACCGCTTTTTGCAACCGCTGCGATCTGGTGCTTGCTCCCACCAGGGTAATCGGCAGTTATTTATTGGAAACAGGTGTCCGCGCACGAATACGAACTCTGCCTACCGGTATTGATTTGAAGTCTTTCCAGGGAGGGGACCGTGACGGTTTCCGGAAGCGTTACGGTATTGGGCCGGATGAGCGGGTTATGGTTTATGTGGGGCGCCTGGCGAAAGAAAAAAACATCGGTTTCCTTCTAAAGACGCTCGGTCTTATTGTTGATCGGCTGCCCGGTACCAGGTTGCTACTGGTAGGCGGCGGGCCGCAACGGGAGGATTTAGTGAAGGAAGCCGAGGAGAAGAATGTTGGGCGAAACGTTGTCTTTACCGGTCCGGTTGCCCCGGATTACGTTAAAGATTGCTATGCGGCGGGGGATGTATTTGTGATTTCTTCCCTTACCGAAACTCAGGGGCTTGTCGTAGGGGAAGCAAAGGCTGCCGGATTGCCGGCCGTAGCGGTGCGGGCTAAAGGTTTGACGGAAATGGTCGACGAAGGGGTTGATGGGTTTTTAGTCCCTTTAGACGAAAAGGTTTTTGCGGAACGTGTGTGCCGGCTCTTCGAAGACCGAGAGCTTTACGGACGTTTCCGTGTTAATGCCCTGCAAAAGGCTGAAGAGTTGTCAGCGCCACGGGCTGCCGACACGCTTTTGAATTACTACCAGGAGGCTATTAAAAGCAAAGGAGTTTTTTAGGTCTTGGGGGTAGGGTATTGTGGTGGAAATTAAAACTCTCGATGAAATCATTAAAGATACGATAGATTTAATCGAAAAAAGTAAAGAGGAGATTTATAACATCGCAGAAGCCGCAGAAGCTGAAACCGTTCGAATGCGGCAAGAGGTTGAATCAATACGGGAAGAGACTCAGGAAATTATAGCCAAAGTAGATTCTCTGCAGGCTGCCGAAAGGAAAGCTCGCCTCCGGTTGATGGAGGTCAGTTCGGATTTTAAAAACTACTCGGAGAAAGATATCAAAGACGCTTATGAAAATGCCCAAGGGCTGCAAATCGAGCTGATTACCCTCCGGTCGCAAGAGAATGTGCTCCGCATCCGCCGGGATGAACTGGAACGCGGTTTGAAACGACAGCTCGTAACCAAGAAGAGAGCCGAACGCCTGGCTTCACAGGTTGGTGTAATCCTTCAGTATTTAAAGGGCGACCTTCAAGATGCCGCAGACCGGCTCGGGGAAATGCACCAATGGCAGGCTATGGCCTTAAGGATTCTCGAAGCCCAGGAGGAAGAAAGACGTCGGGTTGCCCGGGAGATACATGACGGACCAGCGCAATCAATGGCAAACGTAGTAATGCGGGCGGAGTTTTGTCTGAGGCTTATGGAAAAGGATCCGGCGAAACTCCGTGAAGAGCTTCAGGCGCTTCAGGTTATTGTACGCGATAGCCTGCAGGATACCAGGAAGATCATTTTTGACCTCCGACCGATGGCGCTCGATGATATAGGCTTATCCGCGGCTTTGAAGAAATTCATATCGAATTATAAGGAACAGTATGGACTGCCGGTAGAATTCCAGTACTACGGCCCGCAGAGAAGGTTACCGGCGGCGGTTGAGGTTGCCTTATTCAGGATAGTGCAGGAGGGACTCAACAACATATACAAACATGCTGACGCCACCAGCGTCCAGGTTAAACTCGAGGTTTTGCCCGACAAGGTAAACCTGGTGGTGCGTGACAACGGTAAAGGGTTTAATCCACAGAAGATAATGAAGGATATGCGTCGGAAGGGATACGGGCTTATTGGAGTTAAAGAGCGGGTGCAATTGTTGAAAGGGGAAATGAACATCGATTCCTCACCCGGCAACGGGACGACCCTTGTTGTCCGGTTCGATGTGGAAGAGTAGTAATTGACCGGTTAGTCAGATAAGCCAACAAGATGCGCCGTATAACCAACTAAAACTAATGCATGAAAATTATTGCGCCGGATAATGACAGGCAGCGGTACAAGATGCTATTAAGCCACACTCTTGATCTGTGTGGGGGGATGAGATGGTGGTAAGAGTTCTGATTACGGATGACCATGTTTTGGTAAGGGAAGGGCTCAGGAAGATACTTTCGGTGGAACCGAAAATTCAAGTGGTCGGAGAAGCCTCAAACGGGCAAGAGGCAGTGGATTTGGTACGGAAAGAAACCGTTGACGTTATACTTCTCGACGTGAACATGCCGGTGATGAACGGTATCGATGCCTGCAAGGAAATAAAAAGGATTAAACCCGGTGTGGCTGTGGTTGCTCTTACCATTCACGACCAGGATGAATATCTTTTTGAGATGATCAGGGCCGGCGTATCCGGTTACGTTTTGAAAGACATCTCCTCGGACAAACTCGTCGAAACAATTGAAGGAGTAGCAAAGGGGGAATCCTTCATTCCGCCGCAACTTATGTCAAGAGTATTTCATGAATTCAACAGATTGTCGGCAAGAGGCAATCCCGATGGGCTTACCGAGCGCGAAATCGAGGTTTTGCGCTTAGTGGCCGAAGGATCCAGCAACAGGGACATCGCCGGAAAACTCTATATCAGCGAAAAAACGGTGAAGAACCACCTTTCAAACATCTTTCAAAAAATAGGGGTTACCGACCGGACGCAGGCCGCTCTATACGCGCTGAAGCAGCGGCTAGTGGAGTTATAGTGCTCGCTTATTTAATATATAGGACTTTGGTCCTATTATTAAAGGCAAAAATATCCTGAAAAAATTGAGCCTCGGGTTCGATGGTAAGCCCCAAACGGGTTTGTTACCATAGAAACAGAAAAAAAGTTGTAAAGGAGGGAAAAACGATGATCAAGGCATTAAGGCGGCTATGGAAGGAAGAGGAAGGGCAGGGAATGGCTGAGTACGGATTGATACTGGCGCTGGTAGCCATTGCGGTAATTGCAGCACTAACCTTCCTAGGCGGCAGAGTAGGCAACAAGCTTAACGAAGTCGGTAATAACCTGGCTTAGAAACGAGAGGAAGGTATTCCGTATCGTACCGGCTGTTTTTTCGTAATAATCCAGCTAAGTTGAATCATGGTTATTTTTGCGTCGTTTCTAACCGAACCCAGCAGTTAGGTACCTCCTACCCCTGCATAGACCCTACCCGACCACAAGGCCGGGTAGGGTCACCTTTGAAACTATAATTACTTATGCAAAAGAGTATTGCTGGAATTCAGTCAAAGAATAAGGTGGTTTTCTTGTCGGTCTTGGATGTTCTCCTTATAGCCATTGTGCTTATTTCTATCGTTACAGATCTTTACAGACGACGTATTTATAACGTGGTTCTTTTCCCTGCAATCATTTTTGCCATTGTATACCGGTGCGTAACCGGGGGGTTGGCGGGCGCTATAGACGGCTTGACCGGACTGGTGGTTGGAATGGCTTTATTGATTATACCGTATTTCAACGGCGGTGTAGGCGCAGGAGATGTGAAACTTCTTGGCGCAATAGGAGCATGCGGCGGACCGATGTTCGTGTTGTATACCTTTCTGGCGGGAGCCGTGATGGGGGGAGTGGCTTCCTGTTACCTTCTTCTCAGGGACGGCCGGTTATGGACGGCTTTGAAGGGGGCATGTTTGAGTCTGATACTACCGGGCAGCGCAGGGGTATGGCTGGGGGAAAGCTGCCTGAAGTTTCCATACGGCGTGATGTTTTGTCTGGGGGTATTTGTGGCCTTCTGGCTGAGGTGATACTATGAAATTCAAAAATACTCGAGGCCAGGCTACAGTTGAACTTGCGCTTATATTACCTATACTGTTGCTTATCCTTTTCGGTATTATGGAATTCGGACGGATTTTTTCGGCCTATTTGATAATAACCAACGCGGCCAGGGAAGGAGCTCGGCAGGCGTCGATAGGTGCCGATAACGCGATTATTGAAAGCTCGGTTTATAGCGCTGCATACACCCTTGAATCGTCTAGATTGACAATAGATATTTCCCCCTTTTCTAAAGCGGACCGTGTAACCGGTGTAACCTCTACCGTCACCGTTGGGTACTCGGTTTATCTGGTTATCCCGATGATCAGCGATATTATTCAGAACCCGTTTCCACTTCAGGCACGATCTGTGATGCGGGTGGAATGAGGTGAGCGAAGATGAAGATAGTCCAAGATGAGCGTGGGTCTGCTTTTGTCCTTGTAGTCGCAGCAATGGTAGGGTTGCTCGGATTTGTCGCCCTGACTGTCGATGTAGGGATGTTGTTTCTGAACAGGGAGCGTCTGAACAACGCAACCGACGCCGCGGTTCTTGCCGGCGTGCAAATCCTGGCCGCTGACCCCACCAAAACATACGAGGCCGAAAATACTGCCAGAAACTATGCCCTTTTGAATGGTCTTAATTCCGGTGAAGTATCCATATCTGTCTACGGCAGCGAGAAAAAGTTGAGGGCTGTAGCCCAGCGCGAGGTTCGGTTTTTCTTCGCTCCGGTCCTTGGCTTAAACAGCAGGCAGGTGACAGCGCATTCCGAGGCGCAAGTCGGTGCGGTGGAAGCGGTGTACGGTTTGGTTCCTATTGGGGTCGTGAACCAGACGCTGACGTTTAACACGCAATATACTCTAAAGTATGGTGCAGGCATGGGAAACCACGGAAATTTCGGCGCGCTTGCTTTCGGTGAGGATAGAGGATCCAACGATTACGAAAAAAGCTTTAAGGAAGGTTATAAAGAATGGGTTAAGATCGGGGATACCGTTTGGACTGAACCCGGGAACAAGGCCAAGGCCTCAAAAGACGGGGTTGCCTATCGCATAAGCGGTCATGAAAGCTGTACCCTGGAAAATCACGAGCCGGACTGCCCGCGTCTTGTAACGTGCCCTATTTACTCTTATTTAAGGGACGACGACCGCGGACGATCGGAGGTCCAAATTCTTGGATTCGCGGCATTCTTTCTTGATGGAGCTACAGGTACCGGAAATAATTGCACGATCACCGGTTACTTCGTTAAAAAATTAACCAGTGAAGATGTAAAGGGTGTAAACGGTGCTGATTACGGGCTGAAGAGCGCAAAAATAATTGATTGAAATCGTTGAGGTGTGACCGATGTTAAAGCTCAAAAACGACCGGGGTTCGGCAATAGTTCTGGTAGTTGCGTCGATGGTAGTCCTGCTCGGGTTTGCGGCATTATCTACAGATGTCGGCTTATTGTTTCTTAACCGCGAGCGCCTGGTAAACGCGGCCGATGCGGCGGCTCTTGCCGGAGCCCAGTTCCTGCCGGTAAATCCCGCAGAAGCATCGTTAACAGCGCTGGATTTTGCTGTTAAGAACGGGATCCAGCCCCTTGAGGCAACCATAAACATAGAAAGCGACGGGAAGGTCCTTATGGTCAGGGCGCGGCGGCAGGTCAGTCTGTATTTCGCACCCGTTCTTGGCATAGACAGCATGCCGGTTACCGCTCAGGCAAGGGCGCGTGTAGGCGGGGTCGAAAGGGTCGCGGGCGTGGTTCCTTTAGGGATTCCGGACCAGGTGCTCGAGTATGGAAGAATCTATTCACTTAAGGTAGCCGGCGGCGAAGCAGAAACCGGAAACTTCGGTTGTCTGGCCCTCGGCGGTCTCGGTGCCGGCAACTATGAAGAAAGATTAAAGTATGGTTATCAGGAATGGCTTGAAATCGGCGACTTTATCGATACCGAACCGGGTAACATGTCCGGTTCCACGGAAAGAGCGGTAAGTTACCGTGTAACGGGACATGAAAGCTGCACTTATACAAACCACTGTGAGAACTGCCCTCGTTTGGTTTTTGTTCCGGTTTACCGGGACGAGCCATTGTCCGGAAGGGATACGGTACAGATTATCGGCTTTGCGGCTTTTTTTCTTGAGGGTGCTACGGGGTCCGGTAATGAATGCTATGTAAATGGTCATTTTGTCCGTGAATTCAACGGTTTTGCGGAAGGACTCAACGGGCCGGACTACGGACTTCGGACCGTTAAACTGGTGGAATAAGGAGAGATAACCGGTGCGGGGTAGATTGTTTATAATTCTGGCTATTGTTTTTGCCATGGGTGCGGCAATAAGCGCCTATATGTATCTTGATTCCGTCAAACAAACTTACAAAGAGGCAGGAGGGTATGTTACAGTAATAACCGCCGGGCAGAATATACCGGCAAAGACTCAGGTGACAACAGAGATGCTTAAATACAAAGAAATCCCGGAAAAGTACGCGCACCCTGACGCGTCGCGGTCCGCCAAAGACGTAATCGGAAAGATTACTTTATCGGACATCTCCGCCGGAGAACAGATACTGAAAAGCAAGCTTGCATCGGAGCAAGGAACAAGCCAGGGCCTTGCCTTCAGGATAAAACCGGGTGAACGGGCGCTGACCGTAAAAGTCGACGAGCTTTCAAGTTTGTCGGGAATGCTCCTCCCGGGCGATCGCGTTGACATTTTGATAACCTTAAGCCCGGAGTCAGAAACAGGGACGAAGTCGAGCGTTATGACCGCCACGATGTTGAGCGACATACTGGTTATGGCTACCGGTCAGGTACTCGAGTCCAACAAAGACGGGAAAGCCGGGGCCGGGTATCAAACGGCTACCCTGGCGGTGACCCCTGTGCAAGCACAGTTGTTAGTGCTCGGCTTCCAGCGTGGTAACATCCAATTCAGCCTCAGGTCTCCTGTGGATAAAGGAATCACCAGGCTGCCTCCATCGGCGACACCCGATTTGTACAAAGGGCTTCCCACGATGCAAAACAATACAACCAGCAAGGCGGTTCAGGCACCCGCAAGTTCAGACAAAGAGACTTCGAAGAAAAGGTAGTATGACGGTTGACTTAAGAAAAAAGAGCAATTGATTGTTTAGGGTCATTGGCTGCGCATGAGAGAAAATATTTAGCAACGTTAATTTGGCAGTTGGGGGCTGAGGAGGGTTATCCGTGGATCCGATTACTGTAATCATCGCGGACGACAGCGCAAATACGCGTGAAGACGTAAAAAGACTGCTGTCTTTTGAAGAAGATGTGATGGTCATCGGCGAGGCCGGCGATGGGGAGGAAGCCGTGCAAATAGCGCGGGAACTTAAACCGGACGTCGTCTTAATGGACATCAACATGCCGGATCTCGATGGTATAAGCGCCACAGAGATAATAAGCGAACAGTTGCCGCAAACGGCGGTTGTCATTATCTCGATTCAGGGAGAGCAGGAATATCTCCGCAAAGCGATGGCCGCCGGAGCAAATGATTATCTTACAAAGCCCTTCAGTTCCCAAGAATTGGTTGACGCAATCAGAAGGGCGAACAAGAAAACCAAGAAACGCCAGGACACATATGCCAGACTTCAAGAAGGGCCGGAAACGATCCTTTCAGGAATTATCGTGGTTGTTTTTGGAACAAAGGGAGGCGCAGGCCGAAGTACCTTGACCTGCAACCTTGCGGCGGTGCTGTCAAAAGATTTTAACCAGCGTGTTACAGTGGTTGATCTGGATTCCGTCGGGGGAGATGCAGCTGTTCTTTTTAACTTGAACCTGCCCGGCAGCATCTCAGATCTTGCACGTGAACCGGAGATAAATAAGGAAGTGGTTGAAGGGTACACAGCCGTTCATTCTTCCGGGGTTAAGGTTCTTGGTTCAATTGCTTCTAAGGATGAGGATGTTTTGGATCTTGCTACACGCATTCCGGAAATATTGGGGTCAGCAAGACTCGGATGCAATTATGTTCTTGTAGACACACCACCATATTTAAACGCTGCGGTAGCACATGCGTTAGACATGGCCGATGAAATCATTCTGGTCGGACAGTGTGATTTGCCGGCTTTACGACGCTTAAAAGCAGATATAGACTTTCTTAATGAGCATAATCTTGGGGAGAAGTTGCGTGTCGTTCTGAACAACGCCTTTTTTGAAGGCGGGTTGCGGCCGGCCGATCTGGAAAAGACCCTGGGGTTGAGTTTTGACGGTGTCATAACATCCGACATGCGAACGGTACAATCGGCCGCAAATAAGGGGGCGCCCTTTTGTCTCGGCAATAAGGGCAGCAGAGTTGCCCAAGATGTCATCAAACTGGCGGAAAAACTCCTTGGAAAGGAAAAAGATGAAAAGGAACGACCGCAAGAACTCAAGCGTTCATTCTTGGGTAAAATACGCTTTTAACAGTATAGACCTTTAAAGTATTTAACCACTCATTTAATAACACAAAATCCACACCAAACGCGTTTGTTCAGTCCTGTAAAAAGCAAAGGTGGAAGGTGGTCAAGTGGCGGTTTTCTCTAAGTTTGATAAAAGTGACAAACCAAAAACCACCCCTGAAAGAATAGTACGACGCGACCCGCACCAGGAGTTGAAGATTAATCTCCATAAGTTGCTGGTTGCGGAACTGGGGGATATCCTGCGCGCCGGCGGAAAAACCGAAATAGACGCGCATAAAGTTGAGAGCGTTGCCTGGGAACTTCTTGAAAAACAATCTGCACCCATTCCCAGGCTCGAACGCCAACGGATTGTTTCCGAACTCGTCGCGGAAGCCCTCGGCTTTGGGCCCATTACCCCTTTGCTTGAAGATGATGAGATAAGCGAGGTCATGGTCAACGGGCCACACCAGGTTTACGTTGAACGACGCGGCAAACTGGAACTGACTGAAGTAACCTTTCGGGATAACGATCACGTCATGCACGTTATTGAAAAGATAGTGGCGCCTTTGGGTCGCCGGGTGGATGAAAGCAGCCCGATGGTAGACGCCCGTTTACCGGACGGCTCGCGGGTTAACGCTATTATTCCGCCTCTGGCATTGGATGGACCGACAATCACAATTCGTAAATTTTTTCGCGATCCGCTGAAGGTCGATGACCTGATACGTTTCGGGAGTATAACACAGGAACTTGCAAAGTTCCTTGAAGCTTGCGTTAAGGCGAGACTTAACATTGTGGTTTCCGGGGGTACAGGCAGCGGTAAAACAACGCTTTTAAATATTCTTTCGTCATTCATACCTTCAGATGAACGAATTATCACAATCGAGGACTCGGCTGAGTTGCAGCTCCGCCAAGAGCACGTGGTCCGATTGGAATCACGTCCGCCAAACATAGAAGGCAAAGGCCAAATCACTATTAGAGATCTTGTGCGAAACTCGTTGCGGATGCGTCCGGAACGTATAGTTGTTGGAGAGGTAAGGGGCGGCGAGGCTTTGGACATGCTCCAAGCTATGAACACGGGTCATGATGGAAGCCTCACCACAGGCCACGCTAATTCGCCGCGAGATATGCTTTCCCGTCTTGAAACCATGGTATTGATGGCCGGAATGGAACTGCCCGTAAGGGCTATCAGGGAACAGATATCAGCCGCGATCGACCTTATCGTTCAGGCAAACAGATTTAAAGACGGTTCAAGAAAGGTAACACACGTCACCGAGGTTCAGGGAATGGAAGGGGATGTCATCGTTTTGCAGGACCTGTTCATATTCCAACAAACCGGTGTTGATGAAGAAGGAAGGGTAAGGGGGCAATTCATTAGTACCGGCATTCGACCTAAGTTCACGGACCGCCTCGAATCGAGTGGTATTCACCTTGACCCGAGACTTTTCGCGCCGACCACCTGGTAAGGAGGCGAGATGATGGTTGCGGTTTTTACTTTTTTAATGGTTTTACTTGTTTTCCTTGGCATTAGGGAATTACTAACAGCCAAGCAACGTTTATTGGAAGGACGGCTAAAGCAGGTTAGTGCAAAAGATCAAAAAACTGTTACGGAAGAAACCGTCCGGAAACGGCGCGGTTTCGGTTGGCTTCGCAACATCATTACCAACTTCAAACCAGCGCAAGCCCCCGTTAAACGTCTTGAAGAGCAGTTGTGTCAGGCGGACATATTACTGCGCGCCGAAGAGTTCTTGGTAATAGTCTTGTGTGTTATGCTGCTCACGTCGGCAATCGGGTTTTCCTTGACCCGCAAGCTAATAGGCGCACTGATCGGAATGTCTTTCGGCTTTATAATTCCAAACATGGTTTTGAGTATGTCTAAAGGAAAACGCTTAAAAGCCTTTAATTCTCAAATTGCCGACGCTTTAGCCATTATGTCTAATACGTTAAGGGCTGGTTTTAGTTTCCTTCAAGCGATGGATGTTGTGCGGAAAGATATGGCTCCACCCATAAGTAAGGAATTCGGCCGGACATTAACGGAAATGAACTTGGGTATTGCCACCGAAGAGGCTCTTGCTAACCTGGTTAACAGGGTGAAAAGTGACGACTTGGACCTTGTTGTGACGGCGGTTATTATACAGCGGTCGGTTGGGGGTAACCTGGCCTCAATGCTCGATTCAATCGCGGAAACGATCCGAGAGAGAGTCAGACTCCAAGGTGAAGTTAAGTCGCTTACCGCGCAGGGCAGAATTTCAGGCATGGTTATTGGATTTATGCCTGTTGCGTTGGCAGGAATCCTCTTTTTATTAAACCGTGAATACCTCTTAACCATGTTCACGAACAAGATGGGAATCGTAATGTTGTGCGTAGCAGGCGTCGGAGAACTCATAGGAATGTTGGCGATAAAGAAAATCGTCGACATCCATATTTAGGAGGACAATATGATTGCGGTGGCTGCAATTTTTATTTTTGCTGCTTTCATCACATTGCTTTTGCCGATATATTTTCGTTTTCAAAAAACAAGTGAGGTAATGTCCACGAGGGTGGCAACCCTTCTCGGCGGTGAAGGACACGCCTCCTTACGTGAAGAGGAACTACGCCAGCCGCTTTATTATCGTTTTATCAGACCGCTCCTCAGCCGCCTCGGATCCGCTGGGAAACACTATCTGCCGGCAAGCCGCACTAAGGCTCTAGAGACAAAACTTCTTGTTGCGGGCAATCCCGGAGGACTTAATGCGGTAGAGTTTACCATGGTAAAGTATCTGTCAGGCGCTTTTGGCGGAGCAGCCGGGCTTTTGCTAGGCTGGGCTACGAGAATGGCTTCTCTTAAACTATTGCTCATATTCGCCTTTTTTGCAGTCCTTGGATTACTGGCACCAGATTATTACATTAAACAACGCATCCAAGCCCGTCAAAAATCAGTGCGGGACGCCCTGCCCGATACGCTTGATTTACTGACAGTCAGTATAGAAGCAGGGCTCGGATTAGATGGGGCTATTCTAAAGGTTGTAGAGAAAACAAAGGGGGTTCTACCAGACGAGTTCAGAAGGGTGCTTCAAGAAGTGAAGATAGGAAAGCCAAGGCGTGAAGCCTTACGCGCTATGGCACTGAGGCTGGATTTAGACGATCTGTCTACCTTTATTGGTGCGGTGCTCATGGCCGAACAAATGGGTGTGCAGCTTTCGAATGTAATGAAACTCCAATCACAAGAAATGAGAACCAGACGGCGGCAGAGAGCCCAGGAAACCGCCATGAAGGCGCCCGTTAAGATGCTTTTCCCCCTGGTTATGTTTATTTTTCCGGCTACCTTTATCATACTGCTTGGCCCGGCAATGATAAAAATTTCTAAAGTTTTCGGCGGGTCATAATAACACAGAAGATGTTCAAAGTTATTAACGTAACAAAGGAATGCACCTTAGCCAGACGGGCTAAACCTGCGTTTTCTTTTTCCCGGCGACTTATTGGCCTTTTGGGCCGAAGATCATTGTTGGAAGAGGAAGGTCTGATTATTGAGCCTTGTTTAAGCGTACACACTTTTTTTATGCGATTTTCTATAGACGTAGTCTTCTACGACCGTTCCAGAATAGTTATAGCCGTTTTTTCGAATTTAACTCCTTTTCGTGTAACACCAGTGTTAAAGTCAGCCTTAGGCGTTGTGGAGTTACCCAAAGGTACGATATTGTTCAGTCAAACTGAGATAGGCGACCAGCTTAGTTTTGATGCCGCTTCGGACCGTTAAGAATGTTGGCTATTCAGGATGTAATAAATCTATAGCGTCGTCGGCTTTGACATCGAACTCTGCACCCTCCGTTATTTTTGTGATTCCCGGTTTAATCTGCGAGTAAAACGCAACACCCAACGGCAGCGTAAATAAATAAAGCCCGAACTGATAAGCGAATGATAGCGCAAGCGCTTGCTCTCTATATATATTGAACGGGGCAAGCGCCATCCAAAAAGCGAACTGCATTACTCCAATAGCACCGGGTGAAGAAGGTAAAAGCATCCCCAGATTAATAAAAAGGAGAAGAAGCAGTGCTGCTTCCAGAGATGGCGAAGACCAATTTCGAATGAGAAAAAACAGGGAGAAATAATTACAGGCCCATGCGGTTAAGCTCAAAAGGATTACAAGAAAAAACTTCTTCGGTTGCCGTAGTTGACCGATCGGTTTTAGGAAATCCTCAATCATACGGAAAGCATGAGACAAAAAACCATGGTATTTCTTTTCTTTGCCGTAAATGAGCCGGTTAAAAGCTAATAAAAAAACAACGATTCCGGAAATGAGTGCAGCCATCAAAACAATAGTACCCTCTGCATTATGCATAGAAAGCCCTTTGGTTCTCAACCAAATTGCAGCTACAAGTAAAAAACAAAGTGAAAAAACATCCGTAACCCGTTCGATACAGACTGTTGAGAATGCCATTCCTCCTGATATCCCTGATTTGCGAGAAAGATAATGCGCACGGACCAATTCTCCCGCTCGTAGGGGAAGGAGATTATTCGCCATGTAGCCGACAACCACACCGCCCAAGAGAGTGAAGAATGGGGTGCGTTTAATAGACCTTATGGTAAAATGAGAAATAAACGCCCGGGCAATACAGTTTAACCCAAAAAAGCAGATGCATAGAAACAAGTCCCAAAAACTGGTTTTCTTAAATGCAGTCCAAAGCTCTACGAAGTGGATCTTATAGAAGACCGCAAACAGCAAAGACAGGCTGATAGCTATACCGATTACAATTCGAAGAGTTCGTGACCTAACCATATTCCGCACCCCATAAACACAACTGTATATTATTCACAGAAGACTATCAGATCCCCCGTATTGGTACCTTAGTTCCAAGGTTTGAATACCAGTAGTCCGGAAACACTGTTACCCCTGAAAGGCTTTTAACCCGAACCAGAAAGAAAAAAGGGCGTTAATCATAGCGTATGTAGTTACTAATAAATACTTGTTGTACTTTGAATTTTTAGCTTTTTCCACATAACTGAGGCCAAGCATCTGAAGAAAAGGAAACAGGACTGAGACATAACGCAGTGTTGCGATAGTTTGCTTTGTGTTTCGCGGATAGCATAAATTAGCCAAAACAATGGCGCTTACAAGAAAGAGGTACGACGGTGGAAAGGT
>JBFMBL010000046.1:15670-20164 GCA_040755195.1 Bacillota bacterium
TGAAAGTAAGAAAACCATTATTACATTGAACCATGTTCTTCTTCGAGATTCAGCTTCTACATAATTGTCCATATCAATCAACCACTTTATGATTTAAGGACAACCCGTATTTTGCTTTTACCAGATACAAAGGCCGTTGTTTCACTTCATTGTAAATACGGCCGATATACTCGCCGACGATGCCGATCGCAAAAAGCTGAACACCGCCGAGAAAGAGTATCACGGTAATCAACGAAGGATAACCGGCAACATCCCTGCCGAAAATTAAAGTACGGATTATAATAAATAAAGCATAAAGAAAAGATAAAAATGCCACGGTCAAACCAAAATAAGTCGCGAACTGCAACGGTATGTAACTGAATGAAGTAATACCTTCCAGGGCAAAATTCCAGAGCTTCCAGTAGTTCCACTTGGTTTTTCCCGCGTTGCGCGGGTTTCTATTATAAGGCAATGAGGTCTGTCGGAAACCGACCCAACTAAACAGGCCCTTCATAAAACGGTTGCGTTCACGCAGTTCTCCAAGCGCCTCAACAACCGGTCTGCTCATAAGACGGAAATCTCCGGTGTCCTCAGGTATGCTTATCAAAGTCATTCTTTTGATGACTCTATAGAAAAGACGTGAAGTCAACCGCTTTAACCAGCTTTCTCCTTTTCTTTCTAAGCGCGTCGCGTAAACCACATCGTAGCCTTCACGCCACCGGGCAATGAGTTCGGGAATAAGCTCAGGAGGGTCCTGAAGATCGGCGTCGATCGGAATCACAGCATCTCCCGATGCGAAATCAAGTCCGGCGGTCAAGGCGATTTCTTTCCCGAAGTTTCGTGAGAGGTCTATAACCTTAACCCTGGGATCTTTTTCTGCGAGTGTAATTAAACGATTAATAGTGTCGTCTTTACTGCCGTCGTTAACACATACTATCTCGTACGATTCACCCAATGCCTGCATTACTTTGGATACCCTTTCGTAAAAAGGTTCTACGTTGGGTGATTCATTGTACATAGGGACAACGATAGATACGAGGGGGTATACTGGCTGCACTATTTCGACCTCTCTCAAGTATTCCTTAAAAGAAAAAATGGAATACAAAGATGTTCTTACTATTTTGTTCGACCTTTACATTTAAAAAGTATCAAGTTATCATATTTTTTAATCATTAACCAATTGTTTGGAGGAAGACTGTTCGCTGTGTCCCAAAGAATATAATTAATATTATTTCTTTTTAATAAATCATTACGATCAAAACTTTTATCGGTGAAAAAACGTTTTAGCTTTCCGTGTTTTTCATCTACCTTAAAAGTCTGGTCGTGATGACCGCACCAGACCCGGCAACCGGCTCTGCCGGGGATACGTGCGCTATATGGCAAATCTGTTAAGACAACATCATTTTGAGTAAGATTAACCTGCATCCACCGGTACATGGAAACCTCTGCATTAGTCAAAAAGCTTCGTTCCGGAGGATTAAAGATCGGTGTAATCAACGGCAGCGATGTCGCTACAAGGAGCCCAACGATTAGTAAATCTCGATGGACACGTTTAATACGAGTCTCGATTATATTAATCGCTATGCCGCCGGCAAAACTTAAGCAGGGTCCCGCGCCCTGTAGAAGCCTTTCCTGGAATTTAAATGGTAAGAATACCAAAAGAAAGGGAATAGCGCAAATCCAAAGAAGCTCACTGCGCAGACCTTCTCTTCGATAGATCATGAAAAGCCCCACAATTCCCGACATAGTCAGGATGATATTAAAAACAATCGGTTCGAAAGGGGATGAGAAGACGGTGGCGCTTTGCACTTGCCACTGTCTTATATCTGGATGCTTCGTTAACATCAAAAGATATATTAAATAAGGGATACTGGCTATAAAAAAGAAACCAAATTTGAGAGCCTTTTTAATTGGAAAACAACGTTCATGAAAATAAAATGATACTAAACAAACTGCCAGGAAAGGCAATAGAGCATAGGGGTAAACTACTACGAGCCCTATTATGAGAATATTACCCCATGCTATCGTAACAGCACTTTCCGTCACAAGCCACCTGCGAAAGAAATATATCCCTAAAAGAAACAGCGCCTGCGAAAAAGCCACATGGGGAAGTAAAAGAGTGTTAATAAACGGCGAAGCCTCCGGGTTGTAAATGACCAGCCCCCAGTATTTATGACACCACGCCGGAAATTGAACCGCCAGACAGAAGAGAACGAAACCCCATTTCCTTTCGTTTCTTGTTAAGGGCAGTGTTTTAGAAAACAGCCATCCGGAGAAGATAAGAAAGATACCGGATATAATCCGGGCGATATGAAACATTAAGACATAGGAAGTTTTAAATAGTAAAGCCAGTTTCCCGAGAAAAATATAAAACAGAAAGATATAACCACCGGTGGTATCTTCGGCGGTAAACATAAACTTGAATTTCCAGCCGTATTCCGCCAAATGCATGTTAGCCAGGTAGGAATCGGGATCATCGCTTGCAAATATAAAACCAGAGAACGTCGTCCCTTCAGGCGCGTGATAATATAGGACAACGTAGGGAACCAATGTAGCCAACGGCACCAGAATTAAGAGGAGCCAGAAAAACAATGGGTACTCGTTTTTAAACCTCACGATCGCTGCGTTTGTGAGCAAATCGGGTCTCCTTCCGCCTGTTCACAATCGATCTAAGACCGGCTGTCCTTAACTAAAATCGTGGTTGTCTTATCTTTATAGTACACCGACCAGCAGGGCGAAAACCTTAAGGCCTGGATAAGTGGAGCGCTTGCGGGCATGAACACGTAATCAATATCGTAAGTTTCCAGGAGTGATGCCGCTTCCGGTTTCAGCCGGGTAATATTTATGTAATCACCGAAAACCTTTTCAAGGTACACGTCCGCGCGGCCGTCTATGAACACCTTTTCCTCCGGGCGGTTCCAGATAAGATAGCCTCCCCAGCCATAATCGTTGAGCATTCTTCCCTTAAGCGGGTGGTTTTTCAAATAGTCTAATGCCGCCATGGGATAGTCTGCTTCTTTTGGGGTAAATCGGTGGTTTATAACGTTTTGGGAGGGAGCCCTGACGGCAAGTACAAAGACATAAAACAACAGAACTAAAGGCAGAAGAAAGTTCTTAACCTTGCTCAAGTCAGTCTTGAATTCGAGCCGGGGTTGAAAATACCGGGGCCATATAAGACCGCTTAATAGAAGTGCGTAAGGTATAAATCTAATATATAAGAATGCTGCAGCGCCAAAAATCAGGTATAGCAAGAGATCGTTTATGACAATCTTTTTGGGACTAAGAATCATGGTTATAAAGGTTACCATGTAATATACCAGGAAGACCTGATAGTAAAGGTCATGAAAGTTGGGTGAAAGCCATTCTTGAATGGCATTGGTCATCTGGTTATCACCCATGGTGGCAAAAGGATAGGTAAGAAGTTTAAGTCCATTGGGATTAAGAGCGGCGGCAACAACACACAAAAGGGCACACAAGGAAAGTTGTAAAAGTTGTCTCTTTTGCAGGTGGAAGTTTGTAAACCTCTCATCTTTTATCCTGGGCAGGCCGCAGAAGATAAACAGTATCACCAAGGCCGGACCGACAAGAAAGGAACCGTGGCTGTTAGCCCATAAAATACTTATTAAAGGCAAAGAAAAAAGATAGTCTTTGCCGCCAGTGACGAATAGGTATAAAACATAAAGGAAGACCACGAAGAACAAGTAAGAAAACACCTGCGGCCTGATTTCCAAGAAAGGCACAATCAATTGACCGACTACGATTAGAGTCAGGGTAGCAACCAGGCAAGAATCCTTCGGCATGGAAAGAAGTTTAAAGTAAAAGATCAGCAACAAGCCCGCAAGAATAAGGAGTATACACAGGACACCCCAGAACCCTCCTGCAAGGTATCCGAGGTAGAAGAGGACTTCCGCAAGCCATTCGTGCGTTATCCATTCCTGTCCGGAAACCGTCCAGGAAAAGATGTCCTGGTGAGGAATGGCGTGGTTGTCAACCATGTATTTCCCGGCAGCCAGATGCCACCAGGTGTCTGGGTCGGAAATCCCGTTTTCAAAAGATATAATAACCTTAACGAGGATTCCGACTATTATTAAGATTGTGAGAGCTTTTCGAAAGCCGCTTTGTGTCATTCTGCCGCATCTTCCTGAAAATTCTACAATATGTATCAATTATCGACTATTCGATCTATCCTATTCAATTGCCGGCCCTTGACTTCCTTCTTTTTCTGGTGATTTTTAGAATTTCCTGCTGACTTTTTGAGATTGCCCAAATCCATGCCGTTGCCGTAACTTTTCGGTAACTATTCAGCTGTCCCGGTCGTCGGGCGCGGCGATATGCTGCGCATGGCTTTGTCAGCCGGCCAGGGGCAGTGCTCACGTACTTCTGTGTACGCTCCGCGCTACCCCAGGCCGGCTTTCGCGCTCTGCTTGCATCTCGTCGCGCTCCGTCAGAGAAACACTGAGCGGCTGAATAAGTTACACTTTTCGTAGATATGGAAGGATTAAAGCGGTTGCGCGC